>JAFGCH010000118.1 GCA_016932695.1 Acidimicrobiia bacterium | reverse complement strand
GCGGTGAGGGCTAACAGCAACCAGGCCTCTGTCGCGCTCTTGCCCTCACCACAGACCCTTTCCCGCCCGAGGCGGGCGGGAAAGGGCGCAGGCGCCGCCGTTTGGCAGAGCCTCACCGCCTTCGGCCCGGTACCATGGCCGACTCATGATCGAGCGCGAAGACACCCCAGCCGTCCCCGCCCGCCCTCGTCGCTTCGGCCACGGCCGCCGGATCCTGGTGGCGGTGGTGGTGGCGCTGCTCCTGCTGCTCTTCAGCCTTCGGGGCTTGGCCAACTTCTGGACCGATTACCTGTGGTTCGACTCGGTGGGCTTCTCCCCGGTGTGGCGCACCCTGCTCTTCACCAAGATCGTCCTGGCCGTCATCGGCATCGTGGTGGCCTTCGGGCTCGTCCTGGGGAATCTCTGGCTGGCGCAGCGGGTGGGGCCGCAACTGGCGCCCCCCGGGCCGGGCGAACAGGTAGTGCTCCGGTACCGGACCTGGGCCTCCTCCCACCGCTGGTGGGTGCTGCTGGGGGTGTCGGGGTTCTTCGGCCTGGTGCTCGGCCTGGGCACGGTGGGCTGGTGGGAGAACTGGCTGTTGGTCACCAACAGTCAGTCGTTCGGGGCGACCGACCCGGTGTTCAATCGAGACATCGGCTTCTACGTGTTCCAGGTGCCTTTCTGGCGCGACCTATTCGGCTGGGTCTTCCAGTTCACCGTGGTGACCTCTCTGATAGTGGCGGCCTTCTACTACCTGAGCGGCGCCATCCGGGTGCACTCACGCGGGCTGCGGGTGGCGCCCGGGGCCAAGATCCACCTGTCGGTGCTGCTGGCGGTGCTGGCCACGCTGAAGGCGGTGGGCTACTGGCTGGACCAGTTCGACCTGCTCTACAGCGAGCGGGGGGCGGTGTTCGGCGCCACCTACGCCGACATCCACGCCCGGCTCCCTGCCCTGCGGCTGCTGTTCTTCATCTCGCTCTTCGCCGCGCTGCTGCTGCTGGTGAACATCCGCATGAAGGGCTGGGTGCTGCCGGCGGCCGCGGTGGGCCTGTGGCTGGTCACCTCGGTGGCCTTGGGCGGCATCTGGCCGGCGGCAGTGCAGCGCTTCTCGGTGCAGCCCGACGAGATCAACAAGGAGCTGCCCTACATCGAGCGGAACATCGCCGCCACGCGCACCGCCTTCGGGCTGGGCGAGGTGGAGGTGCGCTCCTTTGCCGCCGACGAGGCCCTCACCGCCGAGGACCTGTTGCTGAACACCCCCACCATCGACAACATCCGGTTGTGGGATCCCACGGTGCTGCTGACCAGCTACCGCCAGCTGCAGGAGTTGCGCCCCTTCTATCAGTTCGACGACGTGGACGTGGACCGCTACCCGTTGAACGGTGACGTGACCCAAGTGATGCTGGCGCCGCGTGAATTGGACGAAGCCAACCTGCCGGGCGCCGGCTGGGTGAACCGCCACCTGGTGTTCACCCACGGCTACGGAGCGGTGGTGAGCCCGGCCAACAGCGTGACTCCCGAGGGCCAGCCCGCCTTCCTGGTCAAGGACATCGCCCAAGACGCGACGGTGCCCGAGGTGCTGGCCATCTCCCAGCCCCGCATCTACTTCGGGGAGGCGGTCAGCTCGGCCAACTTCGTCATCGTGGGCACCAAGGAGCAGGAGGTCGACTACCCGCTGGAGACCAGCCAGGGCGAGGCCTCCTTTGCCTTCAACTCCTACGACGGCGAGGGCGGCATCCGCATGGGCTCCTTCTTCCGCCGGGCCGCCTTCGGCCTGCGCTTCGCCGACCTGAACACGCTGATCAGCGGGCAGATCACGGGCGACAGCAAGGTGCTGATGGTGCGCAACATCCGCGATATCGTCGAGAAGGCCGCCCCGTTCCTGTACGCCGACGCCGACCCGTACACCGTGATCGTCGACGGGCACCTGGTGTGGCTCATCGACCTGTACACCACCAGCGACCGGTACCCCTACAGCACCCCCGCCTTCACCAGCCGCTTGAACGCGCAGAAATCCGACCTGCCCAACGGGTTCAACTACGTGCGCAACTCGGTGAAGGCCACGGTGGACGCCTACGACGGCACCGTTACCTTCTATGTGGTCGACGAAACCGATCCGGTGCTCGCCACCTACCGGGGCATCTTCCCCAGCCTGTTCGCCCCCATGGCCGAGATGCCGGCGACGCTGCAGCAGCACCTCCGCTACCCCGAGGACCTGTTCCGGGTGCAGGGGGACATGTTCCAGCGCTACCACGTGACCGACTCGCGGGTGTTCTTCAACAACACCCTGTTGTGGCAGGTGGCCAAAGACCCCTCCACTACGCCCCGGGAGGCGCTGCGCGTGGCCTACGCCGCCGATAGCCGGCCCATGACGCCCTACTACCTGCTGATGCGGCTCCCGGAGGAGCAGGACCTCTCCTACCTGGTGCTGCAGGCCTTCACCGCTGCCGCCCGCCCCAACATGGTCTCGTTCCTCGTGGCCAAGGGCGACCCCGACGACTACGGCAAGTTGATCAGCTTCGAGTTGCCGGCGGACTCGTTCGTGGACGCCCCGGGGCAGGTGGGAGCGCGCATCAACCAGGACCCGGAGGTGTCGGCCCAGTTCACCCTGTGGGGCCGGGAGGGCTCCGAGGTGGTGCAGGGCAACATGCTGGTGGTGCCCATCGAGGAGTCGGTGCTGTACGTGCAGCCCATCTACCTGCAGGCCCGCCAGGAGAGCGGGTCCACCGGCTCCGCCATCCCCGAGTTCAAGCGGGCCGTGGTGGTGTTCGGCAACCAGATCGTGATGCGCGAGACCCTTGCCGAAGCGCTCACTGCGGTGTTCGGCGAGAGCACCACCCCCACTTCCACCACGACTACCACCCCGGGCGGCGGCGAGGTCCCCGACCAGGTGCGGTCCCTGCTCGACCAGGCCCAGGCGGCTTTCGTAGCCGCCGACACCGCCCTGCGCAGCGGCGACCTGGCCGGCTACGCCGAGAAGGTGGCCGAGGCCCAGGCGCTGGTGCAGCAGGCGGTGGATCTGCTGGGGGGCTAGGCCTCAGTCGCGGTTTCGCTCTCACCCCAACCCTCTCCCGGCTTCGCCGGGAGAGGCGCGGGCGACGGAGTCGCCCGCGGTGAGGGCAAACGCCCGACCTAGGCTTGGTTCCCGTGCGTTTCGAAACCCCCCGGCAGCGGCGCCGCCGCAAGGCGCGTGAGGCCCCATTCCCGCCGGCCTGGCGGGTTCTACTACAGGCGCGGGTGGCCCAGTGGCGGTTCCTCGATCATGACGAGCGGGCCCGCCTCGAGGAGCTGATCAAAGTCTTTGTGGTGGACAGGGAGTTCGAGGGAGCCCGGGGCATGCGAGTCACCGAGGAGATGAGGGTCACCATCGCCGCCCAGGCCTGCCTGCTGCTGCTGGGCCTGGAGGACCCCGGCTACTACTACCGGGACGTCCACAGCATCATCGTCTACCCCTCTACCGTCACCCCTCCCGGGCCGCAGCCGTCGCCGCTGCTGGCCGGGGCGGTGACCGAGGCGCCCGCGGCGCTGGCCGGCCAGGCGCGGCTGCACGGCCCCATGGTGATCGTGTGGGACCAGGTGCTGGCCCAGGCCCGCTTCCCAGGCAGAGGCCACAACGTGGTGTATCACGAGTTCGCCCACAAGATCGACATGGCCGACGGCGCCGCCGACGGCTCCCCGCTGCATCGTGACCGATCGGCGGGCCGGCACCTGGATGAGGTGCTGGCCCGGGAGTTCACCCGGCTGCGGCGGCAGTCCGAGGAGGGCGAGCCCACCCTGCTGGACGCCTATGGAGCGCAGAGCGCGGTGGAGTTCTTCGCCGTGGCCACCGAGGCCTTCTTCGACCTGCCGGTGCCGCTGCAGGAGCAGTGCCCGGAGCTGTACGCCGCCTTGGCCGGGTTCTACCGCCAGGACCCGGCGGCCCGGGTGCGGCGAGGGGTCGGTGCGCATTGACCTGATGTGAATAGGAGCGCATACTCATATGCATGCGAACGACGCTGATTCTCGATGATGATCTCATCGCCCGGGCGCGGCGCCTCACCGGTATCGAGGAGAAGACCGCCCTGGTGCATGCCGGCCTGGAGGCGCTCATCGCCCGCGAGAGCGCTCGCCGGCTGGCGGCGCTGGGCGGCAGTCAGCCGGGGCTGAAGGCTCCCCGCCGCCGCCGGCCGGTGAGTTGATGCTGGTCGATACCGCGGTGTGGGTGGATCACCTGGCGCGGGGTAACGCTCGGTTGGCCGCCCTGCTCGAAGTGGGGGCGGTGGAGACGCACCCCTTCGTGATCGGCGAACTGGCGCTGGGGAGTCTGCGCTGGCGGGAGGCAACGCTGGCGCATCTCCAGGCCCTGCCCGCCGTCCCGGTGGCCGAGCACGACGAGGTGCTTCACCTGGTGGAGCGGCACGGCTTGGCGGGTACCGGCATCGGCTGGGTGGACGCTCATCTCCTGGCCGGGGTGCTCATCGCGGGCACCACGATCTGGACCCTCGATCGCCCGCTGGCGGCAGCGGCGGCGCGGCTGGGTTTGGTGCCGTGAGCTCCCTGTTGCCCTCCCCGGCACAAGGGGTAAGATGCCAGGTACGACGCGGGGTGGAGCAGTCAGGTAGCTCGTCGGGCTCATAACCCGAAGGTCGGAGGTTCAAATCCTCCCCCCGCTACAAGAGAAACCCCCTGATGGCAGGGGGTTTCTCCTTCATCGGGGGTAGGGCGGGGCGATCTTGCGGGCTTCTGCGCCGGCGGGGGCCTCACCGCCTTGCCGCTCGACGTCGGCCACGTCGAACTGCCCCGGGGCGACATCCCGAGCGTCGGTATCACGGTGGCCCAGCCGCCGGCTCGCCGTTCGCCGGCGGCCTGCGACGAGGCGACGGTGAGCCTCGGGCGGGAGTCGGGCGGTGGGGAAAACGGCGGCGTCCCGGGTGGACGCCCGATTCCGCGGTCCCGCCGTGCCGACGCCGGGGTACTCACGCCCCGGCGCAGGACCGGGCGAGCAGGTAGTTTTCGGCCGACGCCATGGACCGAACCAGGAAGACCCTCCTCTGGATTTGGCTGGGGACCACGGTGCTCGCCGCCCTGGTCACCGGGCTGGCGTACCGGGCGATCACCCGGGTCCCCGACTTCGCCGGGCGCACCGACCCGGCGGTGGTCTGGAACGACCCGACGGCGCTCTTTCGCGAACCCGGGCTCCTGGGCACCGCCGGCGAGATGCAGGTGACCGAGGCGGTGCGGGCCTGCATGGAGGAACGGGGCTTCACCTTCCGCGCCCCGGCGGTCGCGGAGAGCATCTACGGCATCCTCGACCCGGCCCGAGACGGCTACGGGATCGCCGCCGGGGGCGACACCCCACGCCCCGTCCTGGGCAGCGACGGTCCCACCCCCTGGGAGGAGGCGGGCTACGAGGAAGCCCTCTACGGCGCCGCCCTCGGCGCCGACGGGGGTCCGGTCGGCGGCTGCGCCGCGGCCGGCTACCAGGCGCTCACCGAGGCGATCGCCACGCTGGAGAATCTCCCCTACACCATCGAGCAACTCGAGGCCGACGCCCTCGCCGATCCGGTCTACGCCGCCGCCGCTGAGGAGTGGGTGGCCTGCATGGCGGAGCGGGGTTACACCGCCGCCTCTCCGGAAGACCTGATGGCCGATCTCGCCGGACGGCTCTCCCAGTTGAGCGGCGAGGCCGCCCGGGCCCTCGCCGAGGAGGAGCGCCGGATCGCCGCCGACGACTTCGATTGCCGGCGGCGCACCATCGACCCGGCCACCTTGGAGGTGGCCGAGCGGCTCGCCCCGGTATTCGTCGAGCGCAACCGGCCTCAACTCGAGGCGCTCATCCCCCCGACCGGGGAGCCCGAGGGCCCGCCCGACCTGCCCGAAGGCCTGGGGAGCGGCGACGTGCAGGTGACCCTCCTCTGGACCTCGAAAGCCGACCTCGACCTCTTGGTCACCGACCCGGCCGGGGAGCGGGTCTACTACCGCAACCCCGCCGTGGCCTCCGGGGGAACCCTGGATCGGGACGCCAACTTCCCGTGCGGCACCGACGACTCCTCGCCGGCGGCGGAGAACGTCTTCTGGCCCAGGGGCGGCGCCCCGGCGGGCACCTACCTCGTTGTGGTGGCCTACACCGCGGACTGCTTGGGCGAGGGGGAGCAGGCCTTCGATCTCATCGTCCAGGTGGGCGGTGCGGTCGTCCACCGCGACCGGCATACGGTGGGCGTGCCCGGCGAGCTGTACGAGTTCGAGTTCACCGTGGGGGCGAGATGACCGGCCTTCCCTCTGCCCAGCCGCCGGCGTCGGCCGAAGCCCCGAAGCGGCGGCGCAAGCACTCGCTCGCCTTCCGGATCGTTCGGGTGGTCTTCCTCGGGCTGCTCAGCGGGCTGGCTCTGATCATCGGCCTGGCCTTCTGGATGAGCGGGTCGGTAGGGCCCAACCCACCGGCGGCCGACGTGTGCCGCCGGGTCCCCGAGCCGATCCTCGGGGAGTTGGTGGAGGGAGTGGCGCTGGAGACGGTGTGCGTGGACATCGACACCCGCCTCGACGAGCCCATCTCGGGCACCGACGGCTTCGAGGGTGACTTCCGCTACGACGGGCCGCCTTCGGATCCGGCCAAGCCCCGCCCCGAGTACCTGGTCTGGGAGAGCGACGGCTGCTCCGCCCCGGTGCTGGGCCGGGGCCCGTTCGACTTCACCCTGGCCTGCAACCGGCACGACTTTGGCTGGCGGAACCTAAAGGACATCGATGCCCCGGACGTGCCCACCTGGCACGTGGACAACAAGGACCGGGTGGATGCCGGGTTCCTCTACGACATGCGAGTGCGCTGCGCCGCCGTGCCGGCCATCTTCCGCATCGGATGCGACACGACGGCTCGGGTGTACTACACCGCCGTCCGGCTGAACCCCTCGGGAGTCAAAGGCATACCGGGAGTCGATGAATGACAGACCAGGCCACCACGTTCCCCACCGACCGGCTGAAGGCGCTCACCGACGGTGTCATCGCCATCGTCATCACCCTGCTCGTGCTCGAGCTCACCGTGCCGGTGGTGAGGGAGATCCCCGGTTCGGAGGGCCTTTGGCCGGAGCTGCGCAGCATGTGGCGGGAGCTGCTCGGCTACGGGGTGAGCTTCTTCGTGGTCGGCATCCTCTGGCTCTATCACCACAGCGTGTTCCGCTACGTGCGCCGGGCCGACGGCACCCTCCTCACCCTGAACATCCTCTTCCTCTTCACCGTGTCGATCACCCCGTTCAGTTCGGCGCTGGTCACCTCGAACCCGGATGAGCGCCTGGCGGCGATCATCTACGGGAGCAGCATCTGGCTGGCGGCTGCCGCCTGCGCCGGCATGTTCGCCTACGGGGCGAGGGGGCGCCGCCTCGTGGACCCGGGCCTGCAGGATGGGTTCATCCGGCGGGAGAACTGGTCGGCTCTGGGGATCCTGGTCGTCCTCGGCGCCGGAGCCGGGCTGGGCTACATCGGCTCGGCCTACACGTACGCCGTCCTCGGGGCGTCGATCGCCTACTACTGGGTGATGACCGCCCTCAACCGGGAGGGGGCCTCGGCCGCCCGGCGCGGCGATCACGGCGCCCTGCCGAGCTGAGGCTACGGTTGTCGCCGTGAGCGGCCCGAACCTGCGAGCGGTGTACGGCACCTGGCCCCGGTACAACCGGGCCCTGCGCGACACCGTCGCCGCCCTTACCGAGGAGCAGTTGGCCGTCTGCCCGGGGCCGGGGCGCTGGCCGCTCTGGGCCACGGTGGGCCACACCGCCTGCCAGCGGGTCTCCTGGCTCTGCGGGTTCGCCGGGGAGCCCGGCGCCGAGACCACCCCCTTCCCCGACGCCCTCCACACCTGCCCGGGCGACGAGGACCTGGAGCACGTGCTCGGGCCAGAGGCGCTCGCCGCGGCGTTGGACTCGACGTTCGGCATCGTCGAGGGCTGCCTCGACCGGTGGACGGTGGACATGCTCGGCGAGGAGATCCGGCGCACCTTCGGCACCGAGGAGTGGGTGCACACCCGGGGCTGGGTGATCGAGCGGGTCTTCGCCCACGACGTCTACCACTGCGCTGAGCTCAACGAGGCCCTCGGGGTCGCCGGGCTGCCCCAGATCGACCTCTGGGGATGACGAGCCGGAGGGCCTCTCCGGCTCCGGGCCGGAGGGCTCTTCTCTTAGGGAGCCCGCTCGTGGTTCACTGCCGTCGCCGGAGGGACTGCCGGCGCACCTCGAGGAAGGGGTAGGGGATGGTGAGTCCGAGCCGTGATCAAGGGCCGGGGTGGCTCCCGCCGATGACGCTGCCGGTGCACGGACTGGTGCGCTACCTGCGGGCCGACCTCGGGGCCGGCGACGGCCGGCTGCGGTGGAAGGTGCCTCGGGCGATCCTGGGCATCATCCCCGCCGGCGCCCGGCGGGTCGAGGTGCCGGTCGCTGAGGTCGAATCGACCCGGCTGGGACGAGCGGTACGCCCGGTCTCCTTCCTGGCCGGCCTCGCCGGCATCGCCCTGCCCTTCTTCTTCCTCCCCTGGTGGGCCGCATTGCCCATTCTCCTCGTTGGGCTCTGGGTGGTGCTGGTGTCGCTCGGCCCGCGCCTCGAGGTGCGGACCCGGGCAGGAAAGCGGCACCGGGTGAACGTCTGCTTCAGCCACCAGCTCGATGCGGACCTCTACGTGGCGGCGGTTGCCGGTCTGGTGGAGCAGGCGCAGGAAGCGGCGTAGGCGGGGCCGGCGCCCTTCGGGCTCCTTCGGCCTCTGCCGTTCGGGTCCCGTCGCCACCAAGCCGCGCCGGGCCGGCTCACGGCCCGACGCCCTCAACGCCCCGGGCGTACTTGGAGTGCTTCACCGGTCGGAACGGGAACCAGGAGCAGACCCGGTCGGCGTCGGGCTCGGCGTCGGCGGCGTACTTCAGTTCCAGGACCACCCTGCCGTGAAGGCGCTCTCGGACCCTGGGACCCTGCCGCCGCCCCAGGGAGAGGAAGGTGATCTCGTCGTCCACTGTGGCCCGGTACCGGCCGTCGGCGCTGAGGAAGTAGCGGCGCCGGTATCGGTTCCCCGAGGCGGAGGCGGCGCCGTCGAGGAGGGCCCGCGCCGCCGCGGTGACCCCGGGCACGGAGCGGGCCAGCGCCAGCAAGGCGGCCGCCCCGAGGTGCTCGTCTACGGTGAAGGGGGGCAGAGCAAAGCGCTGCTTACCGCCTACGGCGCCGGCTTTGGCTTTGATCTCCAGGATGCCGTCCGCCACCGGCCGGAAGAAGTCGCCGTACCAGCGCACCCGGGCTTTGGCCCGGTCGGGGTTGCCGTCCAGGTTGTCCTCGTAGGCGGCCAGCGTCGGCGTGTCCAGGTACAGGCTGTTCACCCGGCGGACGGAGTGCACCTCCCGGAACATGGCCGGGTGGCGCCGCAGCAGTCCGTAGACCAGGCCGGCGTCGGGGGTGGCGACGACGAACTTGCGCTCGTAGCGCAGGTCCTGGTCGTCGGCGCTCATGCGAGACCCTTGTCGTCCAAGAAGGTGAGCGCCAGGCCCGGATCCAGGCGGCGCAACGCCTCCCGGGCCCGGCGCAGGGCGTCGGCATCCCGGAACTCGGCGAGGAAGGCGGCTTCGGTGCCGGCGGGTGACTCGTCGTAGCGGCTGAGGCGCAAGCGGGCGCAGTGGGGTTGCAGGGCGGCGGTGGCTGCAGTGAGGTCGATGGCCCCGGGGCCCTCCGTCGCCAGGGAGATGTGCAGGTTGAAGTCCACCTCGCGCCGGCGGAAGAGCCGGCGCAGGCCGATGACCGCGATGGCGGCGGCCAGAGCCAAGATGGTGATGAGCCGCTGGTTGTCGCCCAGGCCGATTCCGATGCCGACGGCGAGGAACATGTAGGCCAGTTCCTCGGGGTCTTTGATCGCCGCCCGGAAGCGGACGATCGACAGGGCGCCGACCAGGCCCAGCGAAAGCGCCACCGACGAGCGCACCACCAGGATGATGAAGGTGGTGGTCACCGCCACCAGCACGAAGTTGGGGGCGAAGCGGCGCCGGTTGGCCAGGGCGTAGCCCCAGAGCACGTAGGCCCGTCCCAGGATGAAGGCGAGCAGGGCGGCCAGCGCCAGGTTGAGGGCGAACTCGCCGAGATTCACGTTGTCTGCCTGCACGCCGAAGAAGTCGTCGAGCAGGCCGCCCGTGTCGGCGGCCGTCGTGGTGGTGACGGTGGCGGCCGCCGCCGTGGTCTCGGTGGGTGGGGCCCCGCCGCCGTCCCCGCCGAGCGAGTCGACGCGGACCTCCCGGTCGCCCTCCACCCGGATCTCCAGGCCTCCACCGGCGGATGGGGCGC
>JAFGCH010000117.1 GCA_016932695.1 Acidimicrobiia bacterium | reverse complement strand
CCCGGCATCGGCGTGGAGCCCGACCGGGACCTGATCGAGTCCCTGACCACGCGGCGCCTGGAGATCGGCCCGGGCTGAAGTAACCGGAGCGCAGAGGAGGAGCCGGGAAGTGAGCACCGACTGGGTCGACCGTGCCGCCTACCCCTTCGCCCCGCACTACCTGGGGCTGGAGATGGGCCGCCTGCACTACGTGGACGAGGGTGACGGGGCGCCGATGGTGATGGTGCACGGCAACCCCACCTGGTCGTTCCTCTACCGCGACCTCATCCGGGCCTTGTCCCCGTCCTTCCGCTGCGTGGCCCCGGACCACATCGGGTTCGGGCTGTCGGACAAGCCGCGGGATTGGACCTACCTTCCCCAGGACCACGCCCGGAACCTGGCGGAGCTCATCGACACGCTGGGCCTGGAGGGGATCACCCTGGTGGTGCAGGATTGGGGCGGGCCCATAGGCCTCTCCTACGCCCTGGCGCACCCCGAGCGGGTGGCCCGTCTGGTGATCATGAACACCTGGATGTGGCCGGTGGACGACGACCGCTACTACGTGGCCTTCAGCGGCATCATGGGGGGTGCGGTGGGGCGGTTCCTCATCCGGCGGGCCAACCTCTTTGCCCGGGTGGTGATGAAGCGCTCCTACGGCGATCGCCGCCGCCTCACCCCGGCCGTCCACCAGCAGTACCTGAAGGCGCTGGCCACCCCGGACGAGCGCACCGGATGCGCCACCCTCCCCGGGCAGATCGTAGGGGCGACGCCCTGGCTGGGTGGCCTGTGGGCCGAGCGAGCGGCCCTGGCCGACAAGCCGGCGTTGATCGTCTGGGGTATGAAGGACATCGCCTTCCGCGAGAAGGAGCTCGAGCGCTGGAGGGAGGCCTTGCCCCAGGCCGAGGTGGTGCGCCTCGACGGGGTGGGGCACTACGTCCAGGACGAGGCGCCGGCGGAGCTGGCGGCGGCGGTGCAGCGCTTCATGGGAGCGGGCGGCTGAGGGCTCAGGTCACCCGGCCGCCGGGGGCGAAGCCCCGGTAGGCCCCGCTCTCCAACGCGGAGGCCAGGGCGTCGAGCGCGTCCCATACCTCGGTGTAGGTGGTGTAGAGCGGCGACACCGCGAAGCGCAGCACGTCGGGCGGGCGGAAGTCGGCCACCACCCCGCCTTCGGCCCGCAGCCAGCGGCTCAGGGCGAGGCCTTCGGGGTGGAGCAGCGCGAGGTGTGAGCCGCGGCGCTCCGCCTGCCGCGGGGTGCCCAGGCCTACGCCGAGGGGTGCGAGGCGCTCGTCGTAGAGGCCCAGCATCATCGCGGTGGCGGTCAGGCTTTTCGCCCGGACCGCGGGGAGGCCGGCCTCGCCCACCAGGTCGATCCCCGCTCCGGCGGCGGTGAGCCCCAGCACCGGTATGGAGCCCACCAGGAAGCGGGTGAGCCCGGGGGCCGGGCGGAAGCCCGCTTCGAAGGCGAACTGGTCGGCGTGCCCGAACCATCCCCACAGCGGGTTGCGTAGGCGCTCCTGGAGGTCGCGGCGCACGTACAGGAAGGCCGGCGAGCCGGGCCCGCCGTTGAGGTACTTGTAGGTGCAGCCCACGGCGAGGTCGGCGCCCGCCGCGGCCAGGTCGATGGGCACCACCCCTACCGAGTGGCTCAGGTCCCACAGCATCAGCGCCCCGTGGGCGTGGGCGGCGGCGGTGATGGCCGCCAGGTCGGCCAGGGCGGCGGAGCGGTAGGCGGCGTGGGAGAGGCAGACCAGGGCCACCCCGTCGTCGAGGGCCGCGGCCACGTCCGCTACCTTCGGGCCGGCGACCGGGTCGCCCCCGATCAGGCGGAGGTCCCCGCCCCGCTCGGCAGCCAGGCCGGCCAGCACGTAGCGGTCGGTGGGGAAGTTGGCGGCGTCGGTGACCAGGGTGCGGCGCGTCGGGAAGGCGTCGAGCACCGCTCCCGCCAGGCGGTGCAGGTTGGCCGAGGTGGAGTCGGCCACGATGACCTCGTCGGGGGCGGCTCCGATGAGGGGCGCCAGGCGGGCTCCGACCCGCTGGGGCAGGTCGATCCACTCCTCCCAGGCCTCCACCAGCCGCCCGCCCCAGTCGTCCTCGACCAGGCGCCGCAGGGTGGCGGCGGTGGCCCGGGGCAGGCGGCCCAGCGAGTTGCCGTCCAGGTAGATGGGCCCGCCTTCCGTGATGACGAAGCGGTCGCGGAACCCGCCGAGGGGGTCGGCTCGATCCAGGGCTTGGGCCTCTGTCCGGGTGATCATCGCAGGCACCCGTACAGGACGGCCACCAGCGCCCCGGCCCGGGTGACCTCGCCCGGCGCGGCGTGGCGCAACTGGTTGGGGACGTAGCCCACCGCCACCCGGTGGGCGGGGTCGGCGAAGCCCACCGACCCGCCCAGGCCACCGTGCCCGAAGGCGGCGGGGCTGGGGCCGAAGTCGGCGTACGGCGTGGGCAACTGGTAGCCGAGGCCGTAACGGGTCTCGTACATCAGCACCAGGTCCGGGCCCCGCCGGGCTTCGGCGGCGTGGCGGGCGACGGATTCCTCCGAGACCACACGGACCCCATCGCGGGTTCCGCCGTTGGCCAGGGCGTCGTACATCGCCGCCAGGGCGCGCGCATTGCCTATGCCTCCGCCGGAGGGGAACTCGGCGGCCCACATCTCCTCGCGGTTGAACAGCCCGGCCAGGTGCGAGATGCCGCTCTCGGTGATGAAGTGCGCCCGCCCGGTG
>JAFGCH010000116.1 GCA_016932695.1 Acidimicrobiia bacterium | reverse complement strand
CGCTCGTGCTCGATGTCCATGGCCCGGCCTTTCTGCGTCAGCGGGCGCCAACCTACTACCCATGGTGTAAAGAGCGACGGATCGCCTCTCTTCTATTGTATTTCTATACTAGCGGTACTATTCTGCTACTCATGGTTCACTATTGCCGACTTGCGGGGAGGGTTCTGTGATGACCGGCAGCGACAGCGGCACGGAGCGCCGGCGCCGCGCTTACCAGGTAGGAGGACGGCACACGCGGGAAGCCATTGCCCGAGAGATGCCCGACGTCCATGAGTTGCTCGAGCGGGTGGCCGCCTCGGACATTGTGGTGGTCCGGGGGCAGTACGACCACGTGGAGTGGGTCCTGGAGTCCCTGGGCCTGCCGCACCTCGCCGTGGACCCGCAGCGCCTGGCCGAGGTGGCGCTGCGCCCCGAGCAGTTGCTGGTGATCAACTGCCCGGGCCAGGTCGGTGCCGCGGCCGTCGCCCAGGTGCGGCGTTTCGTCACCGCCGGAGGAAGCCTGTTCACCACCGACTGGGCGCTACGCCATGTGCTCGAGCCGGCCTTTCCCGGGGCGGTGGCCTACAACCAGCGCCCCACGGCCGATGCCGTAGTCCGGGTGCAGGCGGCCGCGCACAACAACCCCTTCCTGAAGGGGGTCATGGACGGGGCCGATGACCCCATCTGGTGGCTCGAGGGTTCTTCCTATCCCATCGTGGTGCTCGATCCGTCCCGGGTCGAGATCCTCATTTCCAGCCGGGAACTGGCGGAACGCTGGGGTGAGGCGCCAGTGGCGGTCAGCTTCCGGGCCGGTGCCGGAGAGGTGTTCCATATGATCTCCCACTACTACTTGCAGCGCACCGAGACGCGCACCCGCCGCCACCGTATGCCGGCCGCCGCCTATGCGGCGGAGAAGGGGGTGGCCTGGGATGCCCAGACCGCTGCCGCGGCCGCCGACCTCAGCCTGGGAGAGGTGGAGGCCGCCTCGTCCTCGGCCCGCCTGTTCGCCAACGTGGTCGGGGAGAAGAGGCGGCGGGCGGCGCAGCAGGCCCCAAGGGACGGTGCTAAGTGAAGTGCGGCCTCCCGGGGCAGATGTGTCACAGGCGGGCGCGATAGTTGGGATGAGGAGGAAGTGTGAGCCAACAGGAGGGCACGAGCGACTGGTTCCACAGCGGCGGAGGCGTCGATCCGCTGCGGGATGTCACCGGACGGCGTTGGCACATGCTGTCGGTGCTCCTGAGCCGGCGCCGGCTCGAACTGGAGAGGCTGCGGAAGCGGGTTCAAGGCCTGCTGGGTGAGATCGCCGAGTTGGAGGCGTTGCGGCGGGAGTTGGTCGTCCCGGCAAGCCGAGAGCCTGCTGGGGGCGGGAGCGCGCCAGGAGAGCCGTTCTGGTCGCCGCGGCCCATCCTGGGCTTCCGCACCTGGCAGCCGACCCGGCAAGGGATGCGCGGCGTGGTGCAGTTCTGGCCGAAGCCGCGACTCGAGGCGTTCTGCCCACACGGCCCCGGGGTGCCGCACGACTCCCCGGGCTGCCGTTGTGGCATCTACGCTTCCAAAGAGGCGGCGACTCTTGCCGGCGTACCCTGGGGCGCCTGGCCGCGGCCGCTGGTACACGGCCTGGTGGCGCTGACGGGGAAGGTGGTCGAGCACGAACGGGGCTACCGGGCGCAGCGGGCCGAAGTGCGGGCGGCGGTTCTGCTCCGTCCGGAGGGGACGGTGTGGGGATCTGAGCCGGCGTGGATCGAGGCGCTGTTCACCTCGCGGGAGGGCCCGGCCGGGTTCGGTGGTGCCGGGTCGGGACCGATGCGGGGCAGGGACCCCTTGAGGTGGGCGGCGGAGTACCTTGATGGCGAGGCGAGGAGGTTGCAGGAAGCATGGACATCGGAGAACAGAAGCGGGTGATCATCGTCGAGCCGGAGCCCCTGCCGGCTCCGCTCGAGGAACCGGCCGAGCCCGGGACGGTGCCGGCACCGGTTCCGGCTCGGGAGCCGGAACCGGCACCGGTGCGGCGCTAGCACTCCACTAGTTGGGGCCCGGTCGCCGGACCGGGCTCCGGCGCGCCGGCTTCTGGAAGGCGTGGCGGTCTATTCCCAGGGCGTCGCCAGTTCAATGGTCCGGAAGCCGAAGGTGTTCTCCCACTTCACCAGGAACCATTCTGGGTGGATCCACATGTCTGGAGGATGCCCCGGCTCCTCGCCGAACTCGCCCCCGACGGTGAAGGTGATGTGCAGGGTCCGCTCTATCTCTCCCGCGGGCACCACGATCGTCTCGATCCCCGCCACTTGGCCGCTAGTGCTGAAGGAGAACTGAAGTTCGGGCTCTACGTCGCGGAAGAACGTCAGGTTCATCGTCCCTTCGAGGCTGAGGGCGGCGTCGGGAAACTCGCCCAGGTCGACCGCCACCGGCTCGGCGAGCCACTCCCTCTGCACCTGGCCCTCGGGCATGTCGGCGAAGAAGCTCTCCGTGCCCCACCAGCGGATCACCCAGGGCTCGGACCGGTCGAAGCAGAAGGCCGCTCTCTCCCCGCCGAAGTCGGCAGTCCCCACGGTCAGGCGGTCCTATGTGCCGCCTTCCCAAGACACGGCGTAGTCGATCCGCGCCGCCACCACGAAGGTCTCATCGTCGTAGGTCAGCACCTGGTAGGTGGCTTCGGCGCCGTCGGCCGGCCAGACCTCCGCCCAGGTCCGCGGCCACACTGGGTGGGCGTCGGGAGCCCGGGTGGTGCTCGTCGTCGGTGCGGTCGTACTCGTGGGAGCCGCCGCAGTG
>JAFGCH010000021.1 GCA_016932695.1 Acidimicrobiia bacterium | reverse complement strand
CGAGGACCTGGGGCGGCTCATCCGGAGCCTGGAGGAGGAGATGCGCGAGGCGGCCCGGGAGCTCCGCTTCGAGTACGCGGCTCGGCTGCGCGACGAGGTTTCCGAGCTGCGGCGGGAGCTGAGGGAGATGGCCCAGGCGGCGGGCGGGTGAGCCACTACGAGGAGGCGCCCCGGCTGGCGCCGGGCAGCCGGGCCGAGTGGCGCCGCTGGCTGGAGGAGAACCATGGTTCCTCGGCCGGGGTGTGGCTGCTCATCGCTAAGAAGGGCTCCGGCGCCGCCGGGCTTTCCTACGAAGACGCTCTGGAGGAGGCTCTGTGTTTCGGCTGGATCGACAGCCGGGTGCGGCGCCTGGATGAGCGGCACTTCCATCAGTGGTACTGCCCGCGGCACCCCGGGAGTATCTGGTCGGCCCCGAACAAGGCGCGGTTGGCCCGCCTGATCGAGGCAGGGCTGATGGCACCTCCGGGGCTGGCGAAGATCGAAGCGGCCCGGGCCGACGGCTCCTGGGAGATCCTCGACAAGGTCGAGGCTCTGGAGGTACCGGATGACTTGGCAGCAGCGCTCGCCGCCAATCCCACGGCCGCATCCGGCTTCGCCGCCATGGCGCCTTCGGAGAGGAAGCAGTACCTGTATTGGGTGCTGTCGGCCAAGCGCCCCGACACCCGCGCCAAGCGAATTGCGGCGCTGCTCGAAGCCGCCGTCGGGGGGCCGACCCCCAACTAGCGCTCATTCCCTCTTGGGGCACGGCGCCTGGTCGTGCTCCCAGCCGTGATGGCGGCGGCATAGGAGCTTGAGGTTCGCCATCTCGGTCTTGCCGCCGCGGGCCCAGTGTTGAATGTGGTGGGCGTCGCACCAGCGGGCCGGCACGTCGCATCCGGGGTGGGTGCAGCCGCCGTCGCGGGCTTCCAGGGCTCGTCGTAGCGCCGGGGGGACTACTCGGGTGCGCCGGCCGACGGCGACCGGGTCGCCTTGGCTGTCGAGGGCTATCGGGGTGAGATTGCAGTCGCAGGTGAGCCGCCGGGCGGTCTCGGCGGTGATCGAGCCGGTGTCCAAGTCGACCAGACCGTCGCCGGCCAGTTCCGCGGGGGAGAGGGTGAGCAGCAGATGCGGCCGCTCCCCACCTTGGCGGGGCCTATCCGAGGAGTCGAGGTGCCGGCGGCAGATCTCTACCAGGGCGTCGGCGCGGCGCTGGGCCGGGCTGCGGGAATCCCCTCTGTCCAAAGCCCAGGGCTCAGCCAAGGAACCGATAGCGGTCATGACCACACTGCCCGATTCGGGGTCCAGGTCGCCGTCGAGGCGGACCATGCCTCCCCAGGTAGCCGACACACACAGCCGGCGCCCTTGGAACGCCTTAGCGGCATCGGCCCGCGCCCCGTCGGGGTCGGCCAGCCGACGCCAATGCGCCACAGCTTTGGGAAACACCCGAGCCGACAGAGAACAGGCCTGGGAGACCAGCAGCCGCTCATCACGGGCGAACACCGCCGGGGCCGCCTCCCGCGCCTCGACCAGCAACCGCACCCTGGGCTCTGACACATCACCACAGGCAAACGCCTGAGTCGTCTGGGGCATGTGCTGCAGGGCCAAAGCCACCCGAACCCGGCTACGGCACACCGCCGGAGGCTCCCCGGTGACGGCGATCAGCCACGCCGTCGTAGAGCCGAACCCCTCCGCCTGGGGAACTCCGCGGCGATGCGCCGCAGCGACCACGTTCGCCTTTCGAGCCTGCGCCCGGGACATCAGACGGTCCAGCCGCTGCACCTCCGGCGTCATCTCGGCGTCGGTCAGCCACTCCACCGGCACCGACTCCACCGGATCGGAAGCATCCCCATGCTCAACTTCGATGGTCACACCCGACCCTATCAAGCAAGGCCGACACGAATGGGGGAGCCGGCGTGAGGGCCCGTTGCCCAGGGATGGGCGCCTTCCATCCGTTCGCGCTTCGTGCCTTTCCAAGTAGCGTCTGCGCCATGCCGTCTCACGCCCTGGACTCCGAGGCGCGCCTCGAGGCCGATCGGATCTTCGGCTGCGGCGCGGATCTCACGGTGCATGGCCTTGGGCACAGCACGAGAACGGGCGTGACCAAGGGCGTCTGGGAAGTTGCCCATCCCGATGGCCGGGCGGTTCTCAAGCTATTGTCGCCGGGGACCGGGGATTCAGGATGGCGGGGGTCGTTCGACGAGACGGACTTCCGCTACTGGCGCCGCGAAGCGCTGCTGTTCGAGGCGGGGCTGCCGCAGGCATTCGGCGAGGCCGGGATTCGGCTGCCACGCCTCCTGGGGTCCTTCCAACGAGGGAATGGCGACATCGCGCTGTGGATGGAAGCACTCGGCCTCGAGACCGACTGGACCCTCGATGAGTACCACGAGACCGCCCGCCGCTTCGGGCACGCCCAGGGGAGCATGGCCGGTCCATCCCTTGCGGCGGGCCATCCTTGGCTGACTCGCGAGTTTCTCCCTCAATACCTGGCGGCGGCCGAACCCATCCCCTGGCACCTGCTCGAGGACGAGTGCGTCTGGGAGATCCCCCTCGTCGCCGAGTGCATTCCCCGAGATCTCGGCCGGCGAATCCGGAGTCTCCACGAGGATGCCTCGCGCCTGCTGGCGCTGATCGGCGAACTCCCCCGGACTCTGTGTCATCTGGACCTGTGGCCGGCCAACCTGTTCTGGGCCGAGGGTGATCTGGTGCCGATCGACTGGGCGTTCTGCGGTTTGGGCGCAGTCGGCGAGGATGCGGGCAACCTGATTGCCGACAGCGCCTTCGATCTACTGCGTCCGGCCGGCCTGCTGCCCCGGATAGAGGAGGCGGTTGTCGGCGGATACCTGGTGGGGCTGAAAGAGGTGGGATGGGCCGGTGATGCGGACGCCGTGCCCATGGCCGTGGCGGCCGGGGCGGTTAAGTTCTCCTGGCTGCTGCCGGTGATGCTCGAGAGAGCGGCGGCGGGAACCGGGCACGTGGGATACGGCGGCAGAGCGGAGGATGAGCGCTTGCTGTACCGGGAGCGGGCGGCGGCGTTGTCCTACCTCGCCGAGCGGGTCGAGCGCCTGCGCGCCCGCCTCGGATGGTGACCGTCTGCCTGCCTGGGAGCCCTCCGCAAGCCGCGGGATTCCCCGAAGAAGTAGGGCCCGGAGAGCTGTCACCCCAAGGTGGCGACCCTTCGGCGGCTCCCATCGGGAACGGAGCCCCTCCCGATCACCCGCTCGAGGGATTCGAGGCGTCGAGGAGCACCTTCCCCCGGTTCGGTCCGGCGAGGAGCCCGGGGACGCGGTCGTGCGCCTCGGAGAGGGGGACTCGGGCGGCGACATCGGTGGTCCACGACCCCGAAGCGAAGCGCGCCTGTACCCCGCGGGAGGCTCTCGCCATTCGGACCAGGCCGCCGTCCTGGATCCACCTGGTGAGCCAGAAGCCCTCGATCTGTTTCGACGCGAAGATGAACTGCCCCGGCTGGGGCATCGTGAGCGAGGCGTACCCCAGGCCGCCGTACACGATCCACCGGCTCCGGGGACCCATCGCCCCGAAGACGGTGCAGGCGAGGTCGTTGGCGAGTGCGTCGAGCAGGACGCGCGGCCGCTCGGCCTTCAGGGTCACCCGGAGGGCGTCGGCGAACCCGGCGTCCTCCGTGTTCAGCACGTGGGCGGCGCCGAGACGGAGCAGCGGATCGACCTGCTCCGCCCGGCGGACCAGTGAGATCGGTCGCAAGCCGCTCCCGGCGGCCAAGGGCACGAGCAGCTTGCCCAATTGGCTGGCGCCCGCCGTCATCACGAATGCCTTCGTTCCCCGGGCGCGGATCAGGTCCCTGAGGGCCCAGGCGGAGAACGGGTTGACGAGCAGGGCGGCCCCGTCCTCGTCCCGGATGTCCTTGCGGAGCGGGATGCAGGCGCGTGCCTCGGCGACGGCGTACTCGGCCCAAGTCCCCGATATCCCGGCGAAGCACGAGACACGCCTGCCGACGAGGCGGTCGGCCAGGAACCCGCCGCCCGACACGACGACCTCGCCGACCCCTTCGAACCCGGCGGGAGCGCCGGCGATGCGTGGCTGCCCGTAGACGCCCATGATGAAGGCGATGTCGGAGGGATTGACCGGCGCCAGCGACATCCTGATCAGGACCTGGCCTCGGCCGGGGTGCGGTGTCTCCACGGTGGCGGCGTCCACATAGGGCTCGAGACTCTCCGGTACGAGCGAGCGGAGATCCTCGGCGTACCCGGCGGAACGTTGGACCAGGGCGAGCATCGTCTGAGGGGTGTTCACGGCCCTGCTTCTCCTCGAGCTTCGTCCATGCCGAAGGCCGGCATCTTACGCGGCCGACACCCGTCCGGGCGGCCCGACCCGGCGCGCCCGGCGATCAGCCCGGCGGTGTGCCGGGCCACCCCAGGCCGGTCGCCTCTTACCGGATCGAGCAGGTGATGGTGACCGGGGAGCAGCGCCCTTCTCTCACCTCCACCACCTGAGCCTCACAGGCATGACCACCCGCCATGTCCGCTGCCAGCAGATAGGTGCCCGGGGGCAGGTGAGTCACGAACTGGCCGGTAGCGTCCACACTGGACTCGACGATCGGTGCAACACCGAGTGGCCGGCCTTCGGGAGGCACTGACCCGTCGGTCGTCTCGGGGTACACCCACACGGTCCCAGCAGTCGGCCGGTTCACACCCGGATATCGGCCCCCCACCACCCAAAGGACGCCCTCCACTCGGGACGGACCGTCCTCCCCGCCACAAGCGTTCGGCAATCCGGCCAGGTCGAGTTCTGCTCCAAGAGCGGCGGTTGCCAGGTCAATGGCCGCCTGGTCGTCTCCCACGTACATGACGATGACCCGGCCCCGGATCCAGTAGTGCGGCGACCCAATCCACTCCACCGGCGTGTGATTGACGCTCCACCCCTCCATCCGGATGGTGGCTGCCTCCGGCCTCCTGGGCCGCCACATCGGTGTACTCGTACACTGACAGGTCAAACCCGTTCGCCGCCAACCGCTGCTCGGGCACCGAGAACGGGAAGCCTGATTCGTCGCTGGTCTGCCGGACGGACACGCCTGTGTCCGTGAGAGCCCCCACAACCTCCTCTAGCCCGAAGTCGACCTCACCCGAACCGGCACAGGCGCTCGCTGCCGCCAGAACGACCACGGTAATGACGGCCCGCCACGCTCTCATGGGCTCCCCTCTCCACCACATCGTACGGGACAGACCCTGTCCCGCAATGGTGTAGTTGGCAGGCGTAGCCGCAGGGTTGCCGCAGCACCAGCCGGCCAGAGGCTGGCTCGGGTGACATTCCCGCATGCTGGCCCAGGGTGATCTCATCTCACCCGAGCTGGGCCCGCGGCGCTTCGCGTCGGAACCCGCCCGGGGTCGCCGGGATTCCTGTCGGCAGCCCCCGGTATCATCCCGCCCCGATTGGAGGACGGGTGTCCAGCGGTTCCATCGTCATCCGCGGCGCCCGGGAGCACAACCTCAAGAACGTCTCCCTGGAGCTGCCGCGCAACAAGCTGATCGTCTTCACCGGCCTGTCGGGCTCGGGCAAGTCGAGCCTGGCCTTCGACACCATCTACGCCGAAGGTCAGCGCCGTTACGTCGAGAGCCTGTCGGCCTACGCCCGCCAGTTCCTCGGCCAGATGGAGAAGCCCGACGTCGACTTCATCGAGGGTCTCTCCCCGGCGATCTCCATCGACCAGAAGACGGCCAGCCGCAACCCCCGCTCCACCGTGGGCACGGTGACCGAGATCCACGACTACCTGCGGCTGCTCTTCGCCCGGGCGGGAGTGCCGCACTGCCCGCAGTGCGGGCGCGAGGTGGCGCGGCAGACCCCCCAGCAGATCGTAGACCGCATCCTCGAGTTGCCCGACGGCACCCGCTTCCAGATCTTGGCCCCGGTGGTGCGGGGCCGGAAGGGCGAGTACGAAGCCCTCCTCAAGGAGCTCAGCCGTGAAGGCTTCAGCCGGGCGCGCATCGACGGCGAGGTGCGCGACCTGACCGAGGACATCCGCCTCGACCGTTACTACCAGCACACCATCGAGGTGATCGTCGACCGGCTGGTGCGCCGGGAGGGGATGGAACGGCGGCTCACCGACTCCCTGGAAACCGCCCTGCGCTTGGCCGAAGGGGTAGCCGTGGTCGACGTGGTGGAGGGGCCGACGCTGTCTTTCAGCCAGCACTTCGCCTGCGATGCCTGCGGCCTGTCGTTTGAGGACCTGCAGCCCCGCAACTTCTCCTTCAACAGCCCCTACGGCGCCTGCCCGGCGTGCAAGGGCATCGGGTCCCGCTTCCAGGTCGACTGGCACCTGGCCATCCCCGATGAGGACCGCTCGCTGGCCGAGGGGGCGATCCTGCCGTGGCAGGGGCGCTTCCGGGCGGGCTACTACTTCCGGATCCTGGAGGGGGTCGCCCGGCAGCATGGCTTCGCCTTGGACACTCCCTTCCGGGAGCTGACGCCCGAGCAGCGGGCTCTGGTGCTCGAAGGGACGGGGGAGGAGCCGATAACCGTCTCTTACACGAACCGCTTCGGCCGCCTGCGCCGCTACCAGACGGCGTATGAGGGCTTGGTGCCCTACCTCAGCCGGCGCCACGAGAACGCCGACAGCGAGGGAGCCCGGGAGTCCTACGAGCAGTACATGCGCCTGGTCCCCTGCGAGACCTGCGGGGGAGCCCGCCTCAACCCGGCGGCCCTGGCGGTGACCTTGGGCGGAGCCAACATCCACGAGATCTCGAGCCTCTCTCTGCGCCGCGCCCAGGACTTCCTGGGCGGGCTGGAACTCGACGAGCGGCAGGGGCGTATCGCCGCCCCGGTGCTGAAGGAGATCCGCGCCCGGCTGGCCTTCCTGCTCGACGTGGGCCTCGACTACCTCACCCTGGCGCGCAGCGCCGCCACCCTGGCCGGCGGGGAGGCACAACGCATCCGCCTGGCCACGCAGATCGGCTCGGGGCTGGTGGGGGTGCTCTACATCCTCGACGAGCCGTCGATCGGCCTGCACCAGCGGGACAACCGGCGGCTCATCGAGACCCTGGTGCGGTTGCGCGACCTGGGCAACACGGTGGTCGTGGTGGAGCACGACGAGGAAACCATTCGCGCCGGCGACCACATCGTCGACATTGGCCCGGGGGCGGGAGAGCACGGGGGCCGCATCGTGGCCGAGGGGGACCTGGCGGCCATCACGGCCGAGGAGACGTCCATCACCGGGGACTACCTGGCCGGGCGCCGGCAGGTGGCCGTCCCCGGGTGGCGACGGGAGCCCGACGGGCGCTCCCTTTGGGTGCGCGGGGCGGCGGAGAACAACCTCAAAGACCTCGACGTGGAGTTCCCCGTGGGGCTGTTGATAGCGGTCAGCGGCGTCTCGGGGAGCGGCAAGAGCACCCTGGTCGAGGAGATCCTCAGCAAAGGACTGCATCGGCTGCTCTACTCATCCCGGGAGCTCCCCGGGCGGCATCGACGCCTGGAGGGCCTGGAACACATCGACAAGGTCATCGACATCGACCAGTCGCCCATCGGTCGCACCCCGCGCTCCAACCCGGCCACCTACACCAAGTTGTTCGACCGGGTGCGCGAGCTGTTCTCCAGCACCCCCGATGCCCGGGCCCGGGGCTACAAGCCGGGGCGCTTCTCGTTCAACGTCGCCGGCGGCCGGTGCGAGGCCTGCAAGGGCGACGGCACCATCAAGATCGAGATGCACTTCCTGCCCGACGTTTACATCCGCTGCGAGCAGTGCAAAGGGCGCCGCTACAACCGCGAGACCCTGGAGATCCTCTGGAAGGGGCACAGCATCGCCGACGTGCTCGACATGTCGGTGACCGAGGCGCTGGCCTTCTTCGAGAACCAGCCCGCCCTGGGGCGGGTGCTGCAGACCCTCTACGACGTCGGGCTGGGCTACGTGAAGCTGGGCCAGCCGGCCCCGACCCTGTCGGGGGGCGAGGCGCAGCGGGTCAAGCTGGCGGCAGAGCTGGGCAAGCGGGCCACCGGGCGCACCTTCTACATCCTCGATGAACCCACCACCGGCCTGCACTTCGAGGACGTGCGGAAGCTGCTGGGGGTGCTCCAGCGCCTGGTGGACGCGGGGAACACGGTGGTGGTTATCGAGCACAACCTCGACGTGGTGAAATCGGCGGACTGGGTGATCGACCTGGGGCCGGAGGGCGGCGACGAGGGGGGTGGGGTGGTGGCCGCCGGAACGCCGGAGGCGGTGGCCTCGGTGCCGGAGTCCTACACCGGCAAGTTCCTGCGGGAGCTGCTGCCGTGACGCTTCCCTGGGACGACGCGGTGGCCGACTGGTGGGTGGCCGAGGTCGCCACCGACCCGGTCTATTCCGAAGAGGTGGTGCCGCTGGCCGTAGAGTTGCTCGACCCGCTTCCCGGCCTCCGGTACCTGGACCTGGGCTGCGGTGAAGGCGAACTGATGCGGGCCGTGGCCGGGCGGGGGGCGCGAGTGGTGGGATGCGACCTGTCCGAGCGCCTGGCGCGGCGGGCGGCGGCGGCGGGCCCGGTGGCGGTCTGCCGGCTTCCCGACCTGGGCTGGGTGCGGCCCGGGGCGCTCGACGGGGCGGTGGCGGTGCTGGTGATGGAGCACCTTCCCGACTCCGCAACCCTGTTCGCCGCCGCGGCCGCCGCGGTTGGGGCGGGAGGGGTGCTGGTGGTGGTGGCCAATCACCCGGCCTACACCGCGCCGGGTTCCGGCCCCCTGGTGGACCCCGATGACGGCGAGGTGCTGTGGCGTTGGGGTCCCTACATGGAGGAGGGAACCAGCACGGAGCCCGCCGGGGAGGGGACGGTTACTTTCCACCATCGCTCGCTGGGGCGGCTGCTCAGCCAGGCGGCGGCCGCCGGCTGGTGCCTGGAGCGACTGGTGGAGCACGGGGTGGGGGAGAAGCGGGCGGCGGCGGACCCGTTGCTGGCCGCCCAACGCCAGATCCCGCGCCTGCTGGCCGCTCGCTGGAGGCGCAACTAGCGCCGCCGGGATGTTCCCGAGATGACGGTGAGCGGGCGGTACGCTGGCCGGCATGGAGAGCCGTCCCGCAGCCGCGGAGATCCCCGATGGCCCGGGGGCCTATCTGTTCCGCGATCGCTACGGCGCGGTGCTCTACGCGGGCAAGGCCAAGTCGCTCCGTAAGCGCCTGGCCAGCTACTTCGGGCGGGATCTCCCGGCGCGTACCCGGGCCATGGTCGACGCCGCCGAGTCCGTGGAGTGGATCGTCACCGACGGCGAGGCGGCGGCCCTCATGATGGAATACAACCTCATCAAGGAGCATCGGCCCCGCTTCAACATCCGCCTGCGCGATGACAAGTCGTATCCCTACCTGGCCATCACCCGGGGAGAGGAATGGCCCCGAGCCACGGTGATGCGCGGCCGCCGGCGGCGCGATACGCAGTACTTCGGGCCTTATGCCAACGCCTACGCCATCCGCCAGACTCTCGACCTGCTGTTGCGGACCTTCCCCGTGCGCACCTGCACGAATGCCAAGTTCACCCGCTGCCGGGCCGAGGGGCGACCCTGCCTGCTGTTCCACATCGAGCGTTGCAGCGGGCCGTGCGTAGGGGAGGTGAGCGCCGAGGACTATGCCGCTCACGTCGACGGCCTGGCCCGCTTCTTGGGTGGCGACGGCGAGCCGGTGCTGGCCTCGCTGCGGGCCGGCATGGAGGCGGCGTCGGAGGCCCTGGAGTACGAGCGGGCGGCGCGCTTGCGCGACCAGGCGGCCGCGATGGAAAAGGCCCTCACTCGCCAGGAAGTGGCCACTTTGCACAAGGAGGACTTCGACCTGCTCGCGGTGGAGGAGGATGACCTGGAGGCGGCGCTGGTGGTGCTCACCGTGCGCCGGGGCCGGGTGACGGGGCGGCTGGCGACCGTGGTGGACAAGGTGGAAGAGGTGGCTACCCCGGCTCTGGTGGGACGCCTTCTGGGGGAGGTCTACGGAGAAGACACGCCGCCTCGGGAGGTGCTGGTGCCCGTACTCCCCGAGGACGCCGCCTTGTGGCAGGAGTGGCTGGGGGTGCGGCGCGGGGGGAAGGTCGTGCTGCGCGTGCCTCAGCGCGGGGCCAAGCGGCGGCTGCTGGGCACCGCCCGAGCCAACGCCGCCGAGGTGTTCTCCCGCCACCGCCTGCAACGCCACGCGGATCACAACGCCCGCGCCCGGGCGCTACGCAGCCTGCAGGAGGCCCTGGGGTTGCCGGAACCGCCGCTGCGCATCGAGTGCTACGACATCTCCACCATCGGGGGCCGCGACACGGTGGGTTCCATGGTGGTCATGGAGGACGGCCTGCCCCGGCGCAACCAGTACCGCCGGTTCCGGGTGCGGGAGGTGGCCGGTCAGGATGATTTCGCCGCGATGGAGGAGGTGCTGCGTCGGCGTCTCGGCGCCTACCTGCGGGAGCGAGAACAGCCCGTGGAGGATCGGGGGCGCTTCGCCTATCCGCCTTCGCTGCTGCTGGTCGACGGCGGCGTCGGCCAGGTCTCCCGGGCGGTGCAGGTGGTGGAGGAATTGGGATTGGCCATCCCCGTCGCCGGGTTGGCGAAGAGGATGGAGGAGGTGTACCTGCCCGGGCAGGCCGAGCCGCGGCGCCTCGGGCGCGGCGAGGAGGCGCTGTACCTGCTCCAGCAGGTGCGCGACGAGGCTCATCGCTTCGCCCTGGACTACCACCGCAAGCTGCGCGGCCGGCGTATGGTGGGCTCGGCGCTGGACGCGGTGCCCGGTGTGGGGCCGGCGCGGCGCAAGGCCTTGCTGCGGCGCTTCGGGTCGGTGGCCAAGATGCGCGGCGCCGGTGTGGAGGAGCTGAGCCGGGTGGTCCCGGCCAACGTGGCGGCGGCAGTGCACGCCGCCCTGCGGGCCCCGGAGCCCCGCGGGCCGGAGCGGCAGAGCGGCAAAGCGGAAGAGGAGGAGTGAGGTGCCTGAGCGGCCGCAGGTGGTGGTGATCACCGGCATGTCGGGAGCGGGGCGGTCCCTTGCCGGCAAGGCTCTCGAGGACCTGGGCTTCTTTGTGATCGACAACCTGCCCGCCGGGCTGATCTCCCAGGTAGTGCAGGAGGCAGACCCGGCACGTGATGCGCGTCGGCGGCGCCTGGCGGTGGCCGTGGATACGCGGGGCGGCCTGTCGTTCGAGGTGCTGGAGCAAGTGCTGGTGACCCTCGATACCGACGGCGTCCCCACCACCCTCCTGTTCCTGGATGCCGATGACGAGGTGCTGGCGACGCGCTTCGAGGAGAGCCGCCGGCCGCATCCGGTGGAGGCGCCCACCCTGGCGGAGTCGATCGCGCTGGAACGCCGCGCTCTGCAGGATCTGCGCGGGCGGGCCGACGTAGTGATCGACACCTCGGACCGCACGGTGCACGAGCTGCGGCGCGCCCTGGGCGAGATCTTCTCGGGCCAGCAGCCGCGGCGGCCGCTGCGGGTGGCGGTCACTTCCTTCGGCTTCAAGCACGGGGTACCGCGGGTCGTGGACCTGCTCTTCGACGTGCGGTTCCTGCCCAATCCCTATTGGGTGGCCGAACTGCGGCCGCTCACCGGGCACGACGAGGCGGT
>JAFGCH010000115.1 GCA_016932695.1 Acidimicrobiia bacterium | reverse complement strand
TCGAGCAGGGCCCGGGTGAACAAGATGTGGGCTACCGGCCCGTCCCCAACATCCGCCACCAGGGATAGCCCGTCGATCCAGTCGGGCGAGGCGCGCAGCGCATCCACCAGATCGACCACCACGGGTTCGGCCACGAAGGCATCGGCCACCACCGCCCGGACCGCAGCTTCCTCACCGGGCCGCTCCGGCCGGCAGACCACGTCGAATCCCCGTTTAGCCACCACCCACCCATGCTAACTCCCCACCGGTAACCGTAGTTGATATACTTACACTCAGATTTTTGGAACAATCGGACTTAATGTTCGGTTGACACCGTCGGAGACTCCTATGGACCTCAACACCTTCACCCACAAAGCGCAGCAGGCGGTGCAGGCCGCCGCCGGCGACGCCCAGGCCCGCCACCACCAGGCCACCGGCCCCGAGCACCTGCTGCTCGCCCTCCTCGGGCAGAGCGAGGGCCTGGTCTACCCCCTCCTCTCCCGCCTGGGCGTGGATCCGGCCGCCCTGCGGCGCCGCCTGGGCGAAGCCCTCGAGAAGATCCCGCGGGTCTTCGGCGACACCTCCACCGGCATCTCCCCCGACCTGCTGCGGGTGCTCGAGCAGGCCGACGCCGAGCGCACCGCTATGAAGGACGACTACGTCTCGGTGGAGCACCTGCTGCTCGCCCTCGCCGCCGCCCCCGGCGCCGCCGGCGAGGCCCTGCGCTCCGCCGGAGCCGACCGCGAAGCCATGCTCTCGGCCCTGGCCGAGGTCCGCGGGGCCGCCCGGGTCACCTCCCCCGACCCCGAGGCCACCTTCAACGCCCTGGAGCAGTACGGGCGCGACCTGGTAGAGGAGGCCCGCAAGGGCAAGCTCGACCCGGTCATCGGACGCGACGAGGAGATCCGCCGCGTCATCCAGGTGCTCTCCCGCCGTACCAAGAACAACCCGGTGCTCATCGGCGAGCCCGGGGTGGGCAAGACCGCCATCGTCGAGGGCCTGGCCGGGCGCATCGTGGCCGGCGACGTGCCCGAAGGCCTCAAAGACAAGCGGGTGGTGGCCCTCGACCTGGCCGCCATGGTGGCCGGGGCCAAGTACCGCGGCGAGTTCGAGGAGCGCCTCAAGGCCACCTTGAACGAGATCAAGGCCGCCCAGGGCCGGGTGATCACCTTCATCGACGAGATGCACACCATCGTCGGTGCCGGGGCCGCCGAGGGGGGCATGGACGCCTCGAACATGCTCAAGCCGATGCTGGCCCGGGGCGAGCTGCGCCTGATCGGCGCCACCACCCTCGACGAGTACCGCAAGCACGTCGAGAAGGACGCCGCCCTCGAGCGCCGCTTCCAGCCGGTGCTGGTGGAGCCCCCTTCGGTCGAGGACACCGTCGGCATCCTGCGCGGCTTGAAGGAGCGCTACGAGGTGCACCACGGGGTGCGCATCACCGACTCCGCCCTGGTGGCCGCGGCCATGCTCTCGGACCGCTACATCACCGGGCGCCACCTGCCCGACAAGGCCATCGACCTCGTCGACGAGGCCGCCAGCCGCCTCCGCATCGAGATCGACTCCATGCCCGAGGAGATCGACGAACTCGAGCGGCGCCGCCGCCAGTTGGAGATCGAGCGCGCCGCCCTGCGCAAGGAGAAGGACGCCCCCAGCAAGGAGCGCTTGGCCGCCCTGGAGGCCGAACTGGCCGAAGTGGAGGCCCAGGCGAAGCGCCTCACCGCCCACTGGGACCAGGAGAAGCAGGCCATCGCCGCCATCCGCGCCGTCAAGGAGGAAGCCGAGGCGGCCCGGGCCGAAGCCGAGCGAGCCGAGCGCGACGGCAACCTGCAGCGGGCCGCCGAACTTCGCTACGGCACCCTGCCCGGCCTGACCAGGCGCCTTGAGGAAGCCCAGCAGTCCCTGGCCGCCCTCCAGGCCGACGTCCGCATGCTGAAGGAGGAGGTGGACGAGGAGGACGTTGCCGAGGTGGTAAGCCGCTGGACCGGGGTGCCCGTCACCCGCCTCATGGAAGGCGAGGTACACAAGCTGATCCGTTTGGAGGAGCACCTGCACCGCCGGGTGGTGGGCCAGGACGACGCCGTGGCGGCGGTGTCCGACGCGGTGCGCCGCTCTCGCGCCGGCCTCTCCGACCCCCATCGGCCCATCGGCTCCTTTCTCTTCCTGGGCCCCACCGGCGTGGGCAAGACCGAGCTGGCCCGGGCCCTGGCCGAGTTCCTCTTCGACGACGAGCGGGCCATGGTCCGCCTCGACATGTCGGAGTACATGGAGAAGCACACCGTCAGCCGCCTCATCGGTGCCCCGCCCGGCTACGTGGGCTACGACGAGGGCGGGCAGTTGACCGAGGCGGTGCGCCGCCGCCCCTACTCGGTGATCCTCCTCGACGAGGTCGAGAAGGCCCACGCCGACGTCTTCAACGTGCTGCTGCAGGTGCTCGACGACGGCCGCCTCACCGACGGCCACGGCCGCACCGTGGACCTCACCAACACCGTGCTGATCATGACCTCCAACCTGGGCTCGGAGCTCATCGACCCCGGCCTGCCCGAGGAGACCGCCCGGGCCCGGGTCATGGAGGTGGTGCGCCGCACCTTCCGGCCCGAGTTCCTCAACCGGGTCGATGAGATCCTGGTGTTCCACCGGCTGACCCGCGACGACCTGAGCCGCATCGTGGACCTGCAGGTGGAGCAG
>JAFGCH010000114.1 GCA_016932695.1 Acidimicrobiia bacterium | reverse complement strand
TGGCCCAGGCCGGTGCGCGGGCCACGGCCGAGAGGCCCGGTTCTGTCGAATCCCGGCATGGCTCCTCCTTTCAGTGAGCGTGGGAAGGCTGTTCTTGCGATGGCGCCGGAATGGTGGAAGGAGGCGAGTCGCTGGGGCGGCAGCGACAGTCGCGGCCGAGTCGTTTGTCGTCGCCGTGGATGGGGCAGGGCCAGCGGCGAGCCGAAGCGGGGTTGACCACGCCTCCGGAGATGGTCAACGCCTTCGCGTTGATGAGGGCGTCGGCTACCTGGCGTCTGGCGGCGGCCAGCACCCGGGCGAAAGTCGCTCGCGAGATGCCCATACGGCGTGCCGCCTCCTCCTGGTAGAGGCCCTCGAGGTCCGCCAGGCGCAGGGCCTCGAGGCCGTCGAGAGTCAACACGCCCGAAGAGGTGCCCTGCGGCGGCAAGGCCCCCGGGGAGAAGGTGATGGCCGACAAGGGGAGCACGACCTGGCGCGGCGTAGGCGGACGTGGCATCATTATGAGTATATGCTCAGAACGAAGAAGGGGTCAACCTCACCCGAGGGTGACCGGCCGAAGGAGCCTGCATGAGTGACATCACGGGAGCGCCCCACCCTCTAGCCGGGAAGCGGATCCTCATCTGCGGCAAAGGGGGCAGCGGCAAGAGCACGTTCGTGGCTTTGGCGGCCGGCTCGTTGCTGCGGCGGAGCTACGAGGTGCTGGTACTCGACGGGGATGCCTCGAATCCCGAGGGTCTGGTGCGCCTGCTGTTCGGCGGCGGAGTGGAGGCGGAGCCACGGCCTTTGATCGACTTCTTCGGGGGCATCGACGTGGTGACATGCCCGGTGGATGATCCGGCGCCGTTGACTCGAGTCGGCGATACGCGTCCCGTCCCCGAGTACCGGGTCGACCTCGAGAGAGAGCTGCCGGCGGAGTACTTCCTGGCCGACCGGAGACTGCGGCTGCTCCAAGCGGGAAAGATCGCTCAGTACGGGCAGGGCTGCGATGGGCCGGTGGAGAAGGTGGTGCGCGACTTCATGGTGCAGGGGGAGGCGGCACAACTGATCGACACCAAGGCCGGGGTCGAGCACTTCGGCCGGCGAATCCCAGACCGGGTCGACCTGTTGGTGACGGTGCTGGACCTCACCCTGGAGTCGGTGTCCATCGCCGCCCGGGTGGCACGTTTTTGCGAAGCGGCCGGGATCGACCGGTTGTTCTTCGTGGTGAACAAGGTCGGGGCACCCGAGGCAACGGCGCTGTTCCGCGACAAGCTGGGGCCGGAGGGGGAGCGGGTCATCGGGTATGTGCCCTTCGATCCCCGGGTGCAGGAAGCGAGCCTGTTGGGGGGGACGGTGCCGGAGGGGGCCGCTGCTGCCGAGATCGCGAAGATCTTCGGGCGGTTGGAGGAGGCAGTGGGGCCGTCTCGCTAGCGGGCTACGGGCGCGCCCCGGCACGCCACATAGCCAGTAGCTGCACGCCTTCCACCTGACGGAACACGGCCCCTTGGGCGACGCTGTGCAACGCCGCTTCGGGATCGGCGACCCGAGTGCCGCAGATGACATCCACTCCGTGGTCGAAGAGGACCGGGGAAAGCGGCGCAGTCGGGCCCAGGACCAGGACCAAAGCATCGGGGCGGCACTTCTCCAGGAGACCTTCCATGGTGTGGTTGATCAGTGCGCACCCGGTGATGGCCACCAAGTCGGCCTGACCTATCACGGTGTCCCCCTCGGCGGGCGACAGGTCTCCCGGGGCCGGGTGCAGGTCGATGACCCAGAGACGCTGAGCGACGCGACGGAGTTCTGGCACGAAGGGGAAATGGCCCACAAGGGCGATCCGCTTGCCCGGGGCATGGTCGATGAGGAACCGGCCGGCGTTCAGTTCGACGCAGCGGGTGAGATCGACCTCGAGCAGCGAGTTGATCGCGGCCAGGCCGATGCCGGCTTCCAGCAGTCGCGAGGAGTGGGCCAGTTGGGCGAGTTCGCGCGCCGAGCGATCGTGGAGATGCCCCGCATCGGCCACGAACACAGCACCATGCTCGTGGTCGGCGGCGCCGAGGGTCGAAGCGAGACCGCAATGGCGGCTCCACACCGCAGTCCAGAAGGCGCCCACGCACACCGCGCTTACCGGAGCATCCCCCGGCAAGGTGTCGATCAGATCCGTCAGAAGGCCCACCACTCTTCCCGAGTCGCGCCATGGCAAGGGTAGCCCGGGAATGGTCTCGGCGGAGACGGCGTTGGCGGGGGTACTTGCGACACGAGAGGGATCCATGGCACGCGTCATCATCGTCGGAGACGGACCCGGGGGGCTGAGCGCCGCCCTCTTCTTGGCCCGGGGCGAGCATCAGGTCCAGGTGTTCGGCCTGGACCAGACCGCCATGCACTACGCCTTCCTGAACAACTACCTGGGCAGCCCGGCGACTTCCGGGACCGAGTTCCAGCAGGTGGCCCGCGAGCAGGCCCGGGCCGCCGGAGCGGCGCTGGTGGAGGCCGCGGTCACGTCGGTTTCTGCGGACGCCGACGGAGTGGAAGTCATCGCGGAGGCCGACCGGCCGGAGCGGGCCGAGTACCTGATCCTGTCCGAGGGGAAAAACCCGGCCCTGGCGCGTTCCCTGGGCTTGGCCGAGACCCCCGCGGGAGCGGTGGCCGTCGATTCCGAGGGTCGCACCTCGCACCCCCGGGTCTATGCCGTGGGGCGGAGCGTTCGCCCGGCGCGCAGCCAGGCGATCATCTCCGCAGGCGATGGTGCCAAGGCGGCGCTGGACATCCTGGCGCGAGAAGCCGGCAAGGACGTGCAGGACTGGGACCGACCCCCGCAGAGCTGACCCCGGACCCCAACCGCACGGTCGCTATCGTCGGCGTTGGTGCTGCGCCGTCCGCGCCTCCGGGCTGCCCTGGGGATCATGGTGATCTCCCTGGGCGTGAGTGCGGTGTGGTGGCTGGCCACCCCGGCAGGCCTGGTGGGCTCGCTGGCCGGGACTTGCCTCGTGGCCGGGGTGGTGTTGTTCCTGGTGGGCATGTTCCTCGGGTCGGGCGGAGACCGGGTCCTGGACAACCTGCTGCCGGGGGCGAATGTGGGCCGTATGGCAGAGCAGGGGCGAACCGGAGAACGTCGATTCCTGGCCCCTCGTCCCCGCGGGAGCGGCCTGAGCGCCATGCTGGGCGGGGCGGCCTACATAGCACTGGGCGCCCTGCTGTGGCAGTGGCGCTAGGCCGCGCCGGAGAGGCGCAGAACTCAGGCGGGCCCGCCGGGCTTGCCCGGCGGAAGCTCCACCACAAGCGGCGGGGCGCCCGCCGCGATGACCCGGGCGAGGGGCCGGAAGGCCAGGGCTGCGCAGACCAGGGTGGCCACCCCGCCGACTCCGAGCGCCCAGCGCGGGTCGAAGCTGCCGATCCAGCCGATGATCGGGCCTCCCACCGGCGTTGAGCCCAGGAAGGCGACCCCCCACAGCGCCATCACCCGGCCGCGCATCTCGGGGGTCGAAGCTAGTTGCAGGGTGGCGTTCCCCAGAGCGAGGAAGGCGATGGAGGAGGCGCCAAGGGGCACCATCATGGCCAGGGCCACGACCATAGTGGGGGAGAAGGCAGTGGCGGTCTGCACCGCGCCGAAGAGCAGGGCCATGGTGGCCAGAGCGGTGGGGGCACGGCGCCCGGCGGCGGCGGTGAGGAGGCCGCCCACCACAGCGCCGGCGCCCATGAGGGCGGTCATGCTGCCGTAGGTACCGGCATCGCCCCCGAAGGTGAAACGGGCCAGCAGGGGCAGGCTCACCTGGAACTCGTAGGCCAGGGCGCCGACCACCGCCATCATGATCAGCGGGATCAGCAGAGCCGGCGTCTTACCCACATAGCGCAGGCCCGCGCGCAACTGACCGGGGCGGCGCGCCTGGGGCCGGCTGCGCCGCAGCAGATCGGGGCGTATGAGCAGCAGGGCGGCGATGGCGGCCAGGTAGGAGGCGGCGTTGATCAGGAAGCACGGGGCCAGGCCCACGGTGAGGATCAGGGCCCCGGCCGCGGCCGGCCCGGCTACCCGGGCCAGGTTGACCAAAACCGAATTGAGGCTGATGGCGTTGGTGAGGTCGTCCGGGCCGACCATCTCCCCCACGAAGGCCTGCCGGGTGGGGTTGTCCACCAGGTTCACGAACCCGAGGCCGCAGGCGAGGGCGAACACCATCCAGAGGCGCACCACATCGAAGAGGACCAGGAGTCCCAAGGTCGCGGCCAGCAGAGCAGCCGCCACTTGCGTACCGAGGAGCAGCCGTCGCTTGTCGAAGCGGTCGGCGATCACCCCGCCCATGGGCCCGAAAAGCAACACCGGAAGGAACTGCAGGGCGAGGACCAGGCCGATGGCCGTGCCCGAGTCGGTGAGCTCCAAGACCAGCCAGCCCTGCGCCACGCTCTGCATCCAGGTTCCCGACAGGGAGACGGCCTGCCCGGTGAAGTACAGCCGGTAGTTGAGTACCCGCAGCGAGGAGAAGATGCGACGCGCCGCGGCGGCCACCGTCGTCATCGGGCGGCTTTCCTGGCGCGAGGGAGGCGATCCGGCCGGGCCATGCGGAGCGAAGGGTACGCGGCGGGACGACTCGTGCGGAATCGGCGGGGCCGGGCGGGAAGGGTGCCGGCGGGGGTAGCCTCGGATACATGGGCTGCAGAGCCGGGTGCACGTCGGAGAGGTTGCTGTGGGCGGCGGTCGGCGCGCTCAGCCTGCTGACCATGGGGTGCGGCTCCTCGGCCCAGCCGGGTATCGCCAGCACCACCTCCGCACCCGCTCAGACAACGACGACTGCTCTCCCGGCCACGACGCTGGCGCCCACGACTACCAGCACCAGCGCGCCGCCGACCACCGCTCCCACGACGAGCGCGGCGCCGAGCAGCACCACGACCACGACGCCGCCGCCGACCACAACCACCACCGGCGCTCCGGCGTGGTGGCGCGCCGTCACCACCGACGCCCCGCTCCGGGTGTGGGTCATCGGGGATTCGCTCACACCGCCCACCGGCAGTGCCCTCCGTGCCCTCGGCACTCAGAGCGGCCTGCTACGGGTCTGGGTGGAGGCCTATGAGGGCACCGGCCTGGCGCGTCCCGACATCCTCGACTGGCCGGCGCTGGTGGCGAGCGGTGCTCCTGCGGGCCCAATTGACCTAGTGGTGGTGCTCTTGGGTACCAACGACGGGCAGGGCCTGCAATCCCCCCAGGGCCGGCTGGACTTCGGCACCCCCGAGTGGGAGGCAGCCTATGGGGACCTGGTGGGGTCGCTGATGGACGACTTGCTGAGCATTTGCCGGCGGGTGTACTGGGTGGGCCAACCGATCATGGGGGGAGCCAACTTCGACGCCTACATGCGCCGCATCAGCGCTGTCGTGCGTGAGGAAGCGGCGGAGCGCCTCGACGTCCGTTACATCGACATCTACCGTCTGTTCCAGGGGGAAGACGGCGGTTTCACCACGCAGTTGGAGGACGAGTCGGGGACGCTGGTGACGGTGCGCTCCACCGACGGCATCCATTACACCTCGGGGGGCGGGCGCCTGCTGGCGGAGGCCATCTGGGAGGTCCTAGCCACCGACTGGGGCCTGCCCGACGCATGAGACGCCGAGCGGGGGCCGGCCCGGCTAGGGCTCTTCCGTATTCGGGCCGGTGGCGGCCACTGCGGCGGCCGCCGCCTTGCGCCGACGGCGGATCACCTCGATGGCGGTGGGGACCACCGACACCAGCACGATCCCGATGATCACCAACTCGAAGTGGTCCTGCACGAAGGGGATGTTGGCGAAGAAGTACCCGGCGAATACGAAGAGCCCCACCCAGCCGACACCTCCAACGACGTTGTAGGTGAGGAAGCGGGGATAGCCCATGCGCCCCATGCCGGCGACGAAGGGGGCGAAGGTCCGCACGATGGGGAGGAAGCGGGCGATGATGATGGTGATGGGGCCGTACTTCTCGAAGAAGTCGTGGGTGCGGTCGAGGTTCTCCTTCTTGAAGAAGCGCGAGTCCTCCTTACGGAAGAGCTTCGGGCCCAGGTACCGGCCGACGGCGTAGTTCAGGGCATCGCCGAGCACGGCGGCGATGCCCAGTGTGAAGAAGATGATCCAGACGTTGAGCAGGGGAGCAGCGCCGGGCTCGCCCTCCGGAGACAGGGCGGCAAACGTGCCGGCGGCGAAGAGCAGGGAATCGCCCGGAAGGAGGGGAGCGATCACCAGGCCGGTCTCTGCGGTGATGATCAGAAAGAGGATCACGTAGACCCAGGGCCCCACCGACTCGATGAGGCCCCTCAGGTAGCCGTCGAAGTTCAGGATGAAGTCGACGATGGAAGAAAGAAAGTCCATCTGCTCTCGCCCTCGGGGTCGTTCCCGGCCGGGGCTCCGGCGCGGCGGCCATGTTAAGGGGGAGCGACGGCGAACCCGGACCACCCGGGGGCGGAGGCGACGCGAGCGTCAGTGGCCGCCGGGAGCGGAGGGGGAACCGGCGACGCGGTGGCGGCGGAGGAGGAGAGCCACCATCACCCCGAGGGCCAACAGCCCCGCCGAGAAGAAGAAGGTCTCGCGCAGAGCGGCCGAGGTCAGCTGCTCCTGCGCCCGGCGGAGGGCTTCCTCATAGCCGGGGTCGTCTAGCGGGGGAAGCACCAGGGCCCGGCGGGCGGCATCGAAGCGGTACATGGCCCAGGCGGTGAGGCCCGAGAGGCCCACGGCCAGGCCCATGAGGCGGGAGAGGATGACGAGGCCGGCGGCGACGCCCCGACGGTCTGGAGGCACTGCATCCACCGCCGCGGCGTTCGAGGGAGCGGTGACGAGCCCGAAGCCGAGCCCGAGGAACGCCAGCGACACGACCATGGCCGCCAGGGGTATCCCGGGCCCCCAAGCGGCTCCCATGGCAACGAAGGCGGCACTGCCCAGTGCCAGACCGGCCAGGGCGGGAGGGCGGTACCAGGACGCCTCCGTGAGGCGGCCCCCGACCCAAGAAGCCAGCGCCATGGCAGCGGTGAGAGCGCTGAGGACCCAGCCGCTCAGCACCGCGGCGCGCCGAAGTCCCGTCTCCACCACCAGGTTGACGAAGAGGGGCACGTCGACCATGGCGATGATCAGCGCCGCTCCGACGAGGAAGTTGACCGCCATGGCCGCCCCGAAGTTGGGCCGGCGGAAGAGCCGCAAGTCGACCACCGGGTCGCGACTGCGCCGCTCGAGCCACAAGAAGGCCGCCAGGGCAAGGGCGGCGGCTACGAAGAACGGGACCGTAGGCAGGGAGCGCCGTCCGGTGAGCTCTTCCAGGCCGCCCACCGTCGAGATCTCACTGGTGTTGACCAGGGCGATGTTGAGACAAGCCAAAGCCGCCGAAAGCGATAGCGCCGCCGGCCAGTCGATACGACGCCGCTCGGTAGGGCGATCGAGGCCCCGCAAGGCCCACCAGGAAGCGCCGATGGCCACCAGGGCGAGGGGGATGTTCAGGTAGAACTGCCAGCGCCAGTTCAGGAAGCGCACCAGCAGGGCGCCGAAGAGCGGGCCCCACACCCAGCCGATGGTGTCGATCGCGCCGAGTACGCCGAGGGCACCCGGCCGGCGGCGCTCCTCGAAAGCGTCACCGACCGCGGCCAGGGCGACGGGGACCATGGCCCCTCCCCCCACCGCGGTGAGGATGCGGGCAGCGACGAAGGGGCCCAGGGAGGTGGTGTAGGGGATCCAAGCGGAACCGGCGAGAAACAGGACCAGGGAGCCGACGAAGACCCGGCGACGCCCCAGGACGTCGCTGAGCCGGCCCATGAACGGCATCACGGCGACGTAGGCAACGAGGTAGGAGTTGACGATCCACGCCGCCCGATCCCAGCCGTCCGGCAGGGGGATGCCCAGGTCGCCGATGATCTGGCGCAGCATGGTCGAGACGACCGTCAGGTCGTCGGCGGCAACGAAGACCCCGAAGGAAACCACCGCCAGTACGGCGGTAGGGGAAGGCCGCCGGGCCGTGTTCATCCGACCGCCGGCGGGTCGATTTGCACCGGGAGGTCGAAGTCGCTCATCACGATCACCCAGTCGCTCTTCCCCTCGTCGCCCACCGTGGAGAACTCGAGGCGGATGATGTGGAGGGTGGAAGCGTCGAGCCAGACATCCACCGGCACCTCCTGACCGGGCGCCAGCCCGGCGGTGAGCGCCTCCACCCGGGCGGCAGGGACTCGGCCCGCCAGGCGGTAGGTGCCGGCTTCGGCGGGCACGCCTCTCACGGCGGAGAGGTCGCCGAGCAGCGCCACCCAGCCGTCGTCGGGGTCGAAGAGCACCGCGGGGTTGAAGCCCGAGCCGGGACGCAGCTCGTGCCAGCGGTTGGTGAGGGGGTCGGTGAGCCAGGTGCGCTCCCCCATCGATATGGTCCCTAGTTGGACGGTGAGGTCCCCGGCGCGCATGCGGAGGACCGCTTCGGCGGCGGCGGGGGCGGCGTAGCGACCCACCGCCGAGTCGAACACGAGGCCCTCGACGGTGATCGGGGCGCCGGCGCGGGTCATCTCGAAGCGGGCCGACGCCACGCTCTGCATTGCTGCCACCGCTCCCTGCACGAGGGCGGCGGCGTCGGGAGGGGGCGTAGCCGTGTCGCCGCACGCGGCCGTCAGCAGGGCAACGAGGAAGAGGGCGCGGGGGCGCATGCGCTGAGGCTACCGGGCCGGAAGCGGAGCAAGCGCCTCGATCTAGGATCGGGTGGTTCAGGCTCCGCTCCGGAGAGGCGATGACTGCACCCGAACGGCTCTCGGTAGTGCTGCGCGACGGGCTGGCGTTGGTGCGCCGGTTCGTGCGGGCGCGCCCCGGGGCCTTCGCCCTGGCGGTCGGGGGAGCCACCGTGTTCGCTTCGGCGATCGTGCTCGCCGCGGTGGTGGTGGGGCGGGTCACCGACGACTTGATCATCCCGGTACTCGACGGTGAAGCCGCGCTCGGGTCCCGCTGGGTCGGGGGGGTGCTGCTGATCACCGGGGTGGCCGTCTACAAGGCGGCCGGGATCACTCTGCGCCGCACCTTTGCCGGCTGGCTGCAAGGCCGGACACAGGCGGACCTCCGCTATCAACTGATCGATCACCAGATGCGCCTTCGCCTGGCCTGGTTCCGGCGGCAATCCACCGGCGACCTGATGGCGGTGAGCGAGACCGACGGACGCCAGGCCACCTACATCCTGGCACCGCTCCCGTTCGGCACGGGGTCGCTGCTGCTGCTCCTGGCCAGCATCGGGATCATCAGCTGGATCGACTCCCTGCTGGGCGGCATCACTCTGGTGGGCCTCGGCGGGATCATCGCCATCGACCTGCGCGGCTCGTGGCGAACCTTCGAGGCCTTTCAGGCCGTGCAGCACAGTCGCGGCCTGGTGAGCGGCATCGCCCACGAGAGCTTCGACGGGGCCCTCACGGTGAAAGCCCTGGGCCGGGAGGAGTACGAGACTGAGCGCCTCGCTCGCGCCTCGGAGAAGCTGCGGGACGACATCATCGAAGTGAACCGCCTCTGGGCGTTCTACGGCGCGTTCATCGAATCCTTCCCCGCCGTGGGCACGGTGGTACTGCTGATGGTGGGGGCGCTGCGGCTGAAAGGGGGCAGCCTCACCGCCGGGGAGCTGGTGACGGTCACCTACCTCCTATCGCTGCTGGCCATCCCCATGCGCTTGATGGGTTGGGTCTTCTGGGACCTGGCGCACAGCCTGGCAGGCTGGCGCCGCGTCGACACGGTGCTCTCCGAGCGGGACTTCTTGGTGCACGGGGACCTGGCGGCCGACCCGCAGCCGACGGGGGCGGCGGTGGAGGGCGCCGCAGTGGGGTTCGCCTACTCGCCGGGCGAGGTGATCCTCTCCGGAGTGGAATTGGAGATCCCGCCGAGCCGCACCGTGGCCGTGGTGGGGCCAACGGGATCGGGCAAGTCCACCTTGGCCATGCTGCTGGTGCGCCTGTGGGATCCCGACTCGGGGGCCATCACCCTCGACGGGCGCGACCTGCGCCGCTTCGCCCGGGCCGAGCTCCCCCGGGAGGTGGCCTTCGTCCCCCAGGAGGCGTTTCTCTTCAACGAGGACGTCCGGGGCAACATCACCCTGGGGATGCCTCTGCCCGAGGAGCAGATCGAGGCGGCCTTGCGTTTGGCCGCGGCGGATGAGTTCGTGGCGGCCCTGCCCCAGGGCATGGGCACGCAGCTCGGGGAGCGGGGCACCACCCTCTCGGGAGGCCAGCGACAGAGGGTGGCACTGGCCAGGGCGCTGGCGCGCCGGCCCCGCCTGCTGGTGCTGGACGACGCGACCTCCGCGGTAGATCCGTCCGTGGAGGCCGACATCCTGCGGGGGCTGAGGGAAGCGGATCTGCCCTCGACGGTGGTGGTGGTGGCCTATCGGCCCTCGAGCATCGCCCTGGCGGATACGGTTATCTACCTCGACGGTGGCCGGGTGGTCGCGCACGGCCGCCACGGCGAGCTGCTGGCTACCGAGCCGGGCTATGCGCGTCTCCTCCAGGCGTACGAGGAGGATGCCGCGGCGCGTCAGGCAGAGCGCGGGCGCGGGACGGAGGGAGGCGCCTCATGACGGCGGCCAAACCCGAAGGCGCCCCTCTCGAAGCGCGCCTGGCGTTGCGGCGGGCGCTGCGCGAGGCGCCCGCCGTGCTGCGCGGCTTCCCCTTGACCCTCGTGCTGATGCTGGCGGGCACCGGCATGCAGATAGTGGTGCCCATTGCCATCCAGCAGATCGTCGACGGCGAGATCCTGGCGGCGGGCGGAGTGAACACCGGCGGGGTGCTGCGGCTGGGCGTGCTGGCCCTGGCGGGCATCGTGGCGGCGGCGGCGGCGCGGCGGCTGGGGCTGGTGCGCATGCTGCGCGCCTCGGCCACCGGCCTGTCCGATCTGCGGGTGACCACCTTCCGGCACCTGCACCGGCTGTCCATCCTCCATACTGAGAGCGAGCGACGCGGCGCCCTGGTCTCCCGAGTGACCTCGGACATGACCACCATCCAGGACTTCATGGACTTCGGCGGGGTGGCCATGATCCTGGGCTCGCTGCAGGTTTTGCTGGCGGTGGGGCTGATGACGTGGTACCGCTGGCAGCTGTCCCTGCTGGTGGTCGGCGGCGTGGCAATGTACGGAGTGCTCCTGGCCTGGTTCCAGCGCATCCTGGCCCGGGCCCACGACCGGGTGCGCGTCCGGGTGGCCGACAGCTTGGCGGCCGTCGGGGAGGCCATCTCGGGACTCCCCATAGTGCGGGCGTATGGGGCCGAGGACGCCACCCTGGAGCGGGTGCGCCGGGCCCTGGAGCGCCAGTTTCGCGCCGAGTTCCGCGCGAACCGGCTCGGGGCTTTCCTCTTCTCCTCGGCCGAGCTCTTCGCCGGCCTGATCACCGCGGCCGTGATCGGGGTGGGTGTCTGGCTGGGGCCCGGCCGCGGCGTCACGGCCGGGAGCCTGCTCGCCTTCCTCTTCCTGGTGAACCTCCTAGTCGAGCCGGTGCAGATGGTGGTGGAAACCCTGGACTTGGTGCAGAGCGCCGGCGCCGGGGTGCGGCGCATCCTCGGGGTGCTCGACACACCGGTGGACGTTCCCGACCCGGTGGACGGCGTCGACCTCCCCACGGGCAGCCTCGACGTCGACTTCGCCGGAATCCGCTTCCGGTACCCCACGGGACCCGACGTGCTCTCGGAGCTGACGGTGAGCATCCCCGACGGCACCCGGGTGGCCGTAGTGGGAGAGACCGGCTCGGGCAAGACCACCTTCGCCAAGCTGGTGACCCGCCTGCTGGACCCCACCGAGGGCTGGGTCATCATCGGCGGAGTGCCCCTGAACCGGGTTCGTTTCGCCTCCCTCCGCCGCCGAGTGGCCTTCGTCCCGCAGGAGGGGTTCCTCTTCGACGCCTCCGTGGGAGCCAACGTGCGCTACGGGCGGCCGGAAGCCGGCGACGACGAGGTGCGAGCCGCCTTCGAGGAACTGGGCCTGGCCGACTGGCTGGCGCAGCTCCCTGCCGGCCTGGCGACACCGGTGGGGGAGCGGGGAGGCCAGCTGTCGGTGGGCGAACGCCAGTTGGTGGCTCTGGTGCGCGCCTGGATCTCCGACCCCGATCTGCTCGTCCTCGACGAAGCGACTTCGGCGGTGGACCCGGCGCTCGAGGTGCGCCTGCGCCGGGCCATGGAGCGACTGACCGCGGGGCGGACCAGCATCACTGTGGCCCACCGCCTGTCCACCGCCGAAGCCGCCGACGAGGTGCTGGTATTTGAAAAGGGCCGGCTGGTGGAGCGGGGCCGTCACGAGGATCTGCTGGCGGCCGGCGGCCCCTACGCCGCACTGCACGCCGACTGGGCGGCGGGAACCGCCAGCCTCTAGAGGCGCCCCACCTCAGCGAGCCGCCGCCCCTATCTCCAAGCCCGCCGCCACCACCTTCCCCAGTTCCTCGGCCAGGCGGCCGGAGGCAGCCGCCGCCTCTACCAGGGCGGCCGTGGGGAAGAGGCCCAGGATGGATACCGCGGCGGCACAGGCGGCCAGGCCGTGGTCGGCCCGGGCCAGCCGAGTGGAGGACACTCCCGGGTCGAGCACCATGAGGCGGGCTGGGGTCTCCAGGGCGGCAACGTCGGGGAAGGCCATGACTAGGGACTCGGGGGAGAGACGGGGAAGCAAGGCCTTCGACTTGGCCAAGCCATCCTCGCTGAGGATCACCAGAGCGTCCGGTACGCCGACCCCGGCGAAATCCAGCGGCGCGGGGGAGAGCACCAGCGTGGACAGGCTGTGGCCGCTACGCACGGTGATGGGGTAGTCGTCGGCCTGGGCGGCGTACAGCCCGGAGCGGATCGCCGCCTGGGCGGTGAGCCGCACGCCGGAGCGCACCCGGCCTCCGGCCGATCCTGCCACCAGCAGGGTGTAGCGCCGGTCGAGAGTGGAGCGCTGAGTCACCGGGATGGGGGCCGCGCTCACCGACGAGCGGCCGGGCTTGGCGGCTGCCCGATAGGCGGCGGCGTACTCGGGCAGGTCGGGGCGCTGCTGGATGATCCCCGCGGGCCACCCCAGTTCGTCGAGGGTGGTCTGGAAGGCGCGCCGGGTGTACTTGTTGGATCGCACGAAGTAGGCGGTGCACAGCTCCCAGATGTCCAGCAGGGCGAAGCCGTCGGCGTCCATGGCCTCAGCGATGCGGTCGGGGAGATCGGCATCGAACGAGGTGCCCCGCCACACGTACCCGGCACCGTTGACCGCCACCGTGCCGCAGATGTCCAGGGGGCGCTCCAAGTTGCCGGTGGAAGTGGTAGAGGTGAAGGCGCCTGCGGGGGTGGTGGTCGAGTGCTGCCCACCAGTCATCCCGAAGTTGAAGTTGTTGAACACCAGCACGGTGATGCCGATGTTGCGCCGGGCGGCGTTGAGCAGGTGGGCCCCGCCGATGCCGGTGCCGCCGTCCCCCATGACCACTACTACGTCGAGGTCGGGACGGGCCAACTTGATGCCGGTGGCATAGGTGATGCTGCGCCCGTGCAACCCGTGGAAGGCGGAGGTGATGAAGTACTGGTCGCTGAGCCCGCTGCACCCGATGTCGCTGACGATGACGACATTGGCCGGGTCGGTGCCCCGGTTGACCAGGGCGGCGTTCAGCGCGTCCAGGATGGGCGAATGGCCGCACCCCGGGCAGAAGGGGTAGGGGAGATCGTTGCGGTAGGTCGCCAGCGGGGTGATGGTCGTGGTCATCGCACCGCCTCCAGGATCTGCTCGGGGGTGATCATCTCTCCGTCGACGCGGTTGAGGCCGGAGACGTCCATCCCGGGAAGCACCCGCTCGACCTCGCGGCGGTACTGGCCCAGGTTCAGTTCGGGGACCAGGACGCGGCGTACCCCGGTGGCCGCCCGCCGCAGCGTCGCTTCGGGCACCGGCCACAGGGTCTGCAACACGACGGAGGACAGAGGAGCGCCTCCGGCACGAGACCGGCGCACCGCCTCACGGGCCGCACCGGCGGTGACGCCGTAGGAGACCACCAGCGTCTCGGCGCGCGGGTCGAGGTCGGCCGCGGCCATCTCGATCTCGTCGCGATGCTCCTCGATCTTGGCGGCGAGGTGGCGGTTGAGCGCATCAACGGTCGGAGGGTGCTTGGTGATGAAGGCCCGCTCGTCGTGGGTGGAGCCGGTGAAGCGCACCGTCTCTCCGGCGCCGTAGTGCCGGAGCGGAGGGACGTCCTCGGCCGGGGTGTAGCGGTAGGGGCGACCCGGCTCCTCGGCCCGAGGGCGAGGGCGCACGTCGACGGGGCGGTAGGCGTCGAGGGCCACCGTGGCCATGGTCATGTTCAGTTCCTTGTCGGTGAGGAGAAACACCGGGCAGCGGAACCTCTCGGCGAGATCGAAGGCCTTCATGGTGAGGTGGTAGCACTCCGGCACGGACGAGGGGGCCAGGGCGATGATGGGGTAGCCGCCCGAGGTGCCCCAGCGCACGAACTGCACATCGCCTTGGCCCACCGTCGTCGCTCCGCCGGTGGCCGGGCCGAGGCGTTGCACGTCGACCACCACCAGCGGGATCTCGCCCATGACGGCCAGGCCCAGATTCTCGCTGTAGAGGCTGATGCCGGGGCCGCTGGTAGCGGTCAGGGCGCGGGCCCCGGCCATGACCGCGCCGATGCACATGCCGATCGAGGCGATCTCATCCTCGCCCTGCACGGCGATGCCGCCGACACGGGGCATCTCGCGCATCATCATCGTGAGGATCGGGGAAGCCGGGGTGATGGGATAGCCGGCGAAGAAGTTGCAGCCGGCCTCGAGGGCGGCGCGCACGATGGCGGTCGACCCGTCGGTGTACTCGCGGGGGGGTGGGGTGGCTCGCTGGTCCATGGCTTGGGGCATGGTATCGCCGTGGAGATGTCACTCACTGCGGGTCGAAGGACCCGCCTTGGTCGCCGGGTGACCAGAATGGCCGCCGCGGCCTCGGGGAGGAGGCGAATGATCGAACTGCAGCGTGTGGGCAAGACCTTCGGTGAAGGCCCGGGCCGGGTGCGAGCCCTCGACGGCATCGACTTGCAGGTGGCTGCCGGGGAGTTCGTGGTGGTGCTGGGCCCATCGGGCAGCGGCAAGACGACGCTGCTGAATCTCATCGGCGCTCTCGACACGGCGAGTGAAGGCTCCATACGGGTGGGCGGCGTGGACATCTCTCGCGCCGCCCGGCGCGAGCTCTTCGAATTCCGGCGCCGTACCGTTTCCTTCGTCTTCCAGAGCTTCAACATCTTCCCCGGCCTGACCGCGGCAGAGAACGTGCAGTTCGGCATTGATGTGGCGGGGCGAGCCGGAGTCGATGCGGAGGCGATCTTGGCCAGCGTCGGGCTGGCGGGGAGAGGCGACAGTTTCCCCCACCAGCTCTCAGGTGGCGAGCAGCAGCGGGTGGCCATCGCCCGGGCGCTGGCTACGGGCAACCCGGTGGTCTTGGCCGACGAGCCCACCGGTGAGCTGGACTTCCGTACCGGGGTGCAGATCCTGGGCCTGCTCGAAGGGCGAGCCGGCGAAGGGCGCGCCGTGCTGGTAGTCACCCACAACCGCGAGATCTCGCGCGCGGCGGATCGGGTAGTCGAGTTGAGCGGCGGCCGCATTGTCTCCGACGGGCCGCCGGCAGGTGGCCGGGCGCGCACGGCGGACCTGCACTGGTGAGCGGCATGCGCCTCTGGCTGCGGTGGTCCTGGAGGGACATGCGGGCCCACTGGGTCCAGGTGGCCGCCATCGCCCTGGTCATCGCTCTGGGAACGGGCGCCTTCGCCGGATTGGCCAGCACGGCGCGCTGGCGGCGGCTGTCGGCCGACGCCTCGTTCGTCCTGCTGGGCTTCCGGGACCTGGAGGTCGAACTGGCCGAGGGCTCCTTCGTGCCCGAAGGGGCGCTGGCGGCCGTGGTGGCCACCCTGGAGCCGGGAATGATCGCCGCTGCCGAGGAGCGGCTGAAGGTGCCGACTCAGGTGGACGCCAGCACCGCCGAGACCACCATCCTGGTGCCCGGGGTGCTGATCGGGGTGCCGGTCGCAGGTGGGGGGCCGTCCATCGACCGGATCGAAGCCGTCGCCGGGCGCTCCCTGTCGCCCGAGGACGACGGCCGGGCTGTGGCCGTCGTCGAGCGCAACTTCGCCGAGTACTACGCCCTCGCCCCCGCGGGGACGCTGTCGATCGCCGGCGGCCGCGAACTGCAGTATGTGGGGCTGGCGTCGGCCCCCGACTACTTCATTGTGATGCCGGAGGACGGCTCCGGGTTCATGCTGCACGCCAACTTCGCCGCTCTGTTCACCTCTCTGGGCTCAGCACAGGAGATGGGAGGAGCCCCCGGCGGAGTGAACCGCCTCCTGCTCCGCCTCGCAGAAGGAGCTGACCCCGGGCGGGCGGCCGTTGCGGTGGAACAGGCGGTGGCGACCGCTTTTCCCGGCCTGGGCTTCGAGGTGCTGCCGCGAGACGAGCAGCGGGCCCACGCGATGGTGTATCAGGACATCGAGAACGACCAGCAGACCTTCAGCATCTTTGCTCTGTTGGTTTTCGTCGGGGCCGTGGCGGCGGCGTTCAACCTGACGACGCGCTTGGTCGAGGCGCAGCGACGGGAGATCGGCATCGCCATGGCCCTCGGAACGCCCCGACGGCGGATCGCGGTGCGCCCCCTCCTGGTGGGGGCGCAGATCGCCCTGCTCGGAGTGGCCCTCGGCGTCGTCGTCGGCTGGGCGATCAGCCTGGCAATGCGCCGGGTGCTGCAGGGCTTTTTCCCACTACCCATCTGGCTGACTTCATTCCAGGTGGGCACCTTTGCTACCGCAGCGGCCGTGGGCTTCGCCGCGCCTTTCGCCGCGGTGGCCTACCCCGTGTGGCGCGCCGTGCGGGTGCGGCCGATCGAGGCGATCCGGCCGGCCCATCTCGCCCGTCGCGTGCGCATGCGCTGGTGGCGCAGGCCGTCCTCCGCCGGGAACACCTTCCGGCGCCTGCCGGTGCGCAACCTGGTGCGCGCCCCACGACGGACGGTGCTCACCGCCCTGGGAATCGCTTCGGCTATCGCCGTCCTCACCACCCTGCTGGGAATGATCGACACCTTCTTCCACACCATTGATGCGGGCGAGCGGGCGATCTTGGTAGGGGGCGACGAGCGCGTGATAGTGGACTTCGGCCGGACGTACCCGGCCGATGCTCCCGAGGTCGCGGCAGTGGTGGGGTCGCCGGTGGTGGCTGGGGCGGTGGCCTCGCTGGCAGTGCCCGGCAGCCTGGGGAACGGCGAGGAGAGCTTCGAGGTCCTCGTGGGCCTGGCGGACTTGGAGAAGACCCCGTGGGTGCCCGATCTCATCGCCGGCAGCCGGAGCTCCGGCGAAGGGATCATCCTCTCCCGCAAAGCGGCCGCCGACCTAGGGGTGAAGCCGGGGGATACCGTATCGCTGCTTCACCCACGGCGCACTGCCGAGGATTCCTACACCTTCGGCGTGACGGCGGTGCCGGTGACGGGGGTCCACTCCGCCCCCTACCGCTTCCTGGCGTACATGGACGCCTCGCAGGCCGAGATGATGGGCCTCGCCGGGCAGGTGAATCAGGTGAACGCCGCTCCGGCAGCGGGCCGAACGGTGGACGAGGTGAAACGGGCCCTCTTCGCCTTCGAGGCGGTCAGTTCCGTGCAGCCGGCCACCGTGGTGGCCGACACCTTCCGCGATCTCCTCGGGCGTTTCATCGGGCTGCTGCGGGTAGTGCAGGGGGCCGTCTTCGTCCTGGCCCTGGCCATCGCCTTCAATTCGGCGAGTCTCAACCTGGACGAGAGGGCGCGAGACCACGCCACCATGTTCGCCTTCGGGGTCTCTCGCCGCCGGGCGCTAGGGCTGGCCATGGTGGAAGGCACGTTGCTGGGCCTGCTGTCCACGGCCCTCGGCATGGCCGCCGGATACGGCCTGCTGCGCTGGTTCGTGGGGACGGTCTTCCCACGGACGGCTCCCGATATCGGCCTCTTGCTGTGGATCACCCCGGAGACGCTGGCGGTGGTGGTGGCCATGGGGGTGGCGGCGGTGGCGCTGGCGCCGGTGCTGACGGTGCGTCGGATGAGCCGCATGGACCTTCCGGGGACGCTGCGGGTGATGGAGTAGGCAGGGCGGCTCAGGGGACGAGGCCCAGGTCGCGGGCCACGCGGGTGAAAGCCGCCGCACCCCGCTCGAGGTCCTCGAGACTGTGGGCGGCCGACACCATCACGCGTATTCGCGCCTTCCCGCGCGGCACCGTGGGGAAGCCGATCGCCTGGGCGAAGACCGCCTCCTCATCGAAGAGGCGCCCGGAGACCTGCTGGGCCAGCGCCGCCTCCCCGAGCATGACCGGGGTGATGGGAGTGGTGCTCACCCCGATGTCGAAGCCGGCGGCGGACATCATCTCCTTGAAGCGCCGGGCGTTGTCCCACAGCCGGTCCACCAGCTCGGTGGACTCCTCGAGGAGATCCACCGCAGCCAGGCAGGCGGCCACATCGGCGGCCGTGACCGCCGAGGAGAAGAGGAAGGGCCGGGCCCGCTGGCGCAGCCATTCGACGAGGACCTCGGAGCCGGCGACGTAGCCCCCCATGACGCCGAACGCCTTAGACATGGTGCCGACCTCGACGTCGACCCGGCCGTGCAGCCCGAAGTGGTCGACGATGCCTCGACCGCCGCGTCCCAGCACCCCCTCACCGTGGGCGTCGTCGACCATGACCAAGGCCTCGTGAGGCTCGGCGACGGCGACGATGGCATCGAGGGGGGCAACGTCGCCGTCCATGGAGAAGACCCCGTCGGTGATCACCAGGACTTGCCGGGCCCCCCCGGCGCGAGCCTCCCGAATGGCCCGCTCCAGGTCGGCCGGGTCGGCGTGCCGGTAGATCGACCGGGCCGCCTTGGTCAGCCGTACCCCGTCGACGATGGAGGCGTGGTTGAGCTCATCGGAGATGACGGCGTCTCCCTCGCCGACGAGGGCGGCGATCGTTCCCAGGTTGGCGACGAACCCCGATTGCAGCGAGATGGCGGCCGGGACTCCCTTGAAGCGAGCCAGGCGCTCCTCGAGCTGGTCGTGCAGCGTCAACGTGCCGGCGATGGTGCGCACCGCCCCCGGGCCGACGCCGAAACGCTCCAGGGCGGTATGGGCGGCCGCGACCAGCCGGGGATGGTTGGCCAGCCCGAGGTAGTTGTTGGAGCAGAAGTTCAGCACCCGGCGCCCATCGACGTCGAGCCAGGGGCCCTGCGGGCCCTGGAGGTGGCGAATGGTGTTGTAGAGGCCCTGGGAGCGAAGCTCCTCGAGCCGGTCGCGCAAGAAAGCGGTACGGTCGGGCATTCTCACCTCGTGGGGCGCGTCAAAGGGCCGTCGGCATCGGCGGGGTCGGGGAACATGACCACCTTGCCGCATGCCCCTGAAGCCATCAAGTCGAAGGCCGCGTCGAAGTCCTCGAGGGCTAGGCGATGGGTGACCACCGGCGATAGGTCTACGGCTTGGGAGCGGAGCATCGCCCGCATCTGGTACCAGGTGGCCCACAGGCGGCGGCCGACGATGCCGTAGACCGTGGCCCCCTTGAACACGATGCAGTTGTCGAAGTCGAAGGTGACCGGTCGGGAGAAGAGGCCGAGAAGGGCGGCCTCACCGCCGGGATGCAGGAGGCGGAAGCCCTGTTCGATGGCCGAGGGCACCCCCGACATCTCGAGCAGCACGTCTACTCCGTCGCCATCGGTGGCGGCCATAACCTCGGCTTCGAGGTCTTGGCGCGACGGGTTGAACACCGCCTCCGCCCCCATGGCCCGGGCCATCTCCAACCGGTAGTCGCTGATGTCGGAGGCCAGGACGGAACGAGCGCCCAACGCCCGGGCCGCGGCGATGGCCATCACCCCCACCGGCCCGCACCCGGTGACCAGCACCTTGCGGCCGGCTACGGCGGGGGTGGCGGCCGTGTGCACCGCGTTCCCGAAGTTTTCCTGCAGCGAAGCGATGGAGAGCGCCATCCCGGGCGGATCGGGCCAACAGTTCACCTCGGGAACAGCGACGAGCTCGGCAAAGACTCCATCGCGGTGAACCCCCAGGATCTTGGTCTGGGGGCACAGGTGCCCCTTCCCGGTGCGGCACAACACGCAGGTGCCGCAGACCACGTGGGATTCCACCGACACCAGAGTTCCCAGGGGCGGGCCGGTGACGCCTTCACCGTGGCCCACCACCAGGCCGCACATCTCGTGCCCCACCACAAGGGGGGGACTGATGCGAGCGGCGGCCCAGGGGTCCCAGTTGCGTATGTGCAGGTCGGTGCCGCAAATCGACGCCGCCTTCACCTGGAGCAGCACCTCGCCCCGCCCCGGCCGCGGCGCAGGCACCTCACGCATCTCGAGGCCGGGGCCGGGGCCCGGCTTCACTACGGCGCGCATTGCCTCCACCCTAACGGGAAGATGCCGGGCCGTGCACGGCCGGCGCGCTTCGAAGCGGCGCTGCCCCCGTAGAACCCACGACAGACGCCATACTGGCCCCATGAAGAGGGGCCGGATCCCGGGTGTCATCGGACTGCTGGCGGTGTTCGCGGGCCTAGCCGTCCCGGCCGCAGCCCTGTCGAACCGGGCGGCGGCGGTGGTGGTGCGGGCCGGGTTCGAAGCGTCGATGCCGGATCGCTTCGGCGGCGACGCCGACGGCGACGGCCTGATCGACCTCCCCAACTCCCCGGCGTACGTCCGCCCCAACGTAGAGAGCGGGTGCGGCCCGGGGTGCCCGTCGCGATTCACTCTGGTTCTCGACGCCACCGGCAGCCGCGCCACGATGGGGGAGAGCCCACTGGAGATCTCCTCCTACCGCTGGGAGATCAGCGGGCCCGGGGCGCGGCACCTCGTGCGCCGTGAGTCCGGGCCGTATCTCGAGCTACAGCTGGCGGAGGGCCGGTACTACGTGTCCCTGGAGGTCCAAGCGGCTCTGCCCTGGGGCGGGGGGGCGCGGGCGCGTTCGGGGCGGGAGGTGGCAGTCGAAGATGTCCTGGTAGTGGCGCTGGGCGACTCCTACGCCTCCGGGGAAGGCAACCCGGAGAAACCCCGCCGCGGCGAAGCCGGGGCGATCTGGGCAGACGCGCCCGGCGACCTGGCGACCGCGGCGAGCCATGCTGCAGCCCACCGCTCCACGGTCGCCTGGCCGGCGCTGGCCGCCCTCGAGCTGGAACGGAGCGACCCGGCGACGTCCGTCACGTTCGTCTCGGTGGCGGCCACCTCGGCCCGGGTCGGGGCGGGCCTGCTGGAGGCGCAACCCGGGGTAGCCGCTCAAGGGCAGGTCGATCAGGCGGCCGCCCTCGTAGGCGGGCGCCGCATCGACCTGCTCCTGATCTCCATCGGCGGGAACGACGTCGGTTTCGCCCATATCGTGCGCGGCCTCGTCGACGCCGACCGGCTGGCCGACCCCATCTGCTACGGCACCGATCTGCACAATATCTGGGAGGCCGCCGGGGACGGCGATTGGCATCGCGGCTCAGAGCTGGGCTTCGGACTGCCCTGGGGAGTGACCTGCCGCCAGACCCGCAGCTCCGGCGGTCCCACGCTCCCCGGGCTCGACGGCCTGGGTGCCGAGCTGGACCGCCTCGCCGAAGCGATGAAGGAGCAACTCGACGTCGCCGGCGTCTATCTCATGGAGTACCCGGATCCCACCGGCGGCGGGGAAGATGAAGTCGGCTGCGGGGAGATCGTGGGCGATGTCACCCCGCCCTTCGGCTTCCACGAAATCAACCGGGCAGAGCAAGCCGAGGGGCGGGAGCGGGTGGTGGCGCCCCTGAACCGGATCCTGGCGGAGGCGGCGGCCCGCCACGGCTGGGCCCTCGTCGGGGGCCCGGCGGCCGACTTCGCCGCCGGCCACGGCTACTGCGCCCCCCGGCCTTCGTACCCCGCGGCCCCTGCTGATGCGGCCAATCCGGGCTCGGCCGGTGGCGGCGCGGCGGCTACCGCCGGGTGGTACCGGCATCCGGCCACCTGGGAGCAGCCCGGGGCGTTCAACTTGGAGGGCGTGTCGTGGTACCGCACCGCGGCGCAATCGGTAGCCCTCCAGGGTCCGGATCGGGCCTGGGACAGCGCCGGCACCCTCCATCCGAATGAACTCGGCCATCTCTCCATAGCGCGCTCTTTCCTGCGCCTGCTGGAAGGGGACTAGTTCTTTCGGGAACCGGAGATGGCACTATCTCAACCACTATGAGTGGTAGTCATCGGGTGGAGCCGCGCCTAGAGTGGTGGGCAGTCGGGACGAGGGACCGCAATGCCCGAAGGCAAGGGCGAAGAAGAGCGCTCGGGGCCGGTGCTGCGCATCGCCGCTCTGCTCGCCGCCCTCCTCGCCCTGACAGCGGTCATCGCTCCGCGAGTGGCCTTCTCCGATGGCGCCGAAGGCGCGGCGAGCAGCCCTTCGCCCGCGGTACCCGCCACCCCCGCGGCTCCGGACCCCGGCACCACCACTGCCGCGACTGCTGGGGTGGTGCTCTCCGGCGATGACGACGATCGGCCCCCCTGCGGAACGCTCGATTCCGGAGGCACCCCCACTACTTCGGCCCCAGCGGCAACCGGAGGGACGGTCACCGAGACGGACGAGGGAGAAGTGACACTAACCCTGGCCGGCCTCCACGCCGGCCGGGAAGGGCCGCGGCGCGGCAGCTTCTTCCCCGACGATCGCATCGGCTGGCACTTCCAGGTGGCCAACACCGGGGGAGAGTACCTCTGGGGCGTCTTCGTCTACCTGGAGCTCTACGGGCCGGTCGTCTGCAACGCGCGTCGCCTGGCTGTCGGCGAGGCGGCCGACTGCTGGGCGGAGACGTGGGCCCAGCCCGGGAGCAACGATGCCGAGGCCTGGGTGACCGCCTGGACCACGTCGCGCATGGTGTTCTCTCGCGTGTCACACCGCATCGTGGTCGCCGCCGCCTGAGCCCGGCTCGGCGGCGGGGTCTGCGTCGGTGCCCCTGATCTCCCAGAGGCTCCCCGTCACCAACGCCAGGGCAAAGGCGACGATACCCGCCGAGGCCCCGATGTAGACCGGGCCGAGGCCGAACACCTCGGCGGCGGCGCCGCCGAGGGCAGCCCCCAGCGGCAGCCCGGCCCACGACAGCGTCCGCGAAGCGGCGATCACCCGGCCGCGCAACTCGGGCGGAGGGAGTTGCTGGCGCAGAGTGGTGAAGGCGACGTTGACGAAGGAGACGCCGGTGACCGCCAGGCCGGCGGGGAACACGGCGGTGACCGTCGACCAGACCGGAGGGAGGGCGGCGAAGGCCGGTGCCGCCAGTGCCAGTGCCAGGAAACCGCCCCCCAGTGCCAGCAGCCCCAGAACGAAGGCCCGGCCCAGCCCGATGCGGCGGGCAATCGTGGGGGCGGCCATGACCCCGAAAGCCCCCAGCAAAGCATGCCCACCAAAGAACCATCCGATGAGAACCCCGTCGGTGATTCCCAAACGCTCCCGACAGAACAGCACGAGCAGGGCTTCCATCGGGACGAAGGCCAGGTTCCCCAGGGTGCCGGCAAGCGTGGCGGCGCGCAGCGGGGGCAGCCGCCAGAGGCAGGCGAAGCCGCGCCGGAAGGATGTCAGCCAGGGGGCACGCTCCGGTGCGGGCCGAGGCCGGATCTCGACCAGGACGAGCAGGCTCAGCCCCGACACGGCGAAAGTGGCGGCATCCAATCCGAAGGCCACCGGGAACCCGCCCGCCGTGGAGGCGAGAAAGCCGGCGAGCGGGGGGCCCAGAGTCCACGCCAGGGTGCGCACGAACTGGAGCCGCGAGTTGACCACCACTAGGGAGGCTTCCGTGGCCAGGGTGGGAAGCCACGACTGGAGGCCGGTGTCGAAGGTCACGGTGAGGCTGCCGACCAGAAAGGCCGTCGCGAAAACCATCCAGACCTCGGTCTGGCCCCACGCGGCGGCGAGTGCGAGGCCGGCGAAGGCTCCCGCCCGGCCGAGATCGGCAATGATCAGGATGCGCCGCAGGCGCGCCCGATCGAGGAGCACGCCCACCGCGAAGCCGAATAGCAGGGTGGGGAGGGTCTCGAGGGCGGTCGTCAGTCCCAGGTCGAGGGCCGAGCCGGTCAGCTCAACGATGAACAGGGGGAGGGCGAGCAGCGCAACGTAGTCGCCGAACAGGGAGGCCGACTGGCCGCCCAGGATCCAGCGGGTGTTGCGGCGGGCGGCGGCATCCGGATGAGGAGCAGCTGGGCCACCGTCCATGCGCCCGGAGGATACCGGCCGGGTCCGCGGCGCTGCGGCAAGCCGGCCGCCATCCCGAGCCGGTCGGGGGCGGCGATGCGGTAGCCTGGAGCACAACACCGGCTCTCCACAGCGAAGAGCCGCAACGAGTCGGGACCGCCCCCGAGGTCCCCCCGTCGAGAAGAGGCGCCGTGGCGAAGGTGAAAGAACTCCCCGGACTGGTGTCGGAGTTCGTCGAACTGGCCAAGGAGTATGTGCGGGAGCGCACCATCGAGCCGGCCAAGCGGCTGGGCCGGGCGGCGGGCCTCGGCTTCGCCGCTGCCTTCCTATTCACCCTCGCCGCCCTGTTCCTGGCGGTGGCCGGCATGCGGCTGATCGTGGCCGCTCTCCCCGACGGTCAGATCTGGAGCGGTTTGGGCTACATCCTGGCCGCTATCGGAGTGCTGGGAACCACCGGCTTGGTGGCATGGAGGGCATTCAAATGAAGGTGGAGAAGGCCGATCTCGAAGCCAAGCTGCGCGAGATCCAGGGAACGGTCGACGAGACGGCCGCGGCTACCCGCGGTGTGGTGGTGCTGGCCATCGTGGTGGTGGTGGCCCTGGCGCTCTTCTTCCTCCTGGGCAAACGCCGCGGCAAGAAGGGCAGCGCTCGCGTAGAGGTCTTTCGCCTGGGCTGAGCGGGGCCGCGGTCCCCACGGAAGCCTTGGGGAGAGGGCCGTCTCAGCCGGCTTCGGGTTCGTCGGCGTCGTCGAGGATCCGAATCCGCCAGGTCTCGCCGGGGCGCAGGTTGCGGGCGAACAGCAACTCCCGCCGGGGGCGGCGGCGCCGCCGGAACCAGCCGACCAGCAGCACGGCAGTCCCCAACGCGGCGAGCCCCGGAGTGCCGCGCCGGACGCCGCCGGCCAGGGTGTTGGCTCCGCGCCGAATGAGGTCCACGGAGAGATGTTAGGCCGGGGAGGAGCGCCGCCCGGCGCCTAGAGTGGCGGCGTGTTCCGTCATCGCGAGCGCCTGGTCAAAGTCCTGGGAGTGATCCTGGCGGTGATGCTGCTCCTGTCTTTCACCCTGCCGCTGCTCCTCTCCGGCCGGTGAGTGCGCCCTTCCGCCCCGGGGAGGTCTGCCTGCTGGTCGACGGGAAGGGCCGGCACTACCTGGTCGACCTCGACCCGGCGGGGGTATTCCAGTACCACGTGGGCACGCTGCCCCTGTGCGAGATCATCGGGAAGCCCGAGGGCAGCGCCTTCCGGTCTTCGGGAGAGGGCCGGCTGGTGGCACTGCGGCCCCGCCTCGCCGACTACATCCTGCGGATGCAGCGCGGCGCCCAGGTGGTCTACCCCAAGGACATCGGCCCGATGCTCCACTGGGGGGACATTGGGCCGGGGATGACGGTGCTGGAGGCGGGAACCGGGTCGGGAGCGCTGACGATGGCCCTCGTACGCGCCGTAGGGCCCGGCGGGCGGGTGGTCAGCCTCGAGGAGCGGCCCGATCATGCCGCGGGGGCGCGCGCGGCCATCGCCCGCTTCCTCGGGGAGATCCCGCTCAACCTGGACCTGCGCGTCGGCCGAGTGGAAGACGTCGTGACCGAGGTAGCCCCCGAGCGTCTCGTCCTCGACCTGCCCGAGCCGTGGGCGGTGGTGCCTCCGGCAGCGGCGGGCCTGGCTGCGGGGGGCATCCTGACGGCCTACCTGCCCACGGTTCCCCAGGTGCAGCGACTCCACGACGAACTGCGGCGCTCGCGCTCGTTCCTGGAAGCGACGACCTTCGAGGTGCTCTTCCGTGAATGGGTCGTGGAGGGACGTTCGGTGAGGCCCACCAGTCAGATGGTGGGCCACACCGGCTTCATCACGGTGGCCCGCCGGGTAGTGGGAGACACCGGCTCGCGTGCGGAAAGCCCCGAGGCGGCCACCGAACCCGGAGATGACGAGAGGCCCGGCACCGAGCCGGGCCTCTCGTGAGAGGTAACGGGCGCCCTAGTCCTCGACAAAGATGCACTCGCCGGGGCATTCCTCGGCGGACTGACGAGTGGCGTCCTCCAGGCCGGCAGGAACCTCGGCCTTGCCTTCGGCCCCTTGCGGGTTGCCCTTGGCGGCGGCGAAGACCTTGTCGCCCTCTTTTACGTAGGCGAGGCCATCGTCCAGCAGGACGAAGACGTCGGGGGCAATCTCCTCGCACAGGCCGTCGCCGGTGCAGAGGTCCTGGTCGATCCAAACCTTCATTGTCGCTTCCCTCTTTTGTCGGGACTGTGGGCAATTGTACCGGCCGGAAGCCGTCCCCCCGAATCACCGCGGCCCGGAGCAGCCACAGCCCGGCCGTATACTCTCCGGCGGCCGAGCAGGAGGGGCCGTGGCTCCGGAGCAGCGCTCCGCCGACGAACTGGCGCAGACCATCAGGATGCTGGAGGAGGAGATCGCCATCCTGCGGCGACGCCTCCAGGATGCCCCGCGCCGGGTACGGGTGCTGGAAGAGCGCCTGCTGGAGGCGAAAGGGCGCCTGGCCCAGGCGGTCTCCCAGAACGAGAAGCTGTCGGCAGCCCTGGAAGAGACCCGCGGCCAGCTGGCGTTGTTGCGCACCGAGGTGGAGCAGCTCACCGCCCCGCCGAACGCCTTCGGCGTCATCGAGCGGGTCAACTCCGACGGCACGCTCGATGTGATCACCGCAGGGCGGAAGCTGCACGTCGGGGTGCACCCCGCCATCGAGGTCAAGGAACTCGAACGCGGCCAGGAGGTCCTGCTCAACGAAGCCATGAGCGTGATCGATGTGCGGGCCTTCGACCCGGCGGGCGATGTGGTCACGGTCAAGGAAGTGATGCGGGACTCGCGGGTGATCGTGGTGGGGACCACGGGCGAGGAGCGCGTGGTCGGCCTGGCCGGGCCCATGGAGGACGTTGCCCTGCGGGTGGGCGATGCGGTGCGGCTCGACGTGCGGAGCGGGCTGATCCACGAGCGCCTGGTCCGCCCCGAGGTCGAGGAGTTGGTGCTCGAGGAAATCCCCGACATCACCTACGAGCAGATCGGGGGACTGGGGCCCCAGATCGAGACTATCCGCGATGCCGTCGAGCTGCCCTACCTGCACAAGCACCTCTTCGAGGACTACTCCCTCAGCGCCCCTAAAGGGGTGCTGCTCTACGGCCCCCCGGGTTGCGGGAAGACGCTGATTGCCAAGGCGGTGGCCAACAGCCTGGCCCGGGCCGTAGCCGCGAAGACCGGCTCGGCGGACGCCCGCTCGTACTTCCTGAACGTCAAGGGCCCGGAGCTGCTGAACAAGTACGTGGGGGAGACGGAGCGCCAGATCCGCCTCATCTTCGCCCGGGCGAAGGAGAAGTCCGACGAGGGCGTCCCGGTGATCGTGTTCTTCGACGAGATGGACTCCCTGTTCCGTACCCGGGGGAGTGGGGTGTCCTCCGACGTCGAGTCCACCATCGTCCCCCAGCTGCTATCGGAGCTCGACGGCGTGGAGGCGCTCAAGAACGTGATCGTGATCGGCGCCTCCAACCGCGAGGATCTCATCGACCCGGCCATCCTGCGCCCCGGTCGCCTCGACGTGAAGATCAAGATCGAGCGGCCCGACGCGCCGGCGGCCCGCGAGATCTTCGCCATCTACCTGCGGCGCCGGGTGCCGTTGCCCGAAGCCGAAGTCAGCGCCGCCGGCGGCGAGCGCGCCGCGCTGGTGGCGACGATGATCGACCGGGCGGTCGAAGCCATGTACGCCACCACCGCCGAGAATCGCTTCCTCGAGGTGACTTACGCCAGCGGGGACAAGGAGATCCTCTACTTCCGCGACTTCGCCTCCGGGGCCATGATCGAAAACGTCGTGCGGCGAGCGAAGAAGACGGCGATCAAACGGGAGATCGCCGGGGGCTTCCGCGGGGTGGGTGCCGCCGATCTCGTGGAGGCGGTCCGCCAGGAGTTTCGCGAGCACGAGGACCTGCCCAACACTACCAACCCCGACGACTGGGCCCGCATCTCCGGCAAGAAGGGAGAGCGCATCGTCTACGTGCGCACTCTGGTCGGAGGCGACACCCCGCACCGCTCCATCGAGGCCGTGAGCACGGGCCAGTACCTGTGAGCCTCGCCGTTCACAAGGTCCTCGGGACGGAGACCGAGTTCGGCATCGGTGTGCGCGGCCGGCCGGGGTACAACCCGGTCACTGCGGCGGGGCTGGTGGTGGCGGCATACGCCGGTGCTTCCCGGGTTCGCTGGTCGTACGACGAGGAGACGCCGGGACGAGACGCGCGCGGGTTCGGGCCGTCCGCCGGCGACTTCGACACCGGGATGCTCAACACCGTCCTCACCAATGGGGCCCGGTTCTACGTCGACCACGCCCACCCCGAGTACTCGACACCGGAGTGCTACGACCCGCTCGAAGGAGCGCTCTACGACAAGGTCGGCGAGCTCGTGCTGGCCCGTGCCGCGGCCGCGGCCCAGAGCGCTCTCGGTCCGGGAGAGCAGCTCCGCATCCACAAGAACAACAGCGACGGCAAGGGCAACTCCTACGGGGCCCACGAGAACTACCTGATGGCCCGTGCCGTGCCCTTCGGGGACATCGTCGCCCATCTCACCGCCTTCTTGGTGACGCGCCAGGTCTTCGCCGGAGCCGGCAAGGTGGGGAGCGAGAACGGGCGTCCCACGGTGCCCTACCAACTGAGCCAGCGCGCCGACTTCTTCGAGGAAGAAGTCGGTCTCGAGACCACCGTCAAGCGCCCCATCGTGAACACTCGCGACGAGCCACATGCCGACCCGGGGACCTACCGGCGGCTGCATGTGATCACCGGCGACGCCAACATGTCGGAGAAGCAGATCTTCCTGAAGCTGGGCAGCGCCGCGCTGGTGCTGGCGGCGCTCGAGGCCGGAGCGCTGGGGCCGCCTCTGCTGCTGGAGGACCCCGTGGGCGCCATGTGGCGGGTCAGCCATGATGCGAGCTTGCACCGTACCGTGCGCCGAGCCGGAGGGAAGAGCATCACGGCGCTGGAGGTGCAGGCCGAGTACCTGGCCCGGGTCACGGCCTACCTGGCCGCGACGGGCGGCAGCCCCGTCGAGCGGCAGGTCCGCAACCTGTGGGAGACGACCCTGGCCGCCTTGGAGCGCGACCCCTCGTCCACCGCCGGCTACCTGGACTGGGCGGCCAAGCTCCAGCTGCTCGAAGGCTATCGGGAACGAGACCAACTTCCCTGGTCTCATCCCAAGCTGCGCTTGCTGGACCTGCAATACCACGACGTCGCCCCGGAGAGGAGCCTGCACCATCGCCTGGTGGCCGCGGGGCGGATGGAGCGGCTGTTCACCGATGCCGCCCTCGACAAGGCGGCCGCAGAACCGCCCGATCGAACGCGGGCGTTCTTCCGGGGCACATGCCTGGCGCGCTTCGCGGAGTCGGTGGCCGCGGCCAACTGGGATTCCCTGGTCTTCGACCTAGGGGAGGATGCGCTGAGGCGGGTGCCTATGATGGACCCGCTGCGCGGGGGCCGGGAGCGCGTGGCCGACCTCATCGATCGGTGCGCCTCGGCCGCCGACCTGGTACGAGCCCTTGGAGGAGTCGATGGCCGGACAGGAACGGAAGCAACCCCGCCGGAGCGCGCCCTCTGAGGAAGCCCCGCAGGAGGTCGATGCGTCCCGGGCGGTAGGGGGCGAACTGGCCGAACGCATCGACGACTTGCTCGAGGAGATCGACGCCGTCCTCGAGGAGAACGCCGAGGAGTTCGTCAGGAACTACGTGCAGAAGGGGGGGCAATGATCCCTGACACGACCTCGGGCCTGCCCTGGGACGCGGTCGTCCCGGCGGGAAGCTTCACCGCCCTGCTGCGTTCCCACGGTCTCGAGCCGCGCTGGAGCCTGCCTTCCGAGGGGTCCGTCCTGGACGCCCCAGAGGGGACGACCGTGCTCGCCTTCCGCTATGCCGACGGAGTGCTGATGGCAGGCGATCGCCGGGCCACGGCGGGCAACGTGATCGCCCACCGCAGCCTGCAGAAGGTCTTCCCGGCCGACAATCTCTCGGCGGTCGCCATCTCGGGCACGGCCGGCATCGCCATCGAGTTGATCCGCCTGTTCCAGACGGAACTGGAGCACTACGAGAAGCTCGAAGGCAGCCGTCTCAGCCTGGAAGGAAAGGCGAACCACCTGGCCGCCATGGTGCGGGCGCAACTTCCCATGGCTTTCCAGGGGCTCCTGGTGGTGCCGCTCTTCTGCGGCTTCGATGAGAAGGCCGGCCGCGGTCGCCTGTACAGTTACGACGTCGTCGGGGGCCGCTACGAGGAGACGGACTACACGGCCACCGGTTCCGGCGGGCCCTATGCGAAGGCCCATCTGCGAGGGGCGTTCCGCGAGGGGCTGAGCGAGGACGAGGCCCTGCAGTTGGCCGTGGATGCCCTCGTCGCCGCCGCCGAGGAGGACTCGGCCACCGGCGGCCCCGACCTGCAGCGGGGTATCTACCCCAACGTGGTGGTCATCTCGACGCAGGGGTACCAGGAGGTGCCGGAGGACCGAGTGGCCGCGGCGGCGCGCCGGGCGATGGGAGAACTGCGATGAACGTGCCGTTCTACGTCCCGCCCGAGCAGCTGATGAAGGACCGGGCGGAGTACGCCCGCAAGGGAATCGCCCGGGGCAAGTCGATCGCCGCGATGGAGTACGCCGACGGCATGCTCCTGGTGGCGGAGAACCCCAGCGGCACGCTGCACAAGATCGGTGAGATCTACGACCGCATCGCCTTCGCGGGAGTGGGCAAGTACAGCGAGTTCGAGACGCTGCGCGTGGCCGGCATCCGCCATGCCGACCTCAAGGGCTACTCCTACGCCCGTAGCGACGTCACCGCCAAGTCGCTGGCCAACGCCTACTGCCACGCCCTGGGGCAGATCTTCACCCAGGAGGTGAAGCCCTACGAGGTGGGGATCATGGTGGCTGAAGTCGGCGACACCCCCGAGACCACCCTCTTGTTCAAGATCACCTACGACGGGACCCTGACCGCCGAGGATGACGTGGCCGCCATCGGGGGCCAGGAAGAGGCTCTCACCGCCCATCTGCGCGAGCACTACCGCCCCGGGGCCCCTCTGGCGGAGGCAATCGGCTGGGCGGTGGCGGCGTTCGAGGCGGCTAATTCGCGGACCTTCCAAGCGACCGAATGGGAAGCCGCAGTAGTGGATCGCACCCTGGGGCGGCGGGCCTTTCGCAGGCTGAGCGCTCAAGAGATGGCTCGCGGCTAGAGGAGCCGGGAGAGAAGCCGCCAGGCCAGCAGGGCGAGGAGCCCGAGGGCTACCAGCCCCCACCAGCGGCCGAGGGCGTTCGCCTCTTCGGGCTCAGCCGGGCCGGGCTGGACCTCTTCGGTCGCGTCGGGAAAGGCCGGCGCTTCCCCCGGCTCGATCACGGCGCGGGCGTCGTCGAACTGCGCCTCCGGGACCCAGACCTCGGTGGTCGCCATCTCCCCTACGGTGAGACGGTACGGCCCTAGAGACTCCCCGTGGAGGCGGGCCTCGATGCCGGCGGAGCGCAGCATGGCGGCCCAGAGGTCCGCCGCGGCGGGGTCCGCCACGGTGACCAGGCGCACGAAGGGGCCGAGGGGGGAGGCGCTCATCTACCGGGATGGTATCGGGCGGGACGAGCAACCCGCAGGGACCGGAGCGGGGTACGCTGCCGGTCGTGGAACGGCGCATAGTCGGCATGGAGAACGAGTACGGCGTCACGTGCACGCTGCGCGGCCAGCGCCGCCTCTCGCCCGACGAGGTGGCACGCTACCTGTTCCGGCGCGTGGTCTCCTGGGGGCGATCCTCGAACGTGTTCCTGGAGAATGGGGCCCGCCTGTACCTCGACGTCGGCAGTCACCCCGAGTACGCCACCCCGGAGTGCGACAGCCTCTACGAGTTGGTAGCCCACGACAAGGCGGGGGAGCGCGTGCTCGAGGGTTTGCTGCACTCGGCCGAGGGACGGCTCGAGGACGAGGGCATCCGGGGCCAAGTCCATCTCTTCAAGAACAACACCGACTCGGCCGGGAACTCCTACGGGTGCCACGAGAACTACCTGGTCACCCGGCAAGGGGACTTCCAGCAGATGCTCGACACCCTCATCCCCTTCTTCGTCACTCGCCAGATCTTCGCCGGCGCCGGCAAGGTGCTGCATACCTCACGGGGCGCGGTCTTCTGCCTCGCCCAGCGCGCCGAGCACATCTGGGAGGGAGTATCGTCGGCCACCACCCGCAGCCGGCCGATCATCAACACCCGGGACGAGCCGCACGCCGATGCGGAGCGCTATCGGCGCCTGCACGTCATCGCCGGCGACTCCAACATGAGCGAGTACGCCACCTATGCCAAGGTGGGGAGCACTCTCGCTCTCCTGCAGATGCTGGAGGAGGGCGTGGTGTTCCGCGACCTGACCCTGGAGAACCCCATCCGGGCCCTACGGGAGATCAGCCACGACCTCACCTGCCGACGCCGGGTGCGCCTGGCCAACGGACGGGAGCTCTCGGCCCTCGACATGCAGTGGGAGTACCTCGAGCGGGTACTGCGTTACAGCCGGTTGCACCCCTTCCCGCCGCAGGTCGAGACGGCCGTCGGCATGTGGGAACACCTGCTGACCGGCCTGGAGAAGGACCCGCTCTCCTTACGCCGGGAGTGCGACTGGGTGAGCAAGTTCCACCTGGTGGAGGACTACCGGGCCCGCCACCGGCTGGAACTGGGAGACGCCCGCGTGGCCCTTCTCGACCTGGCCTACCACGACGTCACCCGCGAGAGGGGCCTGTACTACCTGTTGGAGCGCCGCGGCCTCATGGACCGGGTGGTGACCGACGAGGATGTCGAGCGCGCCCTCATCAACCCGCCACAAACGACGCGCGCCCGCCTGCGCGGCGAGTTCATCAAGGCGGCCAAGGCGCGGGGCCGCGACTTCACCGTCGACTGGGTTCACCTCAAGCTCAACGACCAGGCGCAGCGCACCGTCCTGTGCAAGGACCCTTTCCGGGCCTTCGACGAGAGGGTCGACCGGCTGATCGCGGGGCTCTGACGGCGCGCTCGCCTTCCCGCGGGGCGCGGCAGTCGATACAGTCGGGGGCATGCAGCGGGTCATCGAGCGGCTTCTCAACCTGCTCGCCTTCCTGCTCAGTACCGGCCGGCCAGTTACTGCGGACGAGATCCGCTACACCGTGGCCGGCTACGGGCAGGAGGGGGACGACGCCTTCCGGCGCACCTTCGAACGCGACAAGGATCTCCTGCGCCGCCTGGGAGTGCCGCTGCGCCTGGCGCCTACCGACGCCTGGGAGGTCGAACAAGGGTACGTGCTGCAGGGAGAGGAATACGCCCTTCCCGACCCCGGCCTCAGCGACGAAGAGCGCGCCGCCCTGTGGCTGGCGGCACAGGTGGTACGCGCCGGCGGGCAAGCCCCCGACCAGGGGGTGCTCTTCAAGCTCGGCGGCCTGCCCCCCATGTTCGGGGGGGCGGTGCTGGGAGCCGACCTGGGAGAGGCCCCCGGCGAGTTGGAGCGGCTCTTTGAAGCGGTGACCGAAGCCCGGGAGGTGGCCTTCGCCTACAGAGGCAAACCCCGCCGGGTGCGGCCCTACGGCCTGGTGCATCGGCGCGGCCACTGGTACTTGGTCGGGCCCCAGCGCGGCGAGTCCGAGCCGCGCGCCTTCCGGGTCGACCGCCTCAGTGAGCTGCGGGTGGGCTCCCGGCCTGGGGCCTTCACCCGGCCGCGCGGCTGGCGCGCCGGGGACGCTGTTCCCGACACCCCCTGGCAAGCAGGGGAGGCCGCGACCGAGGTCACGGTGCGCTTCGATCCCGAGATCGCCTGGTGGGCTCGCCGCCAGTTGGGTCGGGAGGCGGTGCTCACGGAGGAGCCCGGGGGAGGGCTGGTCGCCCGGTTGCGGGTAGCCTCGGTCGAGGCTTTTGTAAGTTGGATGGTTGGGTTCGAGGATCGGGCCGAGGTCCTCCAGCCGCCCGAGTTGCGGCAGGCCCTGCTGAATCACGTGGGGCTGCCGTGACCCGGGAACGCACCGCCGTCCGCCTCTCGCGGCTCCTCGGGATGCTCCCCTGGGTGATCGCCCATCCGGGGGTCGAGGTGGCCGAGGTCTGCTCCCGATTCGGCTACACCCGGGCGGAACTGGCCCGCGACCTGGCGGCGGTGTTCGTCAGCGGCCTCCCCGGCTACGGCCCCGGCGACCTGATGGTGGCTTACATCGACGGCGACGAGGTAGTGGTCGATCTGGCCGACTACTTCGCCCGCCCGATGCGCCTGACCGCGGGCGAAGGCCTGGCGCTGCTGGCCGCCGGCATGGCCCTGGAATCCTCGGGGGCGGCGCCCGAGGCCCTCCGCTCCGCAGTCGCCAAGCTCGCTGCGGTGCTGGTCCCCGACGACGGCACGCTGGCGGTGGACCTGCCGCCCGCGCCCGAACTCGCGAATGCCCTCAACCGCGCCGCCGAGGAGGGCGAGGTGGTGCGCCTGGTCTACACCTCCCTAGGCCGGGGCGAGACCAGCGTGCGAGAGGTGCAGCCCTGGCGCGTCTTCTCCACGCTGGGTAACTGGTACCTCAGTGGGCACTGCCGCCTGGCCGGAGGCGAGCGGGTGTTCCGTGTCGACCGCATCCGGGAAGCCCGGCCCACCGGCGAGCGCTTCACCCCCCCTGCCGAGCCGCCGCCGGCCACGGTCCGCTACGCCCCGGGAGCCGACGACGTCGAGGCCGTCATCCGCCTCGGCCCGGGGGCGCAGTGGGTAGCGGAGTACTACCCGGTTCAGGTGCTGGCGCCGCAGGAGGGACAGCCGGTGGTGCGTTTCACCGCCCCGGACGCCGCGGTGGTGGGCCGGCTACTGGTGCGTCTGGGGAGCCAGGCGCGGCTCCTCGAAGGCCCCGAGGCGGCCGCTGCCGCCGCCGACCTCCGTCGGCGGCTGCGACGGCGCTACGGCACTGCCTAGCCCGATGTGACTATCCCGCCAATGGTCATTCAGGGGTCCCTCAGAACCCCCGATAACGGCCGCAGAGTCAACACCCGAAGGCCGGGGGAGAGATCGAGAGATGACCACCATTCGCACCTCGTGCCCGCTCTGCGGCGACGTGGAGTTGGCCCCCGCCGACCTAGCCCTGCGCTTGACCCCGTGTCGGGGGACCGGCACGTACCAATTCCGCTGCCCGCACTGCGAGCAGGTGCAACAGCGGCCGGCAAACCACCGGGTGGTCAGCATCCTCCTGGCCACGGGGGTGGCCTACGAGGTGGTCGACGACGCCACCCCAATCAGCGAAGGTGAGATCCGGGAGTTCATGGCCGGCCTGGACCGGGAGAACTGGCGGGAGCATCTCCGCTCCTGAAGCGGGCCTGGTGCCGCGGCAATCGATCTGCCTGCTCCGTTCGCCACCCTGCCGCTCGGGCCCGGTTCCTAGCATGACCCGGTGAGCCACGCCTCTCCTCCGGCCGCCGGAGACCCACGATGACTGCCGCCGGCTATCTAGCCGGACTTCCTTTTCCCGCCGACCGGTTCCAGGCGGAAGCGGCGGCCGCCGTCGACCGTGGGGAGAGCGTGGTGGTCTGCGCTCCCACCGGGGCGGGCAAGACCGTGGTGGCTGAAGCGGCCGTGGCGCGGGCCTTGGGCCGCGGGCAGCGGGCCCTGTACACCACGCCGCTGAAGGCTCTCTCCAACCAGAAGTTCGGCGACTTCCGCGCCCGCCTTGGTGAGGAGGCCGTGGGCCTCCTCACCGGCGACAACTCGATAAACGGCCGGGCGCCGGTGGTGGTCATGACCACCGAGGTGCTGCGCAACATGATGTACGCCGGCAGCCCCGACCTCGCGGGTGTGGGGATCGTGGTGCTGGACGAGGTGCACTACCTCCAAGACCGGGAGCGAGGGCCCGTCTGGGAGGAGATCATCATCCATCTCGACCCGGCGATACGCCTGGTCTGCCTCTCCGCCACCGTCGCCAACCCCGAGGCCTTCGCCGGCTGGATCCAAGAGCGACGGGGCCCGACCACGCTGGTCATCGAGCGGGAGCGCCCTGTGCCCCTCGAGTCTCTCTACCTGTTGCGCGATCGCTGGGAGAGTGGGCGGCTGCGCCTCCTCCCCGTCTTCGAGAACGCCGAACGCCGCCGGCCGAACAGCCGCCTTATGGCCATGCTGCGGCCGCGGGACGCCTCCCACCGGCGTTATGCCGCCCCACGGCGCACCGAGGTCTGCGAATTCCTGCGCGCCGAGGGCCTCCTCCCCGCCATCTACTTCATCTTCTCCCGGGCGGGATGTGCCGCCGCAGCCTGGGCGACGGCACAGCACGGGCTCCGTCTCACCACTGCCGACGAGTCCGCCCGGATTCGGGCGGAGGCGACGTCCCACACTGCTCACCTCGACCCGGCCGACCTGGCAGTGCTGGGCTACGGGCGCTGGCTCGCGGGGCTGGAAGCGGGAGTGGCTCCCCATCACGCCGGCATGGTGCCGGCGTTCAAAGAGACGGTAGAACACCTCTTCGCTGCCGGCCTGGTGAAGCTGGTGTTCGCCACCGAGACGCTGGCCCTCGGCATCAACATGCCGGCCCGGGCGGTGGTGCTGGAGAGCCTCACCAAGTTCGGCGGCGAGGGCCACGAGTTGCTGCAAGCCGGCGACTACACCCAGCTCACCGGACGGGCCGGGCGGCGGGGGATCGACCGCCGGGGCACGGCAGTGGTGCTGCATTCGCCCCACCTCCCGTTCGAGCAGGTGGCCGCCATCGCCGCCACCGGCTCCCATCCTCTCCGCTCCTCCTTCCGCCCCACCTACAACATGGCGGCCAACCTGGTGGCCAACTACGCGCGCCCCCGAGCCGAAGAACTGCTCAACGCCTCCTTCGCCCAATACGAGGAGCAGCGCGAGGCCGCCGGGCTGGAGGCGGCCATCGCTGCCGAGGAGGAGGCCTTGGCTGCCGACCGGGCCGCGGCCGAGTGTGAGCGGGGCGACATCTGGGCTCTCGCCGCCGAGGGAGCCCGCGCCCGGGACCAAGTCATGAGCGATTTCGTCGCCGCGACCAGTGCCGGGGACGTTCTCGAGTGGGAAAGCGCCGGCCGGCGGGAGAGGCGGGTCATTGTGGCTCGCGGCCACGGCAAGCGGCCCCGACTCCTGACCGTCGGAGAGAACGAGGCCCTGCAGCGCCTGGCTCCCGACGACCTACCGCCCACCGCGGCCCTGGCGGGGCGCATCACCCTGCCCGAGCCGTATCGCCCACGCGAAGCCGACTACCGCCGTACCGTGGCGTCCTTGCTGCGCCGGTGGCAACCGACGGCGGCACCGCTTCCCGCGTACGGCGAGGGCCGAGCCGAGACGGCAGGTGCGGCGGCCTGCCCCGACCTGGCGACCCATTTGGCCGCGCTGCGCTCTGCCCGCCGACGCGAGCGCCGACTCGAGGCGATGCGGCGGCGGCGCCGGGCCGTCGGCGCCGGCATGGTGCCTCGTCTGCGGGCTGTCTTAAGCCTCCTCCAGCGCTGGGGCTACGCCGACGGTTGGGAGCTCACGCCGGCCGGGCAGCGTCTGCGCTTCATCTACAACGATCGCGACCTCCTGGTAACCGAATCCCTCGAACGGGGCTGGTTCGATGGCCTCCAGCCTGCCGAGGCTGCCGCCCTGGCTTCGCTCTTCACCTACGACCCGCGCCGGGAGGGAAGCAGCGAGCCCTGGCCGACCCGCCACCTCGAGGAACTCGGCGAACGGGTGCAGCGCCTCTGGGAGTGCCTGGGGGCCGACGAGGACCGTGCCGGCCTTCACGGAACCCGTCAACCGGAAGCGGGGCTGGCGGCGATCGCCTACCGTTGGGGGCGGGGGGCGCGCCTCGAGGACCTGTTCGGGGAAGAAGGGACCGGCGTGGGCGACTTTGTACGCAACTGCCGGCAACTCATCGATCTACTGCGCCAGATGAGCGACGCCGCCCCCCACCTGCACCCGACCCTGAGCGCCGCGGCGGCGGCGCTGGATCGCGGCGTCGTGGCCGCTGCGGGAGCCGTATGACCTGGTGGGTGGTAGTGAACCCGGCGGCAGGGAGCCGCGAGCCCTGGGAGCAGCGGGTACGCACCTGCTTGCGGGAGGTGGGGCTCGAAGCCGAAATCCGGGCATCGGAGTCGGCCGGCCACCTGCGCGCCCTAGTGGCCGAGGGCATCGGGGCGGGGGCTCGCCGCTTCGTGGCCGTGGGAGGGGACGGCACGGTGAGCCTGGTGGCGGACGCCCTGCTGGCGACGCCCTGGAGGGAGCCTCCCACCCTGGGCATCCTGCCCGCGGGCTCGGGCTGCGACTTCGCCCGGACCTTCGGCATCCCCCAGGACCTCGAGGCCGCCGCCCGGCACCTGACGGGCGAGGCTACCTTCACGGTGGACGTCGGGGTGGCGGAGGGGGCCTGGGGGGTGCGGCGCTTCCTCAACGTGCTCGACATTGGAGTGATCGCCGCCACGGTGCGGACGGCGGAGCGGGCCACCCGGCACCTCGGACGTTTCCGCTACAAGGCCGCTTTCTGGGCGACGCTCCCCCTGTTCCGCACCACCCGCCTCACCCTCGAGATGGACCGCCGCACCTTCGAAGGCAAGGCGAACACGGTTGTGCTGGCCAACGGCCAGTACTTCGGCTTCAACATGAACGTGGCCCCCCGGGCGTCCCCGGCCGACGGCTTGCTGGACGTTCAGGTGTACACCGGACCCAAGACCAGCGCCCTGGTCCTCCTGCCGAAGGTCAGCCGGGGGCGCCACCTCGCCCACCCCCTGGTGACCCGCTTCCGCTCGGGCCGCGTCGCGGTGGCTACGGCCCGTCCCTGGCCGATCGAGGTCGATGGGGACTACCTGGGGGAGACCCCGGTCCGAGTGCATCTAGAGCCGAAGGCGCTGCAAGTCAAGGTCTGACTCGCGGGCCGCCCCCGCCCTATACTCCCGGCCGCCCTCGCACAGGAGTGTCATGGTGCCTCCCCGTACACCGCCCCCCGATGACTTCGCCGACGAAGAGCCGGAGGGAGACGCCTGGCCAGAGGAGGAAGAGGAACAGCTCCCCGAGGAGCCTGCCCCCGGCTTCGATGAGGAAGCCGAAGAGGCAGAGGAAGAGGAAGAAGCTTTCGCCGAGCCCGAGACCTTCGAAGAGGAGGAGTTCGAGGAGGACGAAGGCGAGGAGGGGGAAGAAGAAGCCCTCGACGAGCTCGAGGCCGAAGAGCTCGACATGCTCACCGACGACGAAGCTGCCGAGTCTCTGCCGGTAGACGAGGTGGAAGAGCTGCGCAAGCTCCGCCGGGAAGCCATCGAGCTCGAGTTGGAGGCCGACGCCGTAGGCGAGGACGAGTTCGTGTGCAGCAAGTGCTTCTTGGTGAAGCGCCGTACTCAGCTCGCCGACAAGCGCCGAATGCTGTGCCGCGACTGCATCTGAGGCGCCCGAATCTCGCCGGCTGGAGGCCCCTATGAGCGTCCCCGCCGGAGGGAGCAGAGGCAACCTCGTCTGCGACCTCGATGGGGTGGTCTACCTGACGCAGACCGCAGTTCCCGGGGCCGGAGCGGCTCTGCAGGCGCTGGAAGAACGGGGCTACCGCATCATCTTCGCCACCAACGCCCCCATCCGCCTACCGGCCGAGGTGGCGGCTCACATTGCAGCCGTGGGCGGCTACCGGGCACGGCCGGAACAGGTGGTGACTTCCGCCATGGCCGCCGCTTCCGTGCTGTCGTCCGCCGACGCCCCGGTCCTGGTGGTGGGTGAAGGGGGTCTGGGCCCTACCCTGGAAGCCGCCGGGCTCGCCCTGAGCCCCGACCCCGATGAGGCCCGCAGCGTGGTCGTGGGCCTCGATCGACAGCTCACTTACGACCACTTGCGCCGGGCGACCCGGGCGGTGCTGGGCGGGGCGCGTCTGATCGCCTGCAACGCCGATCCCACCTACCCGACCGAGTCCGGGCTGTGGCCCGGAGGGGGGGCCATCGTCGCCGCGGTGGAGGCGGCCTCGGGACGGCGGGCCGAAGTGGTCGGGAAGCCGTACCCGGCGATGACTGCACTCGTACGGCGGGCCCTGGGCCCCGGGCCGACATGGGTTGTCGGCGATCGTCCCGAAACCGACCTCGCCCTGGGGTGCGATGAGAATTGGACTACCGTCCTCGTGTTGACCGGGGTGATCAGAGACCCCGCTGAGGTGCCTCAACACCTACGCGCCGACATCGTGGTGCCGAGCCTGGCGCACCTGCCCGACCGCCTGCCCTAACTAGCGGGACCCGGCCCGGGCCGACACCGGCGGGTAGGGCTGCAAGGTGTTGCCCAGCAGGCGGCGGCGGAAGGGGAGCGTCACCAGCATCCCGAACAGGAAGCCGGCGACGTGCGCTTCCCACGCGATGGCGCCGGCATCGCCGCTCAGGAAGAACTGGCTGACGAACCACAGGCCCAAGAAGAAGACCGCGGGGACCCCGACGATCCAGAAGACCACCAGGGTCAAGACCAGGTGCCGCGGGAACAGAACGAGGTAGGCCCCCATGATCCCGGCGATGGCCCCACTGGCCCCCACCAGCGGAACGGTGGTATCGGGATTGGCCCAGACAAAGCCGGCTGTGGCCGCCACCCCGGAAGCGCCGTACAGCAGCAGATAGCCCACCGGCCCGAAAGCCTCCTCGACGTTGTTGCCGAAGATCCACAGGCTCCACATGTTGAAGAGCAGGTGCAGCAGGCCACCGTGGAGGAACATGGACACGCCGACGGAGAGCCAGACGTTCTTGTCGGGGAAGATGGGGGAGGAGGGGCCGTCGCGGCAGACCCCTTCGATGATCTCGGCCCGATCCAGAGGGTCGCCGGTGGTGATCTCACAGGCGATGGCGGCCCGCTCGTAGAGGAACTCCACCTCCTCGGCACTGCCCGCGGCCGGCTGGAGGGCGAAGTACACGAGCACACAGGCCGCGATCAGGGCCCAGGTCAAGAAGGGGCGGGCCCGGGTGGGGTTGATATCGCGGATCGGCAGCAAAACCGCTTCCTGTCCGGCTGGGGAGCAATAATGACGACATGGATACTACGCCGCTCGACTCGATGCTCCGGGCCCTCGAGGACGCCGACCCGGCCGATGCTCCCGAGCTGGCCGACGCCGTCGCCCGTGTGCTGGGCGATTGGCTCGATCCCGCCCGCCATCCCGAGGCCATCCGCTGACCCGCCGGCGGCTCGATCTCGAACTGGTACGCCGCGGTCTCGTCCCCACCCGCACTGCGGCGCAGCGGGCCATCGCCGCGGGCCAGGTCTGGGTGCATGGGGTGGTCGCTCCCCGGGCTTCGACCCTCGTGGACGACTCGGTCCCCGTCCAGGTTGCCGATGATGAGCCCCGCTGGGCCAGCCGGGGTGGGGTGAAGCTCGCCGCCGCGCTGGAGGTGTTCGACGTAGACCCCGGCGGCAAGCGCTGCTTGGACGTGGGCGCCTCCACGGGGGGGTTCACCGACGTCTTGCTGCGGGCGGGAGCGGCCGCGGTGAACGCGGTGGACGTGGGCTATGGGCAGCTCGATTGGCGACTCCGGAGTGATCCGCGCGTCACCGTTTTCGACCGCACCAATTTCCGGCTGGCCGACCCGGCGGCTCTCGGCGCGCCCTTCGACCTGGTCACGGCGGACGTGTCCTTCATCTCGCTGCGCCTTCTAGCCGCGCCCCTGGCGGCTTGCGGCCGGCCCGCCACGGAGTACGTTGTGCTGGTGAAGCCGCAGTTCGAAGTGGGACGAGCCCGCCTCGGCCGAGGCGGGCTGGTGACCGACCCGCGTTCTCACCGGGATGCCCTGGTCGGAGTGGCCGAGGCTCTTGCCGCCGAGGGCTTAGGCCCCCGCGCCGCATGCGCGTCTCCCTTGCCCGGGGCGACCGGCAATCGCGAGTTCTTCCTGCACGCGGTGTGGGGAGAACCGCCGAGCGTCGCCGTGGAGCGCTGGAACGAGGTGGTGACCCCGTGAAGCTGGCCCTGGTGCTACACCCCGAGCGCGAGGGCGCGGCGGCCCTGGCCGCCGACTTTGTGGCGCGGGCGGCGCCGCGGGGCATCGTGGTCACCGCCCTCCCCGAAGACGCCCGACGCGTCCCGGGGACGGTGGCGAGGCCGCCGAACGGCCCGCTGGATGCGGCGGTGGTGGTAGCCGTCGGCGGCGATGGGACCATGCTCGAAGCGGTGCGGGTAGCGCTCGAGGCCGACCTCCCGGTCCTGGGGGTGAACGCGGGGCATGTCGGCTTCCTCACCCGCGTCGAGCCCGGGCGCCTCGACGCCGCTATCGATGCTCTCGCTGCCGGGGGCTGGGCCGAGTCGAGGCGCATGACGCTCTGTGCCCGGGTCCGCGGTCGGGCCGACGCGGTCGGGCTCAACGACGTGGTGGTCGAGAAGGCGATCAGCCAGCATGTGGTCAAGATCTCGGTGGTGGTGGGAACGGAACGCCTGGTCTCCTACCGAGCGGACGGGGTCGTGGTGGCCACTCCCACGGGATCAACCGCCTACACCTTCTCCGCCGGCGGGCCTCTGGTCGATCCCGAACTGGAGGCGCTGGTCCTCACCGCGGTGGCACCCCACAACCTGTTCTCCCGCCCCATCGTCTTCCGCCCCGACATGAGCCTGCGCCTGACCGTCGACGACGACCGCCCGGCCCGGGTGAACGTGGACGGCCGCACACTGGCGCTGCTGGCGCCGGGCGAAGAGGTCGTCGTCTTCCGGGGGGAGCGGGCGGCGCGGTTTGTAGAACTGTGGCCGCGCCACTTCACCGTGGCGGTGCGCGAGCGATTCCACCTTCACGATGCTTGACGAGCTCCTCGTCGAGAACCTGGGTTTGATCGCCGCCGCTCGGGTGGCTCCCGGGCCGGGCCTGGTGGCCGTCACCGGAGAGACCGGAGCGGGCAAGACCCTGCTGTTGGGGGCGCTGCGCCTGCTCCGCGGGGACCCAGCGCGCAGCGACCGGATCGGGCCGGCCGGGCTCGAGACCCGAGTGGAGGGCCGCTTCGTCTTCGCGGGCCGAGAACTGGCGGCGGCCCGCCGGCTGGAGGAGGGCCGCTCCCGGGCCTATCTGGACGGCTCCATAGTGCCGCGGCGCATCTTGGAGGAGCGCCTGCAGGGGCTCGTAGAGATCGTGGCCCAGCATGAGCATGTGGGCCTGGGGCGCGATGCGGCCGTCCGGTCCATGGTGGATGCGGCCCTCGACGACGCCGGGCGCGACGACCGCGACGCCTACCGCCGCGCCTGGGAGGAGTGGCAGACCATCGTCTCCGACCGGGCCGCCCTCGGTGGCGACCGGCGCGCCCTGGAACGCGAACTCGACCTCAGCCGCCACCAGGCCCGGGAGATCGCCGCCGCAGGAGTCTCCCCCGGGGAGGATGCCGAGCTAGCCCAGCGGGTGGCCCGTCTCCGTCACGCCCAGGAGATCGCCGAGAACCTCGCCGCCGCCCACGCTGCCCTCAGTGCCGACGGCGGCGGGCTCGACGCCCTCGGTGCCGCCGTCGGCGCTCTGCGCCGGGCCGCGGCCTACGACCCCGGCCTGCAAGAAGCTGCCTCTCGCGCTGCCGGCCTGGCGGAGGAGGCGACCGACCTGGCCGGCGATTTGCGCCTTCGCGGAGAGGAGGGGGAGCACGACCCGGGAGCGCTCGACGTGGTGCAGCAGCGCCTGGCGGTACTGGCCGACCTGCGCCGCAAGTACGGCGACAGCCTCGAGGAGGTGCTGTCCTTCGCCGCCGCCGCCGCGCAGCGGGCACGGGACCTCGAAGGCCTCCTGGAGCGGGCGGATTCCCTGGCCGAGCGGGAGGCCGCCGCAGCCGAGGAACTTGCGGGGCGCGGAAGCCGCCTCGCCGCGGCGCGCCAAGCCGCCGGCGCTCGCCTCGGCGCGACCGCCGAAACGCACTTGCGCGAGCTTGGTTTCCGCTCGCCCGTCCTGCGGGTCGTGGTGCATCCCACCCCTCCGGCTCGCCACGGAGCCGACCGGGTGGAGCTCCTCTTCGCCTCGGACGCAGA
>JAFGCH010000113.1 GCA_016932695.1 Acidimicrobiia bacterium | reverse complement strand
TGGTCTCGGGCATTCGCTCCAACGCCTCCGCTACTGCCACCTTGCTGCGGCAGGCACCGGCGGGCTCGCCCGAGAGAGCCATGAGCCACTCGGTAGTCGACGGGTAACCCTGCTTCCGGGCCAGATCCCGCTTCTCGGCCACCGTGACCAGACCGGTAACCCGAGCATTCCAGCGGCGAGATTCCCACAGCGCGGTTACCAGCTCGCCGGCCACTCCTTCATCAGGCAGGCGATCCAGAACCTCAGAAGCCGATGACTCGGCCAGAGAGACAAGCTCAGTACACACAACACCGATGTACCGCCCGGGTACGACACGAAACCGGACACCACACCGGCAGTCGAGTCCGGGCGCCCTCGCCCAGGGTGAGGTCGGGGGTTACCAGCCTTAGCTCGGGTCATCTTCAGGGGGACGCACACTGCAGCGAAGGCAGCATGGCGTACGAGTTCTCTGGGACCTTGCACGGCAGCCGGTCTGTTTGGGCTGTCTCTGCGCTCGGTGGTGAGAACACCGTCCGGCCGACCCCGGTTCCCTCCAACTAAGGATCTTCCTGCTCGGCCTGCGTGACGACAGAACTCCGTCTAGGGTTGAGTCTGTGAAGGGAGGGCCCCATGCTTGCGACCATCCTCGCAGCGGCCACCGTGCCGATCACCATCGCCATCGGCGTGGTGTTCATCATCGCAGGTGCCATCTACATGTACCGCCGCAAAATGCTTCTGGGCGTAGTGCTCCTGATCATCGGGATACTGCTCGGCGGCCTCAACATCTTCGGCGTGTTCGACTAGGCGCCCGCGGGAGGTCCGATGAAGTTCAAGCTAGGGAAGCCCAAGTTCTGGCAGCAGGTTCTGGCGGTCGTCTTGGTCTACTGGGCTTTGATGCTGTTCGGGGTGTTCGACTTCGGCAGTGCGGATGAGATCCTGGCGGTGGGCGCTCTTGTCACCGCTGCCCTGATCATCATCGACAAGTAGACGACACCCTCGGTCACGGCCCACACCACACTCCAGGGCTCGGCTAGTTCGGCATTCTGCCGGGCCGACTCGGCATGCAGTCGAGGGGTACCCGACACGATCAGGGCTCTCAGGCACCGAATTCGCGCCGCACCCCAGGGGAGGCTGGGAGGTTACCCGAGCCGGGTCGAGCAGCGGCGAGTCACTCCAGAGTGCGAATCGCTCGTTGGAGTTCGCTGCGGTGGATGATTCGGGCAACCAAGATCTCGTCGCCTGCCGGCCGTTACAGGATCCACCAGTCGCCGACGCGTAGCCGCAGCCATGGGGTGCTGCCGGTGACCGGCTTGATGTCGAGGTTGGGCTCATTGCGGCTTAGGCGCTGGAGCCCGGCTTCGATCCGGTCGAGTTCGGGTCCCGAGCCGAGGCCAGGCAGGTCGCGGGCTGCCCGGGTGGAGAGAAGGATGCGATGCACCCTCCGGCCTCAGCCTTTGCGGCGGATCTGGTCGAAAACCGCAGCGGCGGGTGGGGTTCGGCCGGCAGCGAGGTCGGCGTCGGCAGCACGTCTGGCCACGGCGTACTCCGGGGCCGTGGCGAGGACGAAGTCCTCCAGGGCGTCGGGGTCGACGGCGACGACGGCGGCGACGGGACGGCCGTGCTTGGTCACGATCATGGGACTCCCCGTCGATGAGACCTGGTCGATCACCTGGCTGGTGTTGCGGGACAGGTCCCGGATGCCGATCGTTCCCACTCGTTACCTTCTTGAGCAGTGTTGTACATATAACTGTCGGACTTATCTAGCGGTGAGTGGCGTTCTGCCGGCGGGGCCTCTGGTAACAGATTCACCCCCTCCCCCAGGGTGACGCACCCTCGCCCGGAAAACCGACGGGCCCAGGCTGGGACAAGCACCCCCCCCAAGAACTCGGGGGCTCCCCTCTGAAGGGGGAGGTGAAGACCGACACCCCGAGTCAGTCGTGTGCTCAGCGAGCCTCATCCCAGCAGACCGAGTCTCACCCGCGCTCGGCGTAGTAGGGGTGGGTGAAGGGCCAGGCCTCCCTGATCCACTCCGTCAAAGCCGTCCAGACGACCGTGTCCATCTCCGCTCTGCTCTGCCGCACCCACGAGATCACCTCGGCGTCGTGGCCGGCTCGATCCGTGGGGTAGATGTACACGCAGCCGATGACGGCCTTGTCGTCGAGGATCGTGTAGGTGAACCCCCGGCGCATCTCGAAGTCCCGGGCGTGTCTAACCAGGTCTCGGCGGTTGCGCTCCAACGGCATCGGCGTCGGCCAGGATCCGTCCGGGAACCCGGGCGTCGACCGTATGTGGGGGATGCTCGACATCCACGCCTCGTGATCCCGTTCGTTGTGTTCAGGACCCAAAGGCTCCAACCGGAACCCGGGGCCCTCGAACGAGCCGGGCACCTCAAAGGCGGCCGGGACGAACGTGTCGGCCATACGGCGAGTGTACGGCCCGAGGCCGAGACCCGGGTCGACGCCACACTGCAACGCTGGGCTCAGGCGACTTCCCAGGCGTTACCTCAGTCTGCCGTGCTCTCGCCACGCCCTTCATGGGGAGCACGGCCGAGTCCGACCCCGCTCAGTCGAACTTGAACCCGAAGGGCAGCAGCTCCTCCAGGGTGTGCTCCCGGGGACCATCGACGGTGTCGACGATCACCCGGCGCACCCCGAACTCCATCATCAGCTGACGGCAGTTGCCGCAGGGATAGCCGCCGTCGGCACCGTCGGCATCGAGGCAGGAGACCGCCACCGTGTCGAGGCGGCGCGCCCCGCAAGAGACGGCATGGGAGATGGCGCTCCCCTCGGCGCAGATGGTCGCCCCGTAGGCGCTGTTCTCCACATTGGCCCCGGTGTAGTGGTTGCCGTCGGCATCCACCACCACCGCTCCCACCCGGAAGTTCGAGTAGGGGGCATAGGCGTTCTGAGCCGCGGCCCGGGCCTCGGCGATGAGTTCCTCGGCGGTCATGATCCTCCCAGGAGAGCGTCCACGAAGGCTTCGGGGTCGAAGGGCAGCAGGTCCTCTACCCGCTCCCCCACCCCGACCAGCTTGACCGGGATCCCCAGCTCCCGCTCCACGGCCACGGCGATGCCTCCCCTCGCGGTGCCGTCGAGCTTGGTGAGCACGATGCCGGTGACTCCCACGGCGGCGGTGAAGGCCCGGGCCTGGGCAATGCCGTTCTGCCCGGTGGTGCCGTCGAGCACCAGCAGCACCTCCCCCACCTCGCCGCCGTCGCGGCCCAGCACCCGCACCACCTTGCCCAGTTCCTCCATGAGGTTGCGCTTGGAGTGGAGGCGCCCGGCGGTGTCCACCACCACCACTTCCTTGCCCCGAGCCCGGGCCCGCTGCAGCGCGTCGAAAGCTACCGCCGCCGGATCGCCCCCCTGCTGCCCGGCCACCATCTCCAAGCCCAGCCGTCCCGCCCACACCCCCAGCTGCTCGGTGGCCGCCGCCCGAAAGGTGTCGGCCGCGGCCAGCAGCGCCGGCAAGCCCCGCTGCTGCAACTGGGCCGCCAGCTTGGCAATGGTGGTGGTCTTGCCCGACCCGTTCACGCCGACCACGACGATCACCGCCGGCTCACCCCGCAAAGCCAGCGAGCGGTCCCGGCCGGCAAAGACGCCGGCCAGCTCGCGGCGCAGCGCCGCCCGGGCGGCGGCAGCATCGGGCGGCCCGGCGGCGCGGACGCGCTCCACGATGCCCACGGCGGCGGCCACACCCACGTCGGCGGCGAGCAGGGCCTCTTCCAGCCCGGTCCAGAACGCTGCGTCGAGGCGCCCGCCGAAGAGCCCGGCGAGGCGCTCCCCCAGGGCCCGCCGGGTGGGCGCCAGCCCGCTTGCCAACCCGCCGGCAGCAGCCGCCGGCACGGTGGGGGCGTCGCGGCGCACGTCGGTGACCCGCGGGCGGCGGCGGCGCCACAGCAGGAACGCCGCCACGGCCAGGGCCACGGCCACGGCTACCACGATCAGAACGACCAACAGCACCCGGGCCTCCTTGGTGAGCGGCCATCCGGGGCCTGTGACAATAGGCCCGCCGCGAGATGATGCAACGGCACCGGCAGGCGCCGGGCGCTAGCGGGGGGCCCCTTCCCGCCGATCCTCCGCCGGGCGCGCCTCCCGCTCGAGGCGTTTGGCCAACACTCGCGACGACTCCCCGGGTTCCATGGTGACCCCGTAGAGCATGTCGGCAGCTTCCATGGTCTGCTGCTGGTGGGTGATGATCACCAGCTGCGAGGTGTCGCGCAGCGACCCCACCAGGCGGATGAAGCGGCGCAGGTTGGTGTCGTCGAGGGCCGCCTCGACCTCATCGAGCACGTAGAAGGGGCTGGGCCGCGCCCGAAAGACGGCGAAGAGGAAAGCCAGGGCCGCCAGGGAGCGCTCCCCGCCGGAGAGCATGGCCAGGCGGGAGATCTTCTTGCCCATGGGCTGCACGTGGATCTCCACCCCGCTGGCCAGGGCATCGTCGGGATCGGTGAGCCGCAGCCGGCCCCGACCGCCGGGGAAGAGCACCCCGACGTTCTCCTCGAAGCGGCGCCCGATGTCGTCGCAGGCTTCCCGGAACAGCCGGGCGATCTCCTCGTCCAGGGCGGCGATCACCTTACGCAGCTCACGGCGCGAGCCTTCGAGATCGGCCAGCTGCCCTTCGAGGAAGGCAGCCCGCTCGGCCAGCTCCTGGTACTCGGCGGCAGCCAGCGGGTTCACCAGGCCGATGCGGCGGATCTCGGCCTCGAGCGACTCCAGATGCTCCTCGGGCACAACCCCTTGGGGAAGCTCGGGCTGAGGAGCAGCCAGGGCCTTCTCCTCGGAGGCATCCACGTCGCGCCGCAGCCCCTCCGCCACCCCTTCCAGGCGCACCGCCAGCGCGGCGGCCTCGATGGCCGCCGCCGACAGCGCCTCGCGGTCGGCGGTCAACGCGGCTTCGAGCGCCTCCCGCTGCTCCTGGGCCGCGGTCAGTTCGTGTCCCTCCACGCCGGCCTGCTCCCGCCGTACCCGCTGGCGCTCCCGCAGCACTTCGAGGTGGCGCCGCGCCGCTTCGAGGCCGCGCCGGGCGCGCTGTTCGATATCGGCGAGGCGCTCCACCTCGCCGGGGTCCACCTGGTCCCCGGTGAGGTCCTCGAGCAGGCGATGCACCTCTTCGAGGCGCCGCTCCAGCAGACGGCGGCGCTCCACCGCCGTGGCTACCAGGCCGGCCGCCTCCTCGCCGGCGCGCCGGGCACCTTCCCGCCGGGCGGCCACGTCTTCGCGGCGGCGAGCCAGGGCCTCCCAGGCGGCCTGGCGAGCCGCTTCCTCGCCTTCGAAGGCCTCGATCTGCGGCCGGAGCAAGGCCAGCCGCTCCCGGCGGGTCCGGCCGGCCTCGCCCAGCGCAGCACGGCGAGCGTCGAGGCGGGCCAGTTCGGCGGATCCCTCGCCCGCCGCACGTTCGGCGCGTTCCAGCCCTCCGGCGGCCTCCGGGAGGCGGGCCTCCAAACGGCGGGCCTGGGCGGCGGTGCTTTCCTCTCGAATGGCGGTGTCCTCGGCGGAGCGGCGGGCGGCGTTGTGCCGGCTGGAGGCCCGGGCGGCCTCCACCCGGGCGCGCTCCAGGGCCACCCGGGCCGCTTCCAGGGCGGTGGGCCCGGCGCCGTCGGGGGACGCCGCCCGAACCCCGAAGGAGGTCACCAGGTCGCCGTCCGGAGTCACGGCTCGCAAGCCGGGATGCCGCTGCACCAGCGACCAGGCGGCCGCCCACCCCTCGACCACCACCACATCGCCCAGCAGCGCCGCGGCCAGCGGCGCATCGGCCTCCGGGCCCAGGAGGTCCACCAGGGCGTCGATGCCGGCCTCGGCAGCCACCACCCGGGCGGCCGCCTCCCCCGCGACGCCTCCTGAAGCGGCGAAGGCCGCCCCGCCGAGGCCTGACGCCTTCAGTGAGGAGACCGCCCCCGGCACCACCTCCGGTGCCGCCACGGCGAAGGCTTCGCTCCACGGCCCCAGGGCGGCATCCACCGCCGCCGCCAGCGGCGCGGGAACATCGAGACGGGCCACCACCGGGCCCAGCACTCCGGCGAGGGCGGCGGCCCGCCGCCGCGACTCGGGATCGCCCAGCCCAGCCACTGCCGCCTCCAGAGCCTCTACCCGCGCCTCGGCCGCCGCCTCGGCAAGCCGGGCCTCGGCTAGGCCACGCCGGGCTTCGTCGAGCACCACCTGGGCCTCGCGGGACCGCTCGGCCGCCCGCCGGGCGGCTTCGGCAGCCGGCTCGGCCTGCTCCCGCAGGGCGTCCACCTCGGCGCTCAGCCGCTCCAGCTCGGCGGCCGCCGCGGCCACTTGCGCCGCCACCAGCGCCCGCCGCTCGTCCAGCGCGAGGGCCTCGCCCTCGTCGCGCTGGGCGGCGGCTTCCAGAGCGGCCAGGTCGCCCCGCAGAGTGGCGACCACCCCCTCGGCGGGAAGGCGCCCCTGTTCGGCCAGGCTGCGCTCTTCGTCCTCCAGCGCCCGGCGGGCTGCCTCGTGCCGCTGGGCATCGGCCCGGGCAAGGGCCTCCTCCTCGGCCGTGGCGGCGAGGCGCGTGCGCAGGTCGGCGCGCTCCTCCTCGAGGTCCCGGCGGCGCTGCCCGGCTCCCTCCGCCCGGCCCTGCAGGGCACCGCGGCGCTCGCGAGCCACCATGGCAATGCGCTGCAGGCGTTCGGAGACGGTCTCCAGATGGGCGGCGGCAGCGGTGTCGCGTTCCAGCAACCTGCCGGTGGCCTCCACCGCCTGGTGCAGGCGCGCCAGCGCTTCGACCAGTCCCTCCTTCTCGGCCAGCGCGGCGTCGAGTCGGGCCCGCGTACCGCCCTCGACCTCGCCCAGTTCCTGCAGGCGCCCCTCGATGGTGCGCAGATGCTCCCCTCCCACCCACAGGCGCAGTGCCCGCCACTCCTCCTTGAGGGCCTCGTGCCGCTCCGCCGCTCGGGCCTGGCGGCGCAGCGGGCCCATGCGCCGCTGCTGCTCGCCGAGCAGGTCCTGCAGCCGGGCCAAGTCGATGTCGGTGGCCTCCAGCCGCCGCAGCGAACGGTCGCGGCGCAGGCGGTGCTTGATGACCCCGGCGGCCTCCTCGATCACCGCCCGATGCTCCTCGGGCCCGGCGTTGAGCACGGCGTCCACCCGCCCCTGGCCGACGATGACGTGCTGGTGGCGGCCCACCCCGCTGTCGGAGAGCATCTCTTGGATGTCGAGCAGGCGGCAGGAGGTCCCGTTGATCTCGTAGTCCGAGGTGCCGTCGCGGTAGAGCCGGCGGGTGATGGTGACCTCGGGCACGTCCAGGGGGAGCCGCCCGTCGGAGTTGTCGAAGGTAAGGGAGACCTCGGCGCGGCCCAGGGCCGGCCGGGTGGCCGTACCGGCGAAGATCACATCCTCCATGCGCTGGGTGCGCAGCACGCTGGTGGCCTGGGTGCCCATGACCCAGGCCAGGGCGTCCACCAGGTTCGACTTGCCGGTGCCGTTGGGGCCGACCACGACCGTCACCCCCGGCTCGCATTCCAGCCGGGTGCGATCGGCAAACGACTTGAAGCCGACGAGGGTGAGGGTCTTCAGGTGCAAGGCTGTGATCAGGCTATCACCGGCGAATCACACGCCTGGAATTCATGGCCTGATCTCAAACCCCTCCAGGCCGGCCCCCACCTGCGCCGGTTCCTCCCCGACCGCAACCACCTCGGCCCCGATGGGCCCCGCGCGCAGCCAAGCGGCCAGGGCCGCCAGCGCGGCGGGGTTGCCCTGGGCGTGGACTTCGACTCGCCCGTCGGGCAGGTTGCGGGCCCAGCCGGCCAAGCCCAGGCGCTCTGCCTCCGCCATGGTGGACCAGCGGAAGCCGACCCCCTGCACCCGTCCCTGTACCAGGAAGCGCCGGGCCGCCGGGGGCGCGCCCCGGTTCATCGCTGGCACCCCGAGCAGAAGTAGGCGCTGCGGCCTCGCAGCACCATTCGCTCCACGGCGCCGCCGCAACGCCGGCAGGGCTCCCCCGCCCGCCCGTAGACCGCCAGCCGTTCCAGGTAGCCGCCAGCCCGGCCGTCGGGGAGCAGGTAGGCCAGGTCGGCCAGGCTGGTCCCGCCCCGGCGCAAGGACGCCTCCAGCACCGGCCGCACCGCCCGGCGCAGGGCGGCGACCTCTTCGCGATTCAGCGACCCCGCCGGCCGATCGGGGCGCACCCGGGCCCGGTGAAGCACCTCGTCGGCGTAGATGTTCCCCAGCCCAGCCAGCAGCCTCTGATCCAGCAGCAGCGGCTTGATGGGAGCGCGCCGGCCGGCGAGGCGGGCGACCAGGACGGGGCTGCGCGGCAGGGCATCGAGGGCATCGGGGCCCAGCCGCGCCGGCCCGGCAGCGGCCAGTTCGTCGGCGGTGAGCACCGCGGTGTGCCCGAAGGTGCGCGGATCCACGAAACGCACCTGGGGCCCTGCCTCGAGCGACACCACCACCGCGGTGTGCGGCGCCTCGGGCTCTTCCCGCCCCGCCAGCGACATCCGCCCCGACATGCCAAGGTGGGTGACCCAGGTGAGGCCGTCCCCCAGGTCCCCGAGCAGGTACTTCCCCTGCCGGGTGAGGGCGAGGACCCGCCGCCCCTGCAGGCGGACGGCGAAGTCGCCCGGATGGGGCTGCAGGCGCAGGGCCCGCGCCCGGCGCACGGCCACCTCGCCCACCCGGGCCCCCCGCACTACCGGCTCCAGGTGGCGCCGGGTGATCTCGACCTCGGGGAGCTCAGGCATCCTCGCCTACCTCGCCGGCCAGGAGGTCCAATGCACTGCGGGCCGCCGCCTGCTCCGCCCCCTTCTTGGAGGTGCCGGTGCCCGAGCCCAGCACGCGCCCGCCGGCGCTGACCGTGGCGAAGAAGACCCGGGCGTGGTCGGGCCCCTCCCCCTGGGAGGAGTAGGCCGGCGCCAGCCCGACCCGGGCCAGGTTCTCCTGCAACCGTGACTTGGAGTCGCGCTCGCCCGGCGACTCACTGCGCGCCGCCAACAGCAGGGCCCAATGGCGCAGGATCACCCGGCGTGCCGCCTCCAGCCCGGCGTCGAGGTAGACCGCCCCCAGCAGGGCCTCCAGGGTGTCGGCCAGGATGGAGGGCTTGTCCCGGCCTCCGGTCTCCTCCTCGCCGGCGTCGAGCAGCACCGCCGCCCCAACCCCAATGGTGCGAGCCACTTCCTCCAAGGCGTCCTGGCTGACCACCGAGATCCGCACCTTGGTCATCTCCCCCTCGTTGCGGCCCGAGGTGGCATACAGGTGGGCGGTGACGACGAACTCCAGCACCGCGTCCCCCAGGAACTCCAGGCGCTCGTTGGAGCCCTCCGGGTCGTGGGAGCGATGGGTCAGGGCACGGCGCAGCAAGCCCCGGTCGGCGAAGGTGTAGCCCAGCGACCGCTCCAGGGCGGTGGGCGCCTCAGACACGGGCCAGGCCTTCGGCCACTCTCGCCACCAGGCCCCGCTCGGCCCCTGCGGAGGCCAGGCGCAGCGCATTGGCAACAGCCACCCGGGAGGCGGAACCGTGGGCCACCACCACGGTGCCCCGCGTGCCCAGCAGGTGGGCGCCCCCGTGGGTGTCGGGGTCGAGGCTCTCTCGCAGGACGGCGAGACGAGGCAGTACCACGGGCAGGGCGGCTTGCAGGGCCGGGTCGTCCTCGCTCAGGGCGGCCAGCACCAGCCGGCTCATCGCCGAAACCGTCCCCTCGACTCCCTTGAGCAGCACGTTGCCGCTGAAGCCGTCGGTGACGAACACATCGGCCGCGCCTCGTCCCAGGTCGCGCCCCTCCACGTTCCCGGCGAAGCGCAACGGGGCCGCGGCCAAGAGCGCGAAGGACTCCTTTTCCAAGGGCCGGCCCTTGCCCTCTTCCTCCCCGACGTTGAGCAGGCCCACGGCCGGATCCTCCACCCCCAGGTAGACCTGCGCCAGCACCGACCCCATGACGCCGAATTGCACCAGGTGCTCGGGACGCACCTCGAGGTTGGCCCCAATGTCGAGCACCACCGTGGGGTGACCCAATGGGAAGACGGCGGCCAGGGCGGGCCGGGAGACCCCGGGTGCTCGCCCCACCAGGATGGCCCCGGCGGCCACCGTGGCCCCGGTGGACCCGGCGGAGACCAGGCCGTCCGCCTCGCCCTCGGCCACCAGGCGAGCGGCCACGCTTATCGAGGCCCGCTTCTTGTCGCGGATGGCCCGCGAGACGTCCTCCCCCATGCCGATCTGCTCGGGAGCGTGGACGACCGGCAGATCGGCCCCGGACTCCCGGAGCAGCGGGCGCAGCCGCGCCTCGTCTCCCACCAAGACGACCTCGACGCCGCCGGCGGCGGCGTCGACGGCGCCCTTGACGGTCTCTTGCGGCGCACGGTCGCCGCCCATGGCGTCGAGGGCGATGCGGGTCATGGCACCCTCAGGAGGTGCTCACTACCTCCCGCCCGTTGTAGGTACCGCACTGCGGGCAGGCCCGGTGGGGCGCCTTGGCGGCCCCACACTGCGGGCAGGCCGTGGTGGATGGGCGGGACAGCTTCCACCCCGCCTTCCGCTGCCGGGTGCGGGAGCGGGACATCTTCTTCTTGGGGACCGCCATGACGATTCGCCTCGTTTCGCTAGCTCAGGGTTCCAACAGGTCACGCAACGACGCGAAAGGGAAACCCGGCGCCTCGTCGTGCCCTGGGCAGGAACCCGTATTCAAGTCGGCCCCGCACACCGCGCAAAGTCCGCGGCAGTCGGGGCGGCACAGGGGCCGGAGGGGCATGGCGAGGAGCACCGCGTCGCGCAGCGGTGGTTCCAGGTCCGCCTCGTCCCCGTGAAGGCGATACTCCGCCTCGGGATCGGTGGCCAGCACCTCGAGGATCTCCACCTCCAGGGGCTCGGCCCACTCGGTGAGACAGCGCCGGCAGATATGGCGGGCCGTGACCGCTACCCGTCCCCGCGCCACGATGCCCCCGGAGGTGCCTTCGAGCACCAGGTGAGCCCGCAGCGGCGTCTTCGGGTCCACCCGGGAGAGCTCGAGGGCCCAATCCACCGGGGCCTCGAGGTCGACGGCGCGGCGGTGCCCCGGATCGCGCAGCAAGTCGGACACGATGAGGCGCAGTGGAGGGCGGGGCACGCCTCGATTGTATCGGGGGGCGCGGCGGCTACTCCGGCATCCCCGGCATCCCGGGGCGGGCCTGGTGCAGCTCGCTGCGGGCGTGGCGCACCTGGGCCAGGAGGTCGGAGAGCGCCCCCTCGGCGCTCTCGTACGCTCGCTCGGCGTCGTCCTCGGCCTCGAGGCGGATGCGGGTGCCTTCGGCCTCAGCGCGACGCACCAGGGAGTTGGCCTCCTCCACCGCCTCCTTGACGATGTAGGACTCGCTGACCAGCTGCTCGGAGCGCTGCCGGGCCCGCTCCAGCAGCTCGCGCGCCTTTTCGTTGGTTCGGGCCACGAAGGCCTCGCGCTCGCGCACCATCCAGCGGGCGGCGCGCAGCTCGTCGGGAAGCTCGTCGCGCAGCCGGTACAGCATGTCGAGCAGCTGGTTGCGGTCGAGCATGACGCTCGACGACAAGGGCACGTTGCGCGCCCCCTCCACGGCGAGGATCAGCTCGTCGACGAGTTCCTGCAGCTCGCCGAGACGCGGCGGCACCGGGACCGGTTCCTGGCGATCGACGTCGTCATCGCTCATCGGCCAAACGCTCCTTCAACGCGCGCGCCACGTTAGGCGGCACCAGCCCTTCTATCGCGCCACCGAAGGAGGCAACTTCCTTGACCAGGGAAGAGGAGAGGTAGCCGAACTCGGCGTTGGTGGGGATGAAGAGGGTCACCGTCCCCGACAGATGGCGGTTCATCTGGGCCAGCTGCAGCTCGTACTCGAAGTCGGTGACGGCGCGCAGGCCCTTCACGATGACGTCGGCGCCTACGCGGCGCACCACCTCCACCAGCAGCCCGTCGAAGGACCGGGCGCTGACGTTGTCCCACCGAGTGCAGCATTCCTCCAGCAAGGCCACCCGCTCGGCGGCACCGAACAGCGGGCTTTTCGCCGGGTTGTTGGCCACGGCCACCACCACGCGGTCGAACAGCCCGGCGCAGCGCTCGATGATGTCGAGGTGGCCGTTCGTGGGTGGGTCGAAGCTCCCCGGCACGAGGGCGGTGATCACAGCACTCCTTCCTTCACCAGCCGGGTGATCTCGCTGTCCCCATAACGCCGTCGGTCGACCACCTCCAGCCCCGGCGGAGGATGCAGCCTCTCTCCGGCCCGGCGATGCAGCACGACCGTGCCGCCCCCGGCGAGCAGGCGCACCAGCGCGCCGAGAACCTGCTCCACCGACGCTAGCGGCAGGGCATAGGGAGGGTCAACGAACGCCAGGTCGAACGGGCCACCCCATCTCCCCAGGAAGCTCGCCACATCCTCCGCCACCACTTCGCCGCCGAGGCCCACGGCGGCCACGTTGGCTCGCAGTGCGGCCAGCGCCGCCCGGCTCCGCTCCACGAACACCACCGCAGCCGCCCCCCGGCTGAGGCATTCCAGGCCCAGGCTGCCCGAGCCGGCGTACAGGTCGAGCACCCGGGCTCCCGCCACCACCGTCCCCAGGCTCGAGAAGATACCCTCCCGCGCCCGGTCGGTCATCGGCCGGGTACCCCCGCCCCGCGGGGCGAGCAGGCGGCGTCCCTTGGCCAGTCCGGAGATGACCCTCATGACGCGGCCCTCATGAGATGAAGAGCCACTCGACTTGCTCGCCGAGGAGGGCACGCACCTCTTCGGCGATGGGGCGGTGGCCGGCGAGGGCCGGGTCGGCGGCGACCAGGGCGAACGCCTCGCGGCGGGCGGTGACCAGGGCCTCGACATCGCGCAGGATGTCGGCCAGGCGCAGGTCCGGAAGGCCCGACTGGCGGGCCCCGAACACGGTGCCCTGGCCGCGCAGCCGCAGGTCCTCTTCGGCCAGGCGGAACCCATCGTCGGAGGCAGCCACCGCCGCCAGGCGCGCCGCCGCCTCCTCCGTACCGGGGGCTGCTACCAGGTAGCACCAGTCCGGCCCCGCCCCCCGGGCCAGGCGGCCCCGCAGTTGGTGCAGCTGGCTGATGCCGAAGCGATCGGCGTCCTCGATGACCATGACCGTGGCGTTGGGGATGTCGATGCCCACCTCGATGACGGTGGTGGCCACCAGCACGTCCACCGCTCGGTCCCGGAACGCTTGCATGGCGCGGCGCTTCTCCTCGGCCGGCAGCTGGCCGTGCACCAGGCCGAGGCGTAGCTCGGGGAACACCCCCTGCAGGCGCTCGAACTCGGCGGTGGCCGAGGCGGCCTCGAGCTTGGGGCTGTCTTCCACCAGGGGGCAGACCACGAACGCCTGGCGGCCGGCGGCCACCTGCTCCCGGACCCGGGCGTAGACGCCGGCCAGTTCGTCGGGGCCCTTGCCTACCACCTCGGTGTGCACCACAGGGCGGTGCGCCGGCATCTCGTCGAGCACCGACACGTCCAAGTCGCCGTACAGGGTCATCGACAGCGTCCGGGGAATGGGCGTGGCGGTCATGATCAGCAGGTCGGGGCGGGGGCCGCCGGCCTTCTCCCGCAACGCCACCCGCTGGTAGACGCCGAAGCGATGCTGCTCGTCCACCACGGCGATGCCCAGGCGAGCGAACTGCACCCCCTCCTGGATGAGGGCATGGGTGCCCACCACCACGTCCAGCGTCCCCTGCGCCGTCGCTTCGAGGACCCCGGCGCGCTCGGGCGAGTTGGAGGTCAGGAGCGCCATGCGCACCCCCACCAGCCGGGCCAGAGGCTCCAGCCCGAAGTAGTGCTGTTCGGCCAGCACCTCGGTGGGGGCCATCACCGCCCCCTGGAAGCCACCCTGGACCCCGGCGAGCAGAGCCGCCATGGCCACCACCGTCTTGCCCGATCCCACCTCCCCCTGCAGCAGGCGATGCATGGGGTGGGGCGAGGCCATATCGGCCCGGATCTCGGCTATGGCCCGCTCTTGGGCCCCGGTGAGCCGGTAGGGCAGGGCCTCCACGAACGCCTCTACCAGGCCGCCGGCGGCGGTGTGGGTGATGCCCTCTTCCTCCTCGATCTGGCGGCGCTTGCGCAGGGCCAGGGCCACCTCGAGGCGGAACAACTCGTCGAACACCAGGCGAGCCCGGGCGGCGTCGGCCTCGGCCGGCGTCTCGGGGAAGTGGATCCCGGCGACGGCGCCGTCTCGCGACACCAGCCCCAGCCGAGCAACCATCTCCTCCGGGAGGGGATCGACGATGGGCCGGGAGCGAGCCACCGCGTTGGCCAAGAACACCTCTAGACGCCAGGAGGTCAGGCCGGCCACCGCGGGGTACACGGGGACGATGCGGCCGGTGCGCCGGTGGCCGGACCCGCCGAGCACGTCGACCACGGGGGACTTCATCTGCAGCCGGCCGCGGAAGCGCTCCACCTTGCCGGACAGGGCGACCTCGGTGCCCGGGGGCAGCTGGCGCTCACGGAAGGCCTGGTTGAAGAAGGTCACCCACAGGGAGCCGAGGATCTCGGCGGCGAGGCGGGGGGTCTCTTCGGCCACCCAGCGGCGGGCCTCCTCCTCGGTCTCGAAAGCGGCCACCGGCAGATCGGACTGCCCGGGAGCGGGCTGCACCCTCCAGCCCCCGGCGTCGGGCACCACGTCGTAATCGACCTTCGGGGCCACCAGGGCCTCCACCAGGGTGAGGCCGCGGCGGGGGTAGCGGGCCGCTATCCGGATCACCACGCCCACCACCGTCACCTCCACCCCAAGGGGGACGCGAGACACCGGCACCACCAGCGACCGATCCAGGTACCGCCGGGGGAAGTGGAACAGCAGATCGGCCACGTTGGAGATGCCCGCCCGGCGCAGCTCCCGGCCGAGGCGCGAGCCCACCCCTTTGACCTGCTCCACGGGGAGCCCGGCCAGGTAGGCGAGGCTCCGACCGCTCACTCGACGCCGACGAGATAGGGATAGAGCGGCTGGCCCCCGTCCACCACGTCGATGGGAACGCCGGCGCGGAAGTCCTCGAGCCAGGCGCGGGCGGCGGCGGTCACCTCGCCGTCGGCCTCCGCCCCGGCCACGATGGTGATCGCCTCGGATTCGGCGTCCACCACTCGCTCCAGCATGGCGAGGAGGGCGGCCTGGAAGGCTCCCCTGGCGAGGCGCTGCGCCCGCCGCTCGGCCCGCTTGGCCCCCAACAAAAGGCGGATCAGACGGGTCAGCCAGCGGGCCATCCGGCCCGGGCCGGCCGGCATGATGACCTGGACCTTGCCGTCGATGAGGGCGATCCAATCGCCCTCGTGAATGGTCCCCACCGGGGTAGTGGCATCGCGCACCGCCCGGGTCATCTCACCGCTGCGCACGGCGCGGGCGGCCTTGTCCATACGCGACACGGCCACCTCTACCGCGAGATTGGTGGCGTAGGTCACCGCGGCGGCGATGCCCTGGGGGATGGAGCGGGTGGGGATGACGTGCACCTGCTTGCGGGTCAGGCGGTCGACCTCCTCGGCGGCGGGGATGATGTTCTTGTTGTTGGGCAGCAGCACCACCGTCTTGGCAGGCACCGCCTCAACCACTTCGAGGAGGTCTCCCACCGAGGGGTTCATCGTCTGGCCCCCGATGACCACCCCCTGCGCCCCGTACTGGCGGAAGAGCTCGAGGATCCCCGGCCCGTTGGCCACCGCTACCAGCCCCACCTTGGCGTGGAGGGCGTCGGGCAGCGGCTCGAAGATGTAGGCCACCCGGTGGAAGTCCTCGGCGGCGGCCTGTTCGAGCAGGTTGGTGATTTCGATCTTCCGCGGCCGGCCGGCCTCTATCCCGGCTTCCACGGCGGCTCCGATGTCGTCGGTGTGGATGTGGCACTTCCACGAGCCCTCGCCGCCGACGATCACGATGGAGTCGCCGATCGCCGCCCAGGCCTCCTTCAGCTGCTCGTCGGCACCCGCCTGCCCTTCCAGCATGAACATGACCTCGTAGTGGAGGTCGGCGATGGAGCCTCCCTCCCTGGCACCCTGGCCGTCGGCCGAGGCCAGTTGGGCGGCGGGCCGGAAGAAGGCGGGGGGCAGCGTCACCTTGCCCCCGGCTACGTGCTCGCGCAGGGCGGCCAGCAGCAGCAGCAGGCCGGCGCCGCCGGCGTCCACCACCCCGGCCGCCTTCAGCACCGGCAGCAGTTCCGGGGTCTCGAGCAGGGCCTGCTCGGCCCGGCCGTAGACCCGTTCGAGCAGCCCGGCCAGCCCGTCGGCCGCAGCGGCGCCGCGGGCTTCCTCGGTGGCGCAGCGCAGCACGGTGAGGATCGTCCCCTCCACCGGGTGCCCCACCGCCTTGTAGGCCGCCGCCGTGGCCCGCTCCAGGCCCTCGGTGAGTTGGGCGGCCCCGATCTCCTTGTGGGCGCGGAACACCTCGGCCCAGGCGCGCAGGATCTGGGACAGGATGATGCCCGAGTTGCCCTGCGCCCCCATGAGGGAGCCGTGGGCAATGGCCTGCATGACATCGGCCAACGAGGAGGTGCCGTCGAGGGCCCCCACCACCGACTCCATGGTGAGGGTCATGTTGGTCCCGGTGTCGCCGTCGGGCACGGGATAGACGTTCAACCGGTTGAGCGACTCGCGATGCTCTCGCAGCCGGGCGAGGTAGCGGTTCATGACCTGCTTGAGGTCCTGGGCGCGGAGGTTTTCTGTGGCCATCGCCGGGGAGTGTATACGGGGCGATCTTGGACGTCCCCGCCGGGCTGGTATCCTTGTGGCCCGTTCCCAACAAGGATCCCTTTCGTGTCGTTCGTATGTGAGATCTGCGGCCGCCGCCCCTGGGTGGGCAAGCAGGTGAGCCACTCCCACCGGCGCACCAGCCGCCGCTGGCTGCCCAACGTGCAGCGCGTCCGCGTCCGCTACGGGAGCAACTCCCGCCGCATGCGGGTGTGCACCTCCTGCCTCAAGGCCGGCAAGGTCGAGAAGGTCTGAGCCCGTGCAGGGCGTAGTCCAGGCCTACGACCCTTCGACCGGCCACGGCACGGTGCTCGCCGAGCCCGACCGCACCCCCATCGCCCTCCGCCCCGGGGCGCTGCACGGCAGCATCTTCCGCGAGCTGCGCCCGGGCCAGCGCATCATCTTCGACGTAGTGGAAGAGGACGGCGCCGCCTATGCCGTCCGGGTGCGCATCGGCGCCGACGGCTACTGAGTCGTTCTCCCCGGGCCCCTTCCCCTCTCCCTCGCCTCCTGATGGCGCGCCCACAGCGCCCGGAGCACCACCACCGCGCCGTCCGCGAACCGCTCGCCCCTGACCGAGTGGATCGAGTCGAACCCGTGGGTCGCCCCGGGTAGCTCGGCGTGACCCACCGCCGGACCCCCGGCGGCGCGCAGAGCAGCCACCAAACGCCGGGACTCCCCCGGCCGTACCAGCGTGTCGGCGCCTCCGTGGGCCACCAGGAACGGCGGGCGGTCGGGCCGGGCGCAATGCACCGGCGATCCTCGCCGCCAGCGGGCCGGGTCGGCTTCCGGGGCCACCTTGAGCACGTGGGTTGCCAGGTAGGGCCACTTGGGGCGCCCCTCCTCATCGAGCAGGTCGTGCACCCCGTACACCGGCAGGCAGGCCTGCACCGAGGTGTCGCCGGCCTCGAACCCCGGCTGGTAGCTCGGGTCGCCGGGAGTGAGCGCCGCCAGTGCCGCCAGGTGGCCCCCCGCCGAGCCGCCGGTGACGGCTACGAAGGAAGGGTCGGCCCCGTGCTCGGCGGCCGTCTCCCGGATCCAGGCGATGGCCCGCTTCACGTCGATCAACTGGTCGGGGAAGGTGGCCTTCGGGCTGAGGCGGTACTCGAGATCGAACACCACCCATCCCTCGCTTGCCAGGCGGTGCACCAACGGCCTCCCTTGCCAGCCCCGCCGCCCGCCCGTCCACCCCCCTCCGTGGATCTGCACCAGCACCGGGGCCGGGCCCCGCTGCCCCCGCCGCCGGTACCGGTCGGCCACCTGAGAGGGATGCGGCCCGTAGGACAGGTGGGTTGTCACCTCGAGGCGGCGGGGCACCTCCGGGTAGGGCCGCAGCAAGCGGGTCATCCGCAGGCGGGGCAGGCGCACGGCGCTCCCCAGCACCTCGGTGCCGGCGCGTTCCATGACCCGGCGCGCCCGGGCCGCCTGCGCCTGGATGATCCCCAGCCCGACCAGCGAGAGCCCGCCGGCGGCCAGGGCGGTGGTCCCGGCCCAACCGCCGGTCCAGCCGGCAGCGGCGAACCCCCCGGCGAGGCCGGCGTGGACCAGGGCGTGGAAGGGGGCCAGCTCGCCGGTGAACAGAACCAGGGCCCAGGGCGCTCCCCCGGCGCGACGGCGGGGGAGGGGGCGCAGCGCGTTTGCGGTCAGGGCCAGGCCGGCCGCCGCCAGGGCGAGGAACACGTAGGACACGGCCCGCCAGTATGGCCGCTCACCGCTGCACGAGCGGCAAAGTGGCCCGGCGGGCGGGAGCGGCGGTATAGTCCGCGCCACCTACCCACGGGGAGAGAAATGGTCGAGGCCTACGTGCTCATCCAGACCGAGGTCGGCAAGGCCGCTCAGGTGGCCCTGTCGGTCAAGGGCATCCCGGGCGTGATGTCGGCGGAGGCGGTCACCGGCCCCTACGACGCCATCGTGCATGCCGGGGCCGACGATGTCGACTCGCTGGGCAAGCTCGTGGTGGCTCGCATCCAGGCAGTCGAGGGGATCACCCGTACCCTGACCTGCCCGGTCGTCCGCCTCTGAGGTAACCCGCCGCCGGCGACGGGGTTCTGCCCCGCCGCCGTGCTGGCATGCGCGGACGCTCCTCTTCTGCTTGCCGCTTCTGCGGCACGCCGAGGCGCGCGGCTCAACCGCGGCCCGCAGCGGCCGACAGAGAGGGAAGATGGTCGTACCCCCCGCTTCCCCTCCGTCGCCTCCAACCGCCGCGACCGCCGTCCATCCCGCGGCGCGAGCGCTCTACTCGGTAGCCACCAGCTTCGAGTCCGGCGGCACGCCCCACGTCGTCCTGGGAGAGTTGCTGCGCCGGGCAGCCACCGCCGTGGGGGCCCGGCGCGCCTGGCTGCTCTTCGACCCGGGCCGCGCCGCCTCCGGCCTCGCTCTCGCCTGGCCCGACCCCGCCGCCGCTCCTCCCGAGCCGGGCGAACCCGGCACCCTGGCCGCCCCCCTGCTGCACGCCGGCGCCCCCATCGGCACCCTGGTGCTGGCCTCTCCCGCCGGCGGCGCTTTCGGCACCGCCGACCGCCATCTGGCCATGGCGCTTGCCCACCCCGCCGCCGCCGTGGCCGCCACCGCCCTACGCCTCTCCGCCGCCGAGGAGCGCGCCCGCCGCGCCGAAGAGACCGCCGCCCTTCAAGCCGAGCTGGCCGGAGCGGTGGATCACGACCTGCGCACCCCGCTCACCACCATCCTGGGCGCGCTGCAGACCCTCGCCCATCCCGAGTACCTCCCCGCCGACCCCGACCTGGCGGCGCTGGTCTCCTCGGCCCTGGGGCAGGCACAGCGGCTGCGCTCGCTGCTGGGCGACCTGCTCCTCATCTCCTGGGATGCCTCCCGCTCCGAAGCCCTGCCCCCCGACGCCCTGCGCTCCCTGATCACCGAGGCCGCCCGCGCGGGCATGGGCGACGGGGCGGCGATCGCGGTCGAGATGCCCGCCGACTTCCCGCCGGCCACCGTGGATCCTCCCGCCCTGCGCCGCCTCCTCAGCGGGGTGTTGCGTCAGGCCCGCCGGCGCGGCCTGGCGGTGCGGGTTGAGGTGACTGCCTGGGAAGAGGACGCCGTCATCGCCGTGTCCGCCGATGGAGAGGGACCGCTGGTGCCGGACCTCTCGGAGCGCCTCGCCGCCGCCATGGGCGCCACCCTCGAAGAATCCACCGGGGCCTCCGGCCAGGCCGTGGCGCAACTGGTGCTGCCCGGGGCGCTGCGCCCGGCGCCCGCCGCCCCACCGGCCACGTAGCGGCCTACTCGCCCGGGCCCAGCGCCACGGCGTGGAACCCGCCGTCGACGTGGACTACCTCTCCGGTCGTCATCGGGGCCCAATCGGAGAGCAGCACTACTGCCATCCGGGCCACTGCCTCGGGAGAGTCCACGTCCCAGCCCAGCGGGGCGCGGCCGCCCCACACTTCCTGGAAGCGCTCGAACCCCGGAATGGACTTGGCGGCGACGGTGCGCAGCGGCCCGGCGGAGACCAGGTTCACCCGTACCCGGTGCGGCCCCAGGTCGCGGGCCAGGTAGCGGGTGACGGCCTGCAGGGCCGCCTTGGCCACGCCCATCCAGTCGTAGGCCGGCCAGGCTTGGCGGTTGTCGAAGTCGAGGGCCACCAGGGAACCTCCTTCCGCCGCTTGCAGCAGCGGCAGCAGGCCGGCGGCCAGGGTCTTGAAAGAGAACGCCGAGGTGGTGAAGGCGGTGGCGGCGCTGTCGGCAGGGGTCTCCAGGAAGCGCCCGCCCAGGGCATCCTCGGGAGCGAAGGCGATGGCGTGCAGGGCGCCGTCCACCGCCCCCCAGCGGCGCTCCAGCGCGGCCACCAGCGCCACCACGTCTTCGGGCCGGTTGATGTCGAGCTCGAGGACGTCGGGAGGCTGCGGCAACCGTTTGGCCGCACGTTCGGTGAGGCGCCGGCTGCGTCCGAAGCCGGTGAGCACCAGCTCCGCCCCTTGCTCCTGGGCGAGGCGGGCGGTGTGCCAGGCGATGGAGTCGTCGGTGAGTACCCCGGTGATCACCAGCCTCTTGCCGTCGAGCAGCATCACGCCTCCCCTCTCCTCAGGGGCGGGATCCTAAATGCGGCCCGCGGGCAAGGGAGGGGTTCCGCGAGCGAGGATGCCGACGCGCTCCGTCGCGGCGCAGATGCCGGCAGCGCCGCCGACCGAGAGATCAGCCTCGACGGCCTACTGCGGAGCCTGCTGCTCCCCGCCCAGGATGCGGCGCTTCTGCTCCTCGAACTGCTCCTCGGTGAGAGCCCCCTCGGCACGCAGGCGCTGCAGGCGCTCCAACTGGGAGATGGCGTCGTCCCCCCCGTTGGCCCTCTTGCCGGCGAGCACCTTGCCGCGCTCCTCCCGCACCGTGTACAACAGGCTCTGGAACTCCTCCGGCTCCGGGATGTCGGAGAAGCGGCTCTGGCCGGAAGTCCCGGCCGACTCGATCAGCAGGTCGCCGGAGCGCAGGATCCGCTCCAGGATGTTCTGGGAGAAGAGCACGTTGGTGATCTGCTCCAGGGGGATCTCGAGGCCATGGCGGGCCAGGATGCCCCGCCGGGTGATGAGCCGCTCGTTGGTCAGCACGTAGGACGTGAACCACCACGCCACGAAGGGGTACAGCCCCAGGACCAGCCAGGCGACCCCGGCCACCGCGGTGACCCCCCAGTCGAACCACTTCGTGGTGGGAGGGAAGATCCAGGTCAGGACCACCGCCGCCGCCAGGAGCACCGTCCAGGCCGTCGGCACGAAGAGCATCCGCCAATGTGGGCGGAACTCCCTGATGACCGTCTCGCCTCCGCTGAGCAAACGCCTTGGGTAACCCATGGCCGCCATCCTAGAGAGCGGGAACGGCCCACGCCGGGCGACTCCGGACGCGAGAAACCCCGAGAGAGCTTCGGCCGAAACTTCCACCCTCTCGGGGCTCCTCCCGGAACGCCCTTGCGGGCACTCCGTTAGCGAAGACGCCCTTGCGGGCGCTCCGCTCCCGGCGACGGGCCGAAGCCCGGGGCCGGAACGCCTCGGCCGCAGGTGACCCGAAAGCCTCCCGGTGCTGCCCCCCTTGCGGGGAGCCGCACGGCCCCTTGCGGGACCCGGTCGCTGCGCCACGGTCGGCCGTTTCCGGCTCTCCGTGCACCGCCGGATCGCTCCGGCGAGTGCCATCAATGTAGAAGACCGCCCGGCCGCCTGCAGCTTTGAGCGCTGCTGCGTTTTCGCGACACAGGAGATGTTTTCGCGCGACGTACTCGCCCCGGCGGGCCCCCGGCTCGCGGTCCACGACGAGGAGGGCGCCAGCAGCCCGCTCCGCCGGCCGCACCCGCACCGGCATCGCCGCCACCGAGGCGCGCCGGTCGGCTCGGCATGGCGCAGGAAAGCCCCCACAAAAGGCGAGACCCCGAGGAAGCCTTGGCCGAAGCCGCAGCCCCCTCGGGGCCTCGAAGCCTGCCTTCCGGCGCACCCCTTTGCGGGAGCGCCCCGGAGGGCCGGCCGCCGCTTGTCCCTTGCGGTCCTTGCAGCTTCCCGTCTACCGGACTGCCGTCCGGACGCTGGCTCGACGTCGGCCGGAACGGGTCTCGAGTTCCGCCCAGCCGGCCCCTTACGGGGTAGCCTTCCCCTTTCGGGGTCGGTCCGCCGGTGCCACCTCCCCGGGCTCTTGCTTCCCGAGGAGAAGGTGTAGCGAATGTATGCGACCCAGGGCGGCATCGTCAAGCGATCCGGCTATCGAGTTTTCGCGCCCACAATCGAGTTTTCGCGAGATGCCGCCGTCGGAGGCCGCGGCCGCCGCCGGGCCCGCTTGCAGAAGGTATACGCTGCGGGCTCGTGACCCGGTCCCCGTCGGCACCTCCCCGCCTTCTCACGACGCCCTTCGTCCTGGCCTGCTCGGTCAACCTGCTGTTCGGGCTCTCCTTCTTCATGTTCGTCCACCTGCCCCGCCTCCTGGCCGACCTCGGGGCCAACGAGGTGGTCATCGGCCTGATCGTCGCCGCCACCGCCGTCGCGTCGCTCCTCGCCCGCCCCCGCATCGGCACCGCCATGGACCGCCGGGGCCGGCGCCCCGCCGTCATCGTCGGCTGCCTGCTGAGCGCCGTGGCCGCCCCCCTGTACTTCACCGTGGACAGCGTCGACGGCTGGCTGGTGGGGGTGCGGATCCTTCACGGCATCGCCTCGGCGCTGACCTACGTGTCCATCACTACCTACGGTGCCGATCACGTGCCCGAGGAACGCCGCACGCAGGGCCTGGCCCTGTTCGGGGCCTCGAGCCTGCTCCCCATGGCGCTGGGAGGATGGCTGGGCGACATGATCCTGGCGGCCGGTGGGTTCGACGGCCTCTTCCTGGCCGCTACCTGCTTCGCCGTCGCCGGCTTGATCCTGGCGCTGCGCCTGCCCGAGGAACGGCTTACCCCCGAGGCCCGGGCCGCCCTGCCCAAGGGCGGCTTCCGGCGCGCCCTCACCCGGCGCAGCCTGCGGCCGGTCTGGTTCATCACGCTGAGCCAGTCGATCGTCTTCACCGGCTACTTCACCTTCATGCGCACCTTCGTGGACGACACCGGGGTGGGCTCGGTGGGGGTCTTCTACGCCGCCTTCGCCGGCATCGCCGTGGTGCTGCGCGTGTTCTTCGGTTGGATACCCGATCGCCTCGGCCGGTCCCGGGTGCTGTACGTGTCCCTGGGGGCGATCGCCGCCGGCTACCTGATCCTCGCCCCCGCCTCCTCCACCGCGGCCGTCGCCCTGGCGGGGGTGCTGTGCGGGGCCGGCCTGGGGTACTCCTTCCCCATCCTGTTCGCCACGGTGGTGGAGCGGGCCCCCACCCACGAGCGCGGCTCGGCGATGGCCGCCTTCACCGTGTTCGGCGACACCGGCGCCCTGATCGGCTCACCCCTGCTGGGCTGGGTGATCTTCCACTTCGGCTACCCGGCCATGTTCCTCTCCACCGCCGCCTTCATGCTCCTGGCCACCGCCGCCTACGGCTGGTGGGAGACGCAGCGCCGCCGGCTGGAGGTGGAGGCCAGCCCGGTCGTCCCCTGAACTACATTCGTGTCACTCGACGGGCGTATAGTCCTGGGCATGGGACTCCACACCCTGTCCCCCAGCCGGGCCGGCGACTTCAAGTCCTGCCCCCAGCTCTTCAAGTTCCGCGCCGTCGACCGGCTGCCCGAGCCCACGACCACCTACCAGGCCCGGGGCACCACCGCTCACCGCGCCCTGCAGCGCCTCTTCGACCTCCCCCGCGAACACCGCACCCCCGAGGCGCTGTACGACCTGTTCCGCGCCGCCTGGGCCGAGGTCCGCACCACCGAGGACTACGAGGGCCTGTTCTCCTCCCTCGAGGAAGAGCGCGCCTGGGGGCTGGAGAGCCTGGCGATCCTGGCCAACTACTTCCACGTCGAAGACCCATCCTCCTTCGACCCTCTGGAACGCGAGCTCGACCTGCGCGAGGACCTCGACGGCATGACTATCAGGGGCATCCTCGACCGCATGGAAGAGTTGCCCGACGGCAGCCTGGTGATCAGCGACTACAAGACGGGCAAGGCCCCGCCCGAGCAGTACGCCCTGCCCGCCTTCTTCGCCCTCAAGACCTACGCCCTGCTCATCCGGCGGCGCACCGGGCGCACCCCCGACCGGGTGCGGCTCATCTACCTGGGCGGGCCCAACGGGCCGGTGGTGTACGAGATCCCGGTGAACGACGCCCAGCTCGACGCCATGGACCGGCAGCTGCGGGCGCTGTGGGCCACCATCGAACGAGCCATGGCGCGCGACGAGTTCCCCCCGCGCCCCGGGCCGCTGTGCGACTGGTGCTCCTTCCGCGACATCTGCCCCGCCTGGGCCGTGCCCGACGGGCTGGGAGGGTCGCCGTTGGCTGAGCCGATCCTCGATGAGACGGGGGCGGCGGCCGACTGAGCCGGCCTAAGGGAAGACCCCGCGCACCAGCTTGGCCTGGGCCACCCGCCCGATGCCCTTGATGAGCGCGCCGGTGCGCAGGTCCACCCCGTGGTCGTCGGCAGTCTCGGCCACCTCGCGGAACGCCCGGGCCATGATCTCGTGGAGCCGGCCGCGAATCTCGGCCTCCGACCAGAAGTAGTGCTGCAGATCCTGCACCCACTCGAAGTAGGAGGCGGTCACCCCGCCGGAGTTGGCCAGGATGTCGGGCACCACCACCACCCCGCGGTCGGCCAGGATGGCGTCGGCCTCGGTGGTCGTCGGCCCGTTGGCCCCTTCCAGGATCAGCCGGGCCCGTACCTCGCCGGCGTTCTCGGCGGTGATCACCCCGCCCACCGCCGCCGGCACCAGCACGTCGCAGTCCACGCGGATCAAATCCTCGTTGCTCAACCGGTCGCCGCCGGCGAACCCATCGAGGGAGCGATGCCGCCGCACCCACTCCAGGGCCGCGGCCACATCGATGCCGTCCCCCCGGTACACCGCCCCGGAGATGTCGGAGACCGCCACCACCCGGCAGCCCACCTCGGAGGCGGCCACCGCGGCGTAGGACCCCACGTTGCCGAAGCCGTGGATGGCAACCCGGGCCCCGTCCGGGTCGAACCCCACCCGCGCCGCGGCCAGCGGCAGCAGGCTCATCACCCCCCGCCCGGTGGCCTCCCGGCGGGCGACCGAGCCCCCCAGCTCCGGCGGCTTGCCGGTGACCACCGAGGGCACGGCGTGGCCCATCTGCTGGCTGTAGGTGTCCATGATCCAGGCCATCGTCTGCTCGTCGGTGCCCATGTCCGGCGCGGGGATGTCCTGGTTGGGCCCAATGAAGCCGATGATTTCGGTCACGTAGCGCCGGGTCAGCCGCTGCTTCTCGGCCCGGGTGAGGTGCAGGGGGTCGATACGCACCCCGCCCTTGGCCCCGCCGAAAGGCAGGCCCACGATGGCGCACTTCCAGGTCATCAGCATCGCCAGGGCGGCCACCTCGCCCAGGTTCAC
>JAFGCH010000020.1 GCA_016932695.1 Acidimicrobiia bacterium | reverse complement strand
TCGCCGCCCGCCGCCCGGGAACACCTCTCCCCCGTCTACGGTTGAGGCCCACATGATCTTCGGTACCGGCAAGACCCGCGAGATGATCTCCGAGCACGTCGCCCTCCCCGGGCGGGCCGAGCCCATCCCCAGCCCCGACAGGCACTTCGTCAGCGGCCGGCCCCTCAAGCCCCCGTTCCCCGAGGGAATCGAGACGACCCTCTTCGCCCTGGGCTGCTTCTGGGGAGCGGAGCGCCGCTTCTGGCAGGTCCCAGGGGTCTACTCCACCGCGGTGGGCTACTCGGGGGGGTTCACCCCGAACCCCACTTACGAAGAGGTCTGCACCGGGCGCACCGGGCACGCCGAGGCGGTGCTGGTGGCCTACGACCCGGCGGCGATCTCCTACGACGAACTACTGCGCATCTTCTGGGAAGCCCACGACCCCACCCAGGGGATGCGCCAGGGGGCCGACGTCGGCACCCAGTACCGCTCGGCGATCTACACCACCTCGCCCACCCAGGCGGTGCTGGCCGAGCGCTCCCGGGCCGCCTACCAGGAGGCCCTCAGCAGTGCCGGGCACGGCGCCATCACCACCGAGATCCGACCCGCCGGCCCCTTCTACTACGCCGAGGGCTACCACCAGCAGTACCTGGCGAAGAACCCCCAGGGCTACTGCGGCCTGGGCGGCACCGGGGTCTCCTGCCCGGGGGGCTAGCTCGATTCACCCAGGTCATCCGGCGGTACCGAGACCACCCCCGTCTCGGCCAGAGCATCCCGGGCGGCCTCTTCCGGCGACGCCGCCTCCTGGGCCTCGCGCTCGTGCCGGGCCATCGCCTCAGCACGGGCCGCCTCCATCTTGGCCGTGGTCAGCCGGGGGGCGGCGTACACGAACACAGCCACCTGAACGACGGCGACCAGGAAGAACGGCCAGCGTAGGCCCTGGGACCGGCCGACCAACGCCGTCCCCAGGGCGACCACCGCCCCACCGACGAGGGATCCGATGGGCATCATCCCCCACCCAAAGAAGCGGTAGACGCTGTTGACCCGGCCGAGAAGATGGTCGGGGATGATCGTCTGGCGGAGGGACACGGTGATGACGTTCCACAGGATGGCGGTGAAGGTGCCGACCACCATCATGAGGAAGGCGAGCCACCAGCGGGTGGCGATCCCGGTGACCGCCGCGGTCACCCCGCCGCCGATGATCGTCATGTAGAGCGAAGGGCCGCTGCCCAGAGCCCTGCTCACCCGGGCGGCGAGCAGGCTGCCGATGATCCCGCCGACCGCACCGCCCATGATGAGCAGGGTGAAGATGAAGGTGCCCACGCTCTCGAAGCCAAAGAGGCGGGCCACCGGCTGGAAGACCCCAGTGAAGAGGCCGGTCTCCAGGTCCAGCTCCTCCTGGGCGAAGAGCACGAAGGTGGACATGGTCATCATCCCCAGCCCGTTGAGCAGGCCGAGGATGATCGCCATGGGGCGCAGCAGTTCGTGATGCCAGAGCCAGAAGAAGCCTTCCTTCATCTCCGCCCGCCAGTGCACCCGGGTGCCGGCAGCGGCGCCCCCCTTCGCCCGGAACTGGCCGGCGATCAAGAAGACCAGGCCGGCGGCCACGGCATAGCCCCCGGCATTCACGAAGAAGGGGAGGGCGAAGCCCAGGCCGAGCAGCAGGCTGCCCAGGGGCGGGCCGACGAACGAGTTGGCCAGCATCTCGGCGCCCCAAAGGGTGCCGTTCGCCTTCTCCAGCGCCGCCGGCTTCACCAGAGCGGGCAGGAAGGTCTGCGCCGCGTTGTCCCGCAACACCTCGGCGAAGCCGAGAAGGAGCACCGAGGCGACCAGCACCCCGTACACCGTGCCGTTGGTGGCGATGTCGGCCCCGCCGGCCACCTCCTCCGGGGAGGGAAGGCCGTTCCGGCCGGCGAGCACCGTGGCGGCGATCACCCCCACCAGGATCGCCCGGGCGACATCGGCCCACACCATGATGCGCCGGCGGTCGAGACGGTCGGTGATCACCCCGGCGGGGAGGGTGAAGATGAGCCAGGGGAGGCGCTGGGCGACGGCGATGAGGGCGATGAGCACCGGGTTCCGGGTAACTGCGGAAGCCAGCCAGGGGAAGGCGATGGCCCCCACCCCGTCCCCCAGGTTCGAGATGACGCTCGCCGTCCACAGACGCCAGTAGCGGCCGCCGAGGCGGACCTTGGCGGGGGCAGCCTGCTCGGTGCTCACGTGCTCTCCTCGTCGTGGGCCGGCAGCGAAGGCCGGCTGGTGGCATAGAGGCCGAGGACCAGGCCGAAGACCTGGTCGCCGCTCGGTTCCTGCCCGGCGAACTCCTCGGCCAGTTCCAAGAGCCGCATCTCGAAGAGGGCGGCATCGTCTTCGGCCATCCGGGCGTGCCGCAGGGTGAGGAAGCCGTGAGAGCCACCGAGGGACGCCTGCATGTCGGCGATCGCCTCGGCGAGGAGGGCCGGGCTCTCCTCACCCTCTAGTTGGGGGAAGATGAAGGTGTCGGCTACTCGCCCGTAGTACTTCTCGGTGAGGGCCCGTACCTTGCGGGTGCGCACCACCCGGACGATGCCGGCGGCTTCGAGGGCCTTGAGGTGGTGGCCGATACTCCCCCGCGGCCGGCCCAGCGCTTCTGCCAGCTGGCTGGTGGTCGCCGCCCGCTGCGCCAGCAGGCGGATGATCTCCGACCGGGTGGGCTCGGCGAGTAGGCGCGCCTGCTGCTGGGTGAGCATCATCTGGCCGAGGCGGGGGCGATCCTGTTTCACGGCTTTATTGTCGGGTGGCCGTATATTCGGCCATTCCCGACAATATGTCAAGCGACCCGGCGGGCCACCGAGTGGAGCACCGGCGGCGCGGCCCGGTCGGCGACTCCTCCTCTCGAGTGCCGGGCCCCGCCGGGCGCCGCGGCGACCGTCCGCCTCGCCCGGGCGATACACTCGGGCAGGCAAAGGGGATGGAGTCCCCCGTGTGAGCGCCCCCGCCGGGCTGATGACTCCTGATGCCGGCCTGTGCCCGAGAGCACGGCCCGATACCGGCGGTGGTTCTCCCCGAAGGAGGGCTTCACATGGAGTCGCCCTTTGCCGTCACCGCGCTCTGGCTCGGGCTCGCCGTGGCCTCGGCGGTCATCGCCTACCACCTTCGCCTTTCGATTGCCCTGGTCGAGATCTGCGTCGGGGTGGCCGCAGGCGCCGTTGCCTCCGCGGCCGGCCTCACCGATCGCCTCGGCGCCGATGAGGAGTGGCTTCGCTTCCTGGCCACGTCCGGGGCGGTGCTGCTCACCTTCCTCGCCGGCGCCGAACTCGACCCGGCGGTGATGCGGGTGAAGTTCCGCGAGGTCACGATCGTGGGCCTGGTCGGCTTCGCCGCACCCTTCCTCGGATGCGCTGCGCTGGCCCACTTCGCCCTGGGTTGGGGAGGCCAGGCGAGTTTGCTCGCCGGGGTGGCCCTCTCGACGACCTCCATGGCCGTGGTCTACGCGGTGATGCTGGAGACGGGCCTCAACAGGACCGACTACGGCAAAGGGATCCTCGGGGCCTGCTTCGTGAACGACCTGGGCACGGTCCTGGCCCTCGGCCTCATCTTCGCCCCCTTCACCTACAAGACGGCGGTCTTCGCCGGGGTCACCGCCCTCGTACTCGCCGCCCTGCCCGCGATCACCCGTGCCATCACCCGGGTCTACGGCCACCGGACCGCCGCCATCCGCACCAAGTGGGTGGCGCTGGTCCTCTTCGGCCTAGGCGCCCTGGCCTTCTGGTCGGGCAGCGAAGCCGTGCTCCCCGCTTACCTGGCCGGGATGGTCCTGGCCGGCGGGGCCGCCAAGGACGCCCACTGGATGCGGCGCCTCCGAACCCTGACGGTGGGGTTCCTCACCCCCTTCTACTTCCTCCGGGCGGGCACCCTGGTCTCGGTGGCCGCCATCGCCTCCGCCCCATTGGTCTTCGCCGCACTGCTCGCCGGCAAAGTCCTCTCCAAGGTGTTCGGCCTCTACCCGGTGATCGGGCGGTTCCGGCGGGACCGGAAGGAACGCTGGTACTACACCCTCCTCATGTCGACCGGACTGACCTTCGGGACCATCTCGGCGCTCTACGGGCTGACCCACGGAGTGGTCACCCAGGATCAGTACTCGTTCCTGGTGGCGGTGGTCATCGCCAGCGCGGTGATCCCCACCGCGATCGCCGGTTACCGGTTCCTGCCCCGTCACCTGCTCGAATCGCCCCAGCCCCTCGCCGTCGAAGCGCCGGGCGTCGAAGCGGACTACGACGATCTGCGGGACGAGTGAGGCTCCTCCGCCATCGCGAAATGCGGCGGAACAACCCGGCACCGACGCCGGATCAGCCGACCCGGCGACCCACCGAGTGAAGCACTGGCGAGAAGCCCGCCGCCGGCCAGAAACGCGCCGCCTGGAGGTTGGCCGACTCGTAGTCCAGGGTGCATCCGGCGAACCCGGCAGCCCTGGCCCACCCAAGGGCCGCCGCCAAGAGGACCGTGGCCACTCCCTTGCCCCGCCAATCGGGCAGCACGAAGGCGCCGTCGCAACGCACCAGATCGGGCGAGCGTAGGACGGCCGGGGCCTCGTCCCCCGGCTGCAGCGAGAGGAACCCGGCCGCCGCCCCCTCCACCTCGGCGAGCCAGACGGGCTGCGCCGGATCGGCGAGGCGGCGGGCCGCCTCCGTCCTCCCTCCGGGGCGGGGATGCACCCGGAAGGCGGGAGCCGCCGCCAGGTGCTCCCAGAGGGCCCTCTCCAGCGAGGCCAGGGTGTAGGCGTCCCCGGCAACGGCCGGGCGCACCTCGA
>JAFGCH010000112.1 GCA_016932695.1 Acidimicrobiia bacterium | reverse complement strand
CGGGCAGGTCTTCCCAGATCACCCCGTTCCAGCGCATCGCCAGGCGCCACTCGGTCAGCCGGGGATCCGGTGAGGCCGCCAGCCGAAGGCGGCGCCCGATGATGGCGGCGGTCTCCGCGGCGCGCTGCAAGGGCGAGCTGAGGAGGATATCGGCGCCGCCCGTCGCCAGGTGGCGCGCCGCGGCCGCCGCCTGGCGACGCCCGGTGGGGCTGAGTCGAAAACCGGGAAGGTCGCCGTAGCAGACGTGACGCGGGTTGTGCACTTCCCCATGGCGCACGAGGTGGAGGCGGCCGAGCACGGTCGCGAGTGTAGGGAGTGGTTACGGTAGGCATCGTGGAGCGCTTCGCCGAGCACATCGCCCACGTCGACATGGATGCCTTCTTCGTGGAGGTGGAGCGCCGCCGTCGCCCCGAACTGAAGGGAGCTGCGGTGGTGGTGGCCGGCCTGGGGGGCCGGGGGGTGGTCACCTCGGCTTCTTATGAGGCCCGCCGTCTCGGCGTGGGCTCCGGCATGCCGACGGTGCATGCCCGGCGCCTCTGCCCTCGCGCCCACTACCTCCCCCCGGATCATCGGGCCTATGGCGCCGCCTCCGCGGAGGTGTTCGGCGTGTTCGCCGACTTCACCCCGTGCGTGGAGCCGGTGTCGGTGGACGAGGCCTTCCTCGACATCTCGGGGCTGCGCCTGCGCTACTCCTCGCCCGAGGAAGTGGGTCGAGCGCTGCGGGCCGCGCTGCGGGAGCGCACCGGGCTGCCGGCGTCGGTGGGCCTGGCGGGCAACAAGCTGCTGGCCAAGCTGGCCAGTCGGGCGGCCAAGCCCGACGGCCTGCGGCTGGTCTCGAACGGAGAGGAAGCCGCCTTCCTGCACCCGCTGCCGGTGCGGGCCCTATGGGGGGTGGGCGAGGCGACCCACGCCCGCCTGGAGGAGTTGGGGGTGCGGACTGTGGGGGACCTGGCCGCGCTGCCGCGAGACCTGCTGGAGAGACGGCTGGGGCGGGCTCTCGGGGGGCACTTGAGCGACCTGGCTCAGGGGCGCGACGAGCGGCCGGTAGAGGCCGGCGGCCCGGCGCGCTCGTTATCGGTCGAGGAGACCTTCGCCGCTGACCTCGCCGGGCGGGCGGCACTCGAGGAGGAGCTGCTGCGTCTGGCGGATCGGCTGGCCGAGCGGCTGCAGGCGGCGGGGGTGGTGGCCCGCACCCTGTCGCTCAAGGTTCGCTTTGCCGACTTCGCCACCATCAGCCGCAGTCACACCCTGCCCGAGGCGGTGGATACCGCTCACGACCTCTATCGGGCGGCGCGGGCGCTCCTCGGGCGCGCCGCGGTGGGGCCACGCCCGGTGCGGCTGTTGGGCCTGGCCGGGGAGGGCCTGGAGGCGGCCGCGGCGCCCCGGCAGCTGGGGCTGGAGGGCCACCGCTGGGGTTCCGTCGAGGCCGCCGTGGGGCGAGCACGAGCGCGTTTCGGACGCGACGCCGTGCGTCGCGCTCGCCTTGCGAAAGGGCGCGGCGAGCCGCCGGGCGCCATGGAAGAATAAGGCAGAAGGTGCTGAGTGACTGGCGGCTCGCCTTCGGTATACTCGGCACACCGGCCAACTGCGGAGCCCTCATGCCCCTCGATGACAGAGAGCAGCGCATTCTCGAAGAGATCGAGCGGCAGTTCTATGAGGACGACCCGCAGCTGGCGGAAGTCGTGAGAACGGCGGGCATGGCCACCGCTTCGGGCGGCCGCCTCAAGTGGGCCCTGCTGGGCTTGGTGGCCGGCGCCGCCCTGATGCTGGTGTTCTTCACCAGGCTCACCCTGGTAGCGCTGGCCGGGTTCGTCATCATGGTGTTGTCCGTGGCCTGGCTCATCGCCATCGCGCGGCGGCGGGCTGGGGTAGCCTCGGATCGCGGCTGGAAAGACCGCCTGCGCCGGCATCCGGGGGGCGGCGGGTAGCGGTTGGTTCGGGGGAGTAGGAGCTAGGGCCCCGCCCGCGGGGCTCCGGCGGGGACCTTGGGGAGGGACGGTTTTGGACGGTTTCTCGGCACAGCAGGCGTGTCGGCTCACCGGCTGCACCGCGCACCAGTTGCGCTACTGGGACCGCGTCAACCTGGTACGCCCCACGCTGCAACGTACCGGGGGCCGGCCGGGACGGCGGCGCCTCTACGCGTTCCGTGATCTCGTTGCTCTTCGCGTGGTGAAGAGCCTGCTCGACAACGGCATGTCGCTGCAGCGGGTCCGCCGTGCCTGGGACTACCTGCGGCGCACCGCCGACATGGACCGTCACCTGGCCGAAGTACGCCTCATCACCGACGGTCACAGCATCTTTCGGGTCGCCTCCAACGACGAAGAGGTCGTCGACGCCCTGCGCGAGGGGCAGCTGGCGTTCTTCGTGGCTATCGGCGAGATCACCCGCGAGGTGGCCGAGGACGTGACCCGCTTCGAGCTCGACCGGGAGCAGTTCCTCGAGATGCTGCGACGCGTCGAAGACGACGTTTCCATCGAGGCTTCGGGGAGCTGAGCCCGGGCCGCGCCGCGCCGCGGGCCGGTGGCGCCAGCGACCCGAGGGCCCTCTCCGGGCCGGGACGCCCTTCAGCCGTGCCGGTAGCGCCGCCAGCGGCGGGGGCGGAGTGAACGCAGCCGGTACCAGGCCGCCAGGCGGCGGGCTCGGGAGTAGCGGCCGGTGAGGCGGCCTTCGGTGTCTTCGAACGATCGGGTGGCGGTCACCACGTGGCCCAGGTCGAAGGCCCGGCCCGGTGGCCGGCCGTAGATGCTCTCGCCGTACACCCGGGCCAGGGGCAGCATGGCGGGATCCGTTCCCGCCGCTACCTCGGCGGGGGTGGCCGCGGGCGAGGGCTCGTCGCCCAGGTCGGAGAGCCGATCGACGATCTCCCGCCAGGCGCCGGACACGTCGCCGACGGACAGGGCGCGCAGCCGGCGGCGGCGCCGGGCCCACTTGATGGCGGGTAGCAGCCCGAAGGCCACGGCCAGGGCGGCGGCGGCGGGGATCAGCCAAGCCGGCAGATCGGGCATCTTCCAGCCGCCGGTGGAGGGGGTAGCGCCGGTGGGGATCGTGATCTCGTCGTCGTCGATGGGGCGGGTGATCGAAGGATTGCTGCCCTCCGCGAAGGTGGAGGTCGTGACTTCGATGTCGAGGTAACCGGCCAGGTCGAAGGGGAAACCGTCCGAGGTGGCGGGATTGACCCCGTCGCCGCGAGGAGTGGGGTCGAAGCGCACCCAGCCTTGGGTGGGCATCCAGAGCTCCACCCAGGCATGGGCGTTGCGGTCGCTGATCACCACCCGGCCGTCCTCGTAGAGCCAGCCCGGGGTGAAACCCAGCACCACCCGGCTGGGCAGATCGACGAGACGGGCCAGGACGGCCATGGCGGTGGCGAACTGCTCGCAGTAGCCGGTGTGGTAGTTGGGGCTCAGGGGGTCGAGGAGCCACTCGGCCAGATCGGTGGCGGCGTGGCCGGGATCGACCTGGATGGAGTAGCGAAACTCGCCCGAGTCGCGGAAGTAAGCCTCGAGGGCCAGGGCCTTCTCGAAGTCGGTGGCCAGCCCGCGCACTCGGTTCTCGGCGAGGCGGGTGATCGCCGGGCTGATCCCCGACGGCAGATCCAAGTAGCGATCCCGGTCGGGCAGGCGATACACCGGAGGCGCCGACAACGGAGGGACGACCTCGAAACCGGCTTCGGCTGCGGAGGCTTCGGCGAAGACGGGGGAGATGCTGCCGGTCTCGTCGAGGGCGAGGACGCTGAGGTCGGGAAGGGGCACTGCCGATTCGACGGTGTAGGTCATGCCGCGGTAGGTGAGGGCATCGAAGTAGAGCGCACCGTCGTCCACCTTGATGCGGTACCCGGCCGCCACCGCCCGGTTGTCGGCGGAGAATCGAATGGGGGAGTAGGCGGCGGGGAGCCAGGCCTGCTGCAGGGCGAGGATGGTGACCACTTGGGTGGCACGGGCGGTGGGGCCGCGGAAGACGGCGTCGCCGTCTTCGAAGCCGTCGATCTCCTCCGGCCGGGGAACGCGGGGCCGGTCCGAGTACCACTGCTCCCCGTTGAAGGACTCCAGGGTGAGCAGGCGGAAGTACAACTGGTGCCAGACGACCTCGCCGGAAACCTCGGCAATGAGGAGAGGGGTGTCGGTGGGGCTGACCAGTTGCTGGCGGATGCCTACGAAGGGGTTGAAGGAGACGCTGCCGTAGAACCCCCCGGTGAGTGCCGAGGGCACCCGCCACTCGAGCAGGCCGCTGCGGGGCAGCGTCTCCGCCAGGGCGGTGGTCGCCCCCAGGGTGAGGGCCACCAGCAACGCCAGGCCGCTGCCCGCCAGGGCGGGGCGGGTACGGGCGACGGCGGCGCGGCCGGGGCCGGTGGTGAGCAGGCCGGTGCCCCGCCGTCGCCGATCGGCGGCCACGGCGAGCAGGGCCAGGCCCAGGAGCAGCACGAAGCCCACCGCCCAGGCGCCGCTGCGCTGCCGGTCCATGGTGGCGAACTGGAGGTAGGCCACCAGCGGGGCGAGGACGGCGACGTAGGGGTGGTCGCGGCGCAGCCCCCAGGCGAGAAACGCTCCCAGGACCCAGAAGAGGACCGCCAGCATGGCGATGATCCCGGCAAGGGGGAGGACCGGGGCGACCCCGGTGCGCGCCACGTCGAGGGCGTAGGAGAGCTCGGTACCCAGGGCGGAGAAGGAGGAGGGGGTGGGGAAGATGAACCAGGTCGTGCCGGGCACGGCGATGCGCACCACGGTGAGCAACATGGCGGCCAGGTTCACCCCGGCGAGCGCCGGCGCCGGCAGCCGGTAGGCGAGCCCGGCCCAGGTGAGCGCCCCGCCCAGGAGCGCGGCGGCCGCCAGGACGAGCTCCCAGGGGAGGCCCTCCACCGACGAGCGGAGCAAGCGCTCGAGGCGCACCAGGGCGAAGAGGATCCCGGCGATCCCCGCTAGCCAAGTGAAGCGGTAGACCACGACAGCTCCATAGCAGTGCGCCACGCCGGGGCCCATAGGCTCCCGGGTGCGGCGGAGACGGTGACCGCCCCGGCCCGCTGGAAGGAGAGGAGGGCCTCGCCCGGGCGCTCGGCGGCGGCGAGCACCACGGTGCGGGCGAAGTCCTGGGCGAGGACCCGGTAGGCGGCCAGGGCGCCCTCATCGGGCAGGCCGGTGACCAGCACCAGGGCCCCGCCGCCGACTCCCTGGCGGCGCAGGCGGGTCACGGTTTGGCGAAGATCCAGATGAGGGAGCGGCTGCACCGACGCCAGCACCTCCATCGCCTGGGTGAAGCGGGAATCGGAGCGCAGGCCGGGGGCTCTCTCCCCGGTCCACAGCTCCGGGCTGAAGCCCCCCTGGTAGAGGTGAGTGACCACCGAGGCCGCGCCCCGCACGGCGTGCTCGAAGGCCTCGGCAGAGGGGTAGCGCTCGGCGCGTTGGTCGAGCAGCACCAGGGCCCGGGCCTGCCAGGGCACCTCGAGCTGCTTGATCATCAACTCGTCGCGCTTAGCCGAGGAAGGCCAGTGCACTCGGCGCAGGTCGTCGCCGATCTGGTACTCGCGCAGGGTGAAGAAGTCCTCGCCGCCCTGGGGGGCAAAGGTGGGATGGGTGGATTGCACCGCCGGGTCCAGGCCGCGCACCGCCGGGAACCCGGAGAGCGGCTCGACGGCGGGGTAGACGGTGAGCCGATCCACACTGCCGAGGACGGCGCGGCGTTCGCTGAGGGCGAAGGGATCGGTCACCGCGACTTCGGCCGGCCCCACGGGGTAGATGCCCCGGGCCCGGCAGTAGACCTCGTAGCGGGCCACCAGCCGCTGGCCTTCGCCGGCGGCGGCGGCGGCGAAGCGGGCCACTCCCAGGCCGTGCACCGTGTCCTCGACCGAGAGATGGCGAGAGGCGGCGGCGGCGGCGAGGTCCATCTCCACGGTCACCGTGTCGCCCTCGTGGGCCTGGGCCGGGTAGATGTGCCGGGTGGCCTCGAGCCGCGGCGCCCCGAGGCGTACGAAGGCCACTCCGCCGCCCACCGCCAGCAGGAGGAAGACGGCCGTGGCCAGCAGTTCGATCTCCCCGAAGCCGGCCCACAGCAGCAGGAGCGCCCCGGCTACGCCGGCCGCCGCCCACCCTCGGTTGGTGGGCATCAGGCCCTCGACCGTGTGCCGGGGACCGGTACTCCGTGAGCGATACCTTCGACGATCTCCTCGACGGAAGCCCCCCGCATCTGGGCTTCGGGCCGCAGGATCATGCGGTGGGTCAGCACCGGGCGGAGCATGGCCTTGACGTCGTCGGGGGTGGCGTAGTGGCGCCCGGCCATGGCCGCCCGGGTGCGGGCGCTGCGCTGCAGGAAAAGGGTGGCTCGCGGCGAGGCTCCCAGCAGGAGATCGGGGTCTCGGCGGGTGGCCTCCACCGTGTCCACCAAGTAGGCCTTGACCGGCTCGGAGACGTAGACGCGCCGGGCGATGTCGATCATGCGGGTGACGTCCTCGGCGGTGATCACCGGTTCGAGGTCGTCGTAGGTGGAGCGCACCCCGTGGGTCTCGAGGATCTCGAGCTCTTTCTCTCGCGAGGGATAGCCCATCACCAGCCGCATCATGAAGCGGTCCAGCTGGGCCTCGGGCAGGGGATAGGTGCCCTCGTGCTCTATGGGGTTTTGGGTGGCGATGACCATGAAGGGCGGGGGCAGGCGGCGCGTCACCCCGTCCACGGTGACCTGGCGCTCCTCCATGGCCTCGAGCAAGGCCGCCTGGGTCTTGGGGCTGGCCCGGTTGATCTCATCGCCGAGCACGATGTTGGAGAAGACCGGCCCGGAGCGGAAGACGAAAGCGCTGCGCTCCCGGTCCCAGACCGAGACCCCGGTGACGTCGGAGGGGAGCAGGTCGGGGGTGAACTGCACCCGCTGGAAGCCGCAATGGATGCTGCGGGCCAGCGACTTGGCCAGGAGGGTCTTGCCCACGCCGGGGACGTCCTCGATGAGGAGGTGCCCTTCCGCGAGGAGGCCCAGGACCACCAGGTCCACCACGGGCCTTTTGCCCTGGATGACCCGCTCGATGTTGGCGGCGATCGCCTCGAAGCGATCGGAGAACCAGGAAAGTTCCTGCTGGCCGACGGGTGCCTCGGTCACGGTGCGGGCCTCCGGAGAAGGGCGGTCTGGTCGAGCGGAGGTTATCAGCGGGGGTGTTTTGCGGGTGTTAAGCGCGGCCACTTGCGCGCCGGCGCGGGGGCTTCAAGGGTTCTGGGACTTGGCCCTTATGATGGCCGGGTGCGCTTCGACGCCTTCCTGGCGGTGCTCGCCCGGCCGGGGCTGTGGCCGGAAGCCCTGCGCACCGCGCGCGATTTCCGATGCAAGGAGTGGCCAAAGCGGCTACTATGGGTGCCGGAGTCTGAATACCTGCGCTGGCGGAAGCTCACCGCCTACGGGGACCCGGAGGCCGGCATCACGGCGGAGGACCTGGTGCGCTACCTGCGGTGGCGGAAGAGGCAGCGAGCGGGATGAAGGGAGTGGGTGCTGTGGCCGCACCGAGCCTGCGAGACGAGCTGTTGGGCCTCCCCGGGGTGGCCGAGGTGGAGCTCGATGGGGAGGGCAGCGCGCCTTCCGGGGTGCGGATCCGGCTGGCGCCCGACGCCGATCCCGACCGGGTGGGCCTGGAAGTCCAGCGCGTGCTGGCGGCGTACGGCATGCGATCTCGGGTGGACGGCACCGCAGTGGCACCCCCGCCGCTGCCGCCGCTCCCGCCGTTGGCTCCTCGCGAGGAGGAGGCTCCGCCTCCGGCGCCGGTGGAGGCCCGTCCGGCGCCCGGCTTGGCTGCGGTGCGCCTGGAGGAAACGGCGAGCACGCTCGAGGTCACGGTGACTGCTGCCGACGGCAGGCAGGCGACCCGGAGCAGCGCGGTCGGTGAAGACGAGTTGGCCGCGGCGGTGATCGAGGCCGTCGGGGAGTTGCTGGTGGGCGGGCCGCCGCGGGTGATTGCCGTCGACTGGGCCACCGCCAACGGCTCGCGGGTGGTCACTGTGGTGCTCGAGGCGCCCGGAGGGGCCCGGGGTGCCGGCGCCGGCCTGGTCCGGGCCTCGCGCCCCTACGCCATCGCCCGTGCCGCCTGGGCGGCGCTCACCGACTGAGGCGGGAAGAGGCCATCTCGCCCGGCAGCGGGCTCAATCGGTCTCGGTCGCCGGGGGCGGCTCGGTGGGGGAGAGCAGGCTGACCACCACACCGTCATCGGCGGGCGGGGAGGGAGGGGCCATGCCGGCCGGCCTCGCCGCGGCGAGGGCGCCGTGCTCGACGACGCGGGCGAGGACGTGGCGCACGAATTGGCGCGTGGGGTCCGACGGGCCGGCGGCCAGGGCATCGACGTCTGCCGGTTCGGTGGAGAGCACTGCGGCCCCCCGCGCCCGCAGGTCCCAGAGCATGATCTCCTGCACCACCAGGTCCGAGGAGAGGGTGTCCAGGCCGGGAACCAGCACCGCCTCGGCGTTCCCCGAAGCCAGCACTCCGAGCAGGCTCAGGTAGCCCTCCCGTCCCAGGGCTCGCCCCGGGCTACGCACGTCCTGGCACAGAGCCACCACCTGCAGGCCGTGAGCCGCGGCGAAGCGGCGGATCTCCTCCTGCTGCGCGAAGGCCGGCCGATCCCCGGCGGGGTCGGCAGCCTCGCGCACATAGGCGACGACGCGCATGGCCCTCCTCCGTGGGCAGTCTCGCTCCGGCGACGGAGAGTGTCAAGTGGCTGCGGAGAGTGTCGGGAGATGAGGGTGGCGGAGGCGCTGGTACGATGCCCAGTCGATGGCCCAGGCCCTGGTGCTCAACGCCACCTACGAGCCGCTGTCGGTCGTCCCGACCCGGCGGGCCGTAGTCCTGGTGGTGCGCGAGAAGGCGGAGTTGGTGCACACCGACGGGCGACGCTGGGCCTCCGCCCGCACCAGCGTCCCGGTGCCCACCGTCATTCGGCTGCTGCACTACGTCAAGGTGCCCTACGAGCGGCGGGTGCCCCTGAGCCGACGGGCGGTCTTTGCCCGGGACGGGCATGCCTGCCAGTACTGCGCGGCCCCGGCGGAGAACCTGGATCACGTGCTGCCGCGGGCACGCGGCGGGGCGCATACCTGGGAGAACGTGGTAGCCGCCTGCCGTCTCTGCAATGCCCGCAAGGGGGATCGCACCCCCGAAGAGGCCGGGCTGCGCCTGCTGGCGGTGCCCCGCGCCCCGCGCCGCATGGGCTGGCTGCTGATCGGCTTGTCGGCCCCGCCGCCTCCTTCCTGGGAGGCGTACCTGGCCGACGCCGTGTGAGGCGCGGCCTCAGGAAGCCATGCGGTCGGTGGCCTGCATGTCGGCGCGCAGACGGGCGCGGCGCTTGCGGAAGGCACGCCACATCCACCCGAACAAGCGGCTCAGCACGATGCCGGCCAAGAAGGTGGCCAGCAGGATGAGCCACAGGGGAGCGCTCCAGGCCCAGCCGAGGAACTCGAGCTCCTGAGATTCGGTGTTGGAGAAGATCAGGATCAGCGTGGGGGCGAGCAGCACCAGCAAGGTGAGCAGGGGGCCCGCCCACAGGTTGGGCGTCTTCTTCTCTTGAACGGGACCCATCGTCTCTGCCGGGCCGGTCACGTTGCCTCCTCCTAGAAGTGGCCGCCACTCTAGGAGCGGTCCCGGGACTGGTGTCGGGCGGAGGCGCCGTCTCTTCCTCTCAGGCGCCGAGGCCCTCCCAGGGATCCCGCCCGATCCAGTCGCGGGCCTCCAGGAGGGAGCCCGACGGCTCGGGGGCGGCGGGGTGGGCCAGGCGTAGGAAGAGGGGGGTGATCTCCTGCGGGGCAGGCAGCGTGGCCGGGTCCTCGCCGGGCATCGCCGCCGCTCGCATCGGGGTCCGGGTAGCCCCCGGGTTCACCGAGTAGACCCGGCCCCGATCGGCCCATTCGTCGGCCAGCACCTGCATCCAGCCTTCCAGGGCGTGTTTGGAGACGGCGTACATCCCCCAACCCGCCCGGCCGCGGCGGCCCACGGTGCTGGAGACCCCGATCACGGCGGGCCGATGGCCGCGGTCGAGGTAGGGGGCCAAGTGCTGATGGAGGAAGTGGACGGCGGAGAGGTTGACCTCGAGGACGCGGTACCACTCGGCGGCGGGGTAGTCCCGCAGGCGGCCGGCGTCGCCCACCGGCCCGAGCGTCCCGGCGGCGTGGACCACCACATCCAGGACCCCCCCAGCGTGAGCCACGGCCGTGGCCGCGCCGCGCCGTCCCGCCTCGGAGGCCAGGTCGGCGGGGACGGGGCTGATCCGCCCCGCCAGGGCGGTGGCCGCCGCCAGGCGCAGCGGCTCCTCGGTACGGGCCACGGCGAAGACCGTGGCCCCTTGGGCGGCGTAGGCGAGCCCCAGGGCGCGACCGATCCCCGAGGAGGCTCCGGTCACCAGGATGCGCCGGCCGTCGAGCACGAGGCGCAGGCTAACCGGCGGCGCGGTGGGGAGACGGGGCAGCAGGCGGGGCCCCGGTGGGGCGGCTCCCCGGTCTGGGGGAGGCTCGAAACATCTGGTGTTGCATTTTGTGGCGATATGGGTCAGAATGTGTGGCAGTGGGAGAACCGCAGGGCTGAATCCAGGTGATTCGGCCCAAAGGACCGCCTCGGTGGAGGCGGTGAGGAGCGACGGAGAGGCAAAGGTGTACAACGGTTTCCTCGGTACGCACCGTCACACCGTGGATGCCAAGGGCCGGCTGGTCATGCCGGCCAAGTACCGCGGGCGCCTCGCCGGCGGGGTGGTGATCACCCACAGTCCCGACCGCTGTCTCCACGTCTACACGGCGGAGGGCTTCGAGGCCCAGCATGCCGAACTGGTCAGCGGCTCGCAGAAGAGCCGGGACTTCCGGCTTCAGTCCCGCGGGCTCATGGGCCTCGCCGAGGACCAGGAGCTGGACACCGCCGGCCGCATCATGCTCCCTCCCGGCATGCGCGCCGAGGTCGGGATCGAGCGCGACGTCGTGATCGTCGGCGTCGGGCCGTACATGGAAGTGTGGGACGCCCGCCGGTGGCCCGAGGAGGAGACTCGGGCGAAGGCAGCGCTCCAGCAGTACCAGGACGAGCCCGGGGAGGAGGAAGCCTGAATGGCTCACCTCGCCTCCGGGGTCGTCTGCGACCCATCATCAGCCTCCCGGATGCCATGTGGAATGCCCCTTGCTCCGCCCGCTTCCTACTTGGCGCCAGCGCTCCGGGAGGCTGATGATGGGCCGGGACGATCGTCCCTATCACGTGCCGGTGCTGGCGGCGGAGGTAGTCGCCCTGCTCGGGCCGCCCGCCGCGGGGGTGGTGCTGGACGCGACCTTCGGGGGAGGAGGCCACACGCGCGCTCTGTTGGCCGCCGCTCCGGGGATCCGGGTGATCGGCATCGACCGCGATCCGGATGCCGCCACGCCGGCGGCCGCGCTGGGGGAAGCGGTGACCTTCGTTTGCGGGAACTTCCGCGAGATGACCGGACTGGTGAGAGGAGTGGGAGTCGATGAGATCGCTGCTGCCGTCTTCGACTTGGGAGTCTCGTCGCATCAGCTCGACGTGGGGGACCGAGGGCTTTCCTACCACCGGCCCGGGGTTCTCGACATGCGCCTGGGAGAGGATGGCGCGCTCACTGCAGAAGTCGTGGTCAACGAGTGGGATGAGGCCAGCCTCACCGCCGTCATCCGCCGCTACGGGGAAGACCCCCACGCCCGCCGCATCGCCGCGGCCATCGTCCGGGCCCGCCCTCTGCGCGACGCCGCCGAACTGGCCCGCGTCGTTGCCGGCGCCGTCCCGGCGCGGTCGCGGCGCGGAGCTCATCCGGCGCGGCGCACCTTCCAGGCAATCCGCATCGCCGTCAACGACGAGCTCGGAGCGCTCCGCGAAGGCCTCGAATCCGCCTTGTCCTTGCTGCAGCCGGGAGGCCGGATAGCCGTGGTCTCCTACCACTCACTGGAGGACCGCATCGTGAAGCGCCGCTTCGCCGCCGGTGCCACCGGCTGTGTGTGCCCGCCGGACCTGCCGGTCTGCGGGTGCGGGCGAACGGCAGAGCTGCGCTTGCTCACCCGGCGCCCGATCGTGCCCGGTGAGGCGGAGGTGGCGGCCAACCCCCGGGCCCGCAGCGCCCGGCTGCGGGCCGCCGAGCAGGTGGCTCGGTGACCGCTCCCGCCCAGCCGCTGCGGGCCCCCGCAACCCCCGCGCTGCGGGTGGTGATCGGCACCCGGGCGCGCCGCCGTCCCCGGGTGGGGTCGTGGCTGCTGCTGACGGTGGTGGTGCTGGCTGCCTTCTTCCTGCTGATCTACTCGCGCATCGCCCTCGACCGCTCGGCCTTCGTCCTCCAGGAGGTCAACCGCCAGACTGCGGTGGAGGAGGCGCGGTACTGGCAGCTTCGCTTGGAAGGGGCGGAGCTGCAGGCCCCGGAGCGCATCCTGGAGCGGGCCCAGGAGATGGGGTTCGTCTACCCCGAAAGCGTGCAGATCGTCGAAGTGCCCGGGATGGGCTCGGCCGGGACCGGGACCGAGGAGCGTTGGGCCGACCTCAAAGCGCTGCTGGGTGCGCAGCCATGATCCTGCCGGCACGGGAGGGAGGGTGACGTGTCCCTGCCTCCTGCCGTTCCTCCCCGCCGGTCGCGCGGCCTGAACGCCCGGCTGTTGATGGTCGGGGTGGCCCTGACCCTGGCCTGGCTCGGGGTGGGCTATCGCCTCGTGGTGGTGCAGGGCACCCGGGCCGAGGAATACGCTGCTCGCGGGCTGGGCCAGCGCCTCCACACCGAGACCCTGGCCGCCGACCGGGGCACCATCTTCGACGCCGAGGGTCGGGAGCTGGCGCTCACGGTGGACTCGGTGACGGTGTACGCCAACCCGCGAGAAGTGACCGACCCCGCGGTGGAGGCCCGCTATCTGGCGTCGCTCACCGGCCAGGACTCCCGGCAAGTGGAGGGGCTGCTCGCCGGCGACGGCACCTTTGTGTACGTGGCCCGGCAGCTCGATCCCGCCGACGCCGATCGGGTGCGCGCCGCCGAGCTTCCCGGCATCTACTTCCTCCACGAGCCCAAGCGGGTCTATCCCGCAGGGTCGCTCACCGCTCAGGTCGTGGGCTTCGTCCAGCCCGACAGCAACGTGGGCCTCGAAGGACTCGAGTACGAGTACGACGAGGAGCTGGCGGGCACTCCGGGGCAGCTGCGCGTCGAACGGGACCCGGCGGGCCGCACCATCCCGCAGGGGGAGTACTCGGTGGTGCCTGCCGAGCCGGGCAGCGACCTCGTCCTCACCCTGCTCACTCCCATCCAGTACGCCGCCACTCAAGCCTTGCGGGATGCCCTCGAGCGCACCGGGGCCCGGGCCGGCTCGGTGGTGGTCCTCGACCCGGCGACGGGCGGGGTCCTGGCGATGGTGAACCTCCCCGGGTTCGATCCCGAGGATCGCGTCGGCCTGCTGCCCGAGCAGGTGCGCAATCGGGCCGTGACCGACCTCTTCGAGCCGGGATCCACCCAGAAGCTGGTGACGGTGTCGGCGGCCTTGGAGACCGGCCTGGTGACGCCGGGCACCACTTTGGAGATCCCCGAGCGCATCGAGATCCTCGACACCGTGTTCCAGGACTTCACCCAGCATCCCGACCGGCTCACCGTGACCGAGATCGTGGCTCAATCCTCCAACCTGGGCACGATCCTGTTGGGGGAGATGCTGGGGGCGCGCCGCCTGCACGAGTTCATGGTGGCCTTCGGGCAGGGCAGGGAGACGGGGATCGACTTCCCCGGCGAGGCCGCCGGGGTGTTACACCCTCCCGAGGAGTGGTGTCCTACCACCTGCGTTGCCGGCACCTCGATCGGCTACCACGTGTCGGTGACGGCGCTGCAGATGGCGTCGGCCTATGCCACCATCGCCAACGACGGGGTGCGGGTGCGGCCCCACCTGGTCGCCGAGATCGTCGACGGACGAGGGAGCCGGATGCCGGTGGAACCGCCGGAGCAGCAAGTGGTGTCGGCGGAGACGGCTCGCCGAGTGCGGGAGATGCTGGCCGCTGTAGTGGAGCGCGGCACCGGGTCTCTGGCGGCGATCCCCGGATATCGAGTGGGGGGCAAGACCGGCACCACGAAGAAGTACCTGAGCGAGTCGGGCGAGTACAGCGACGAGGATGTAGTGGCTTCGTTCATCGGCATGGCCCCCATCGACCATCCCCGCGTGGTGGTGGCGGTGGTGCTCGACGGGCCGCGGGAAGATGCGAGCGGGGGAAAGGGGGCGGCCCCAGTGTTCTCCGCCGTGGCCCTGGCGGCCCTGCACCAGCTGGGAGTGCCCCCCGATGCCCCCTGAGCCGGTGACCCTGGGTGAGCTGGCGGCGCAGGTCGGGGCGCGGCTGGTGGGCGACCCGGCCGTGGTAGTGGAGGAAGTGACCCACGATTCCCGGGTCGCCGGGCCCGGGGTGCTGTTCGTGGCCGTCAAGGGATTCAACGTGGACGGGCATCGCTTCGTGGGCCCGGCGCGGGCTGCGGGGGCCGCCGCGGTGTGCGTGGAGACGGACCCCGCCGACGGGGGGCCGACCCTGGTGGTCGCCGACACCCGAGCCGCCATGGGGCCCCTGGCCGCCCGGGTGCACGGGGACCCGTCACATCATCTGGACCTGGTCGGGGTCACCGGGACGAACGGGAAGACGACCACCTGCCATCTGGTGGAGTCCATCGCTTCCGCTGCCGGCCTGATGTCGGCGGTGGTGGGGACGGTGGGGGCCCGCGTGGCCGGCGAGGAGGTGCCGGTGAGCCGCACCACTCCGGAGGCGGCCGACTTCCAGCGGCTCCTGGCCCGCATGGTGGCAGCGGGAGTGGAGGTGGCGGCGGTAGAGGTCTCCTCGCATGCTCTGACTCTGGGCCGGGTGGCCGGGTCCCGCTTCGCCGTGGCCGCCTTCACCAACCTGAGCCAGGACCACCTCGACTTCCATCCGGACATGGAGGCCTACTTCCAGGCCAAGGCATCGCTGTTTGGGCCCGGCCTCGCCCGGCGGGCGGTGATCTGGGTCGACGACCCGTACGGGGAGCGCCTGGCGGCGACGACACCGCTTCCCGTAACGCGGGTGGCTCTCGGGGCTCCGGCCGACATCACCGCGACCGACGTGGCGTTGCGCCTCGACGGGTCTTCTTTCCGTTTGCTGGGGGCGGGGCCCGCGGTGATGGTGCGTCTGCATCTGCCCGGGTCGTTCAACGTGGCCAACGCCTTGGTGGCGGCGGGGATTGCCGCCGACCTCGGAATCGGTGCCGATAGCATCTCGGCCGGCATCGGGGCGGTGGCCAGAGTCCCGGGCCGCTTCGAGGTCGTAGCTACCGAGAGGGATTGCACCGTGGTGGTGGACTACGCCCACACTCCCGATGGGGTAGCGGCCGTGATCGCCACGGCGCGAGGCCTGGTGGGGGAGGGCCGGGTCATCGCCGTCGTCGGGGCCGGGGGCGATCGTGATCGGGCGAAGCGACCCCTCATGGGAAGGGCGGCAGCGGCTGCGGACTTGGCGGTCATCACCTCGGACAACCCGCGCTCCGAAGACCCCGAAGCCATCATCAGTGAGGTGCTGGCCGGGGCGGCCGCCGGGCCCGCGGAGGTGCGGGTGGAAGTGGACCGGCGTTGCGCCATCCGCCGGGCGCTGCAGTCCGCCGGACGGGGCGATGTGGTCCTCGTCCTGGGCAAGGGCCACGAGACCGGCCAGGAGTTCGCCGACCGTGTCGTGCCCTTCGACGACCGCGAGGTAGCGCGCCAGGAGGCCCGGCCGTGATCGCCATGCTCGCCGCGGCCGTCATCGCCTTCGGCATCACCGTGCTGGTGACCCCGGTGGCGGTGCGCTTCTTCCACGCCCGGAGCATCGGGCAGCACATCCGGGAGGAAGTGGAGGGCCATTCGCACAAGAAGGGGACGCCCACGATGGGCGGCCTGGTCATCCTGCTGGCGGTAGTGGCAGGTTGGTTCGCCGGGCACCTCGACGTGCGGGACGCATCCGGGGCCTGGCAGCTGAGCTTCAAGCCTTTCGATCGTCGGGGGCTGCTGGTGGTGCTGGCCTTCGTCGGCATGGGGGTCATCGGTTTCCTGGACGACTACTCCAAGGTGCGGCGGGCCCGAAACCTGGGCCTGCGCAAGACCTGGAAGTTCCTGGGCCAAGGGCTGATCGCCGGGGTCTTCGCCTGGGGCGCTCTCAGCTGGGAACTGACGACCCGGGTCGGTTTCACCCGGCCGTTCGGGGCCGACCTGGGCTGGTTCTACGTCCTCTGGGTGCTGCTGATGATCACCGCCGTCTCCAACGCGGTGAACTTCACCGACGGGCTCGACGGCCTGGTGTCGGGCTCGTCGGCCCTGGTATTTGGGGCCTTCACCATCATCTGCTTCTGGCAGTTCCGCCACCCCGGCTTCTACGGCGTGGGCGGGGCGCTGGATCTGGCGATGCTCGCCGCCGCTCTCACCGCAGCGACGCTGGGCTTCCTGTGGTGGAACACCGCGCCGGCGCGCATCTTCATGGGGGACACCGGGTCGCAGGCGCTGGGCGGAGCCATGGCGGCTCTGGCCCTCCTCACCAACACCGACCTGCTGTTCATCATCCTGGGCGGGCTGTTCGTCATCGAGGCGGCCTCGGTGGTCATCCAGATCATCACCTTCCACGCCTTCGGGCGCCGGGTTTTCAAGATGGCTCCCCTCCACCATCACTTCGAGCTCATGGGATGGCCCGAGCCCACGGTCATCGTGCGTTTCTGGATCCTCGCCGGGCTGGGCGTGGCCCTGGCCCTGGGCATCTTCTACGGGGACTTCATCACTTCGGGAGGGGTGGGATGAAGGTCCTGGTCGTCGGGGCGGCGGTCAGCGGCCGGGCGGCGGTGCGCCTCCTGGAAGAGCAAGGGGAGCAGGTGGCGGTCTACGACGCCGATCCCGGCGCGCTGGAAGGACTGGAAGAGGGGCGCCGGGTCCACAGCGGCTCCTTCGACCCCGCCTGGCTCCAAGGCGTCGACCTGGTGGTGACGAGCCCCGGGGTGCCCGAGCACGCCCCCCCGCTGCGGGCGGCGCTCGAAGCCGGCCTGACGGTGTGGGGGGAGTTGGAACTCGCCTCCCGGCACCTCACCGTGCCGCTGCTCGCGGTGACCGGCACCAACGGCAAGACGACCGTGACCCAGATGGCGGTGGCGATGCTCCACGCCTCGGGCCGGCGTGCCGCGGCGGTGGGGAACATCGGGGTCCCGCTGGCCGACGCGGTGGGGGCCGACTGGGAGGTGTTGGTGGTGGAGGCCTCGAGTTTCCAACTGCGCTTCACCAGCAGCTTCCACCCGCAGGCCGCCGTGCTGCTCAATGTGGCTCCCGACCACCTCGACTGGCACGGTGACTTCGATTCCTACCTGGCGGCCAAGGCCCGTATCCACCGCAACCAGGGCCCGGAAGATGTCCTGGTGTACGACGCCGACGATGCCGGTGCCCGGCGGGCGGTCTCCGGGGCCCGCTCCCGCCTCTTGCCCGTCAGCGGCCACCGCTGCCCGGAGGGCGGGGCGGGCCCGGAGGGAGGGGGGCTCTTGGTGGGTGATGGCCTCGTGGAGGTGGCTGCGGCCGCGGATCCCATCTTCCTGGTCGACGCCGCCGCCGCCGCCGGGGCGGCGCTCTTCCTGGGAGCCACCCCCACGGGGGTCACCGCGGCGCTGGCCGACTTCCGGCCGCCGCACCATCGCCGGGAGGTAGTAGGGGTATGGGACGGGGTGACCTGGGTGGACGATTCGAAAGCGACCAACCCGCACGCCGCGGTGGCCGCCATTCGCTCCTGCGGGCCCGTGGTGTTGATCGCCGGAGGCCGGAACAAGGGCCTCGACGTGGCGGCCATCAGCGCCGAGCCCTCCCTGCGGCATGTGATCGGCATCGGCGAGGCAGGGCCCGAGATGGTGGCGGCGGCGCGGGCGGGCACGCTGGTAGGGGGCATGGACGAGGCGGTGGCCCTGGCCGACCGGCTGGCGGAGCCCGGCGACACCGTGCTCCTCGCGCCGGGATGTGCCTCCTTCGACATGTTCCACTCCTACGCCCACCGCGGTGAGGTGTTCGCCGTCGCGGTGCGCCGGCTGAAGGAGGGGCGATGACGGCGGGCACACTGCCGCGAGCAGCCGACCGAGCGGCCTGGCGCCGTGCCGAGGAAGCGGCCCGCCGCTCCTGGCGGCTCGTCGTGGCGCTGCTGATCCCCGTGGGCCTGCTGGCGGTGGTGGGGCTGGGGGCGATCCTCTCTTCGTCGTCGGTGCCGGCGCTGCAGAACGACCTGGATTCGCTCTACTACTTCCGCCGCCAGTTGATATGGCTGGCGGGAGGGGTGGCGGCCCTGGCGGCGGCGGCGTTCACCCCCCTGCGCTGGTGGCGCCGGCTGGCCTTCCCCCTCTTCGTGGGGACGGTGGTGCTGCTGGTGGTGGTGCAGGTGGCCGGGCTACGCCGCGGCGGCGCGGAGCGCTGGCTCTCTGTCGGCCCGATGCTGCTGCAGCCGTCGGAGTTCGCCAAGCCGGCCACGGTGCTGTTCCTGGCAACCCTGGTGAGCCGCAAAGAAGACTCCATGCACCGCTTCCGCGACTTCCTGTGGCCGGTGGCCCTTTCGGTGGGAGTGGTGGGGGCGTTGGTGGTCTCCCAGCCCGATCTGGGGACGACGCTCCTGATCGCCGCGGGCGGCTTCGCCGTCCTGGTCGCCTCGGCGGCGCCCCTGGCCTTCGTACTCGGGGGCGGGGCCATCGGCGCGGCGGCGGCGGTAGCCGCGGCGATGATCTCTCCCTACCGGTGGGAGAGAGTCACCTCGTTCCTCAATCTGGGGGCAGATCCGTTGGACACCGGGTACCAGGCGATGCAATCGCTGGTGGCGCTGGGCACCGGGGGCCTCTTCGGGGTGGGCCTCGGGGCCAGCCGGGCGCGCTGGTCCTTCCTGCCCAACGCCCATACCGACTTCATCTTCTCCATCGTGGGCGAGGAGACCGGCTTGGCCGGATCGCTCGCCGTGGTTCTGCTGTTCATCGCCTTGACGACGGCGGGGACCCTGGTCGCGCTGCGCTGTCGTGATCGCTTCGGCAGGCTGGTGGCCATAGGCATCACCACCTGGCTGGCGGCACAGGCCCTGGTCAACATCGGGGGGGTCGTGGGGGTCCTGCCGATCACCGGGGTGCCGCTGCCCTTCGTCTCGTATGGGGGCAGTGCCCTGCTCACCGAGTTGATCGGTGTCGGCATCCTGGTCGGCATCGCCCGGCAGGCCCCGCCGCCGGAGCCGGCATGAGGGTGGCCATCGCCGCCGCGGGCACGGGCGGCCACGTCTTCCCGGCTCTGGCCGTCGCCCAGGCTCTGGTGGCCCGCGGCCTCGACCCGGCCGACGTTGTGTTCCTGGGCGGAGACCGGTTGGAGGCTCGCGTCGTGCCCGCAGCCGGTTTCCCCTTCGCCGGTTTCGAGTTGGTAGCCCTCAAGCGCAGCGCCTCACCGCGCAATCTGCGCATCCCGTTCGTCCTGCGGCGCACCGGCCGGGCGATGGCGGCTGCTCTGGACGGCCATGGGGCCGGTGTGGTGCTGGCGATGGGTGGCTACGTGACCGTCCCCGCGGCGCGAGCTGCCCGCCGCCTGGGGATCCCGCTGTTCCTCCAAGAGCAGAACGCGGTACCGGGCCTGGCGGTGCGCCTGGCCGCCCGCCGGGCCTGCGCCGTGTTCCTGGGACTGCCCGGCCCGGCGGAGCGGCTTCCTCGATCGGTGCTGACCGGCAACCCGCTCCGTCCCGGCCTGGCGGCATTCGACCGGGCGGCTCTGGGCGCCGCAGCACGGCGGCGCTACGGGATCCCCGACGGCACCACGGTCCTCGGGGTGCTCGGGGGGAGCCAGGGGGCGCGGGTCCTCAACCGGGCGGTGGCGGCCCTGGTCGCCGGTCGCCCGGCCGGCGCGCTGGCGGTGGTGCACCTCGCCGGCGCGGAGGCGGGCGAGTTCGCGTCGCGGGCCGCGGCGGCCCCGCTACCGTGGCGCTGCCTGCCCTTCGAGGAGCAGATGGAGTACTTCTACGCCGCCGCCGACCTGGTGCTGTGCCGCGCCGGGGCCATGACGATCGCCGAATTGGCGGCCACCCGGACCCCGGCGGTGCTGGTGCCCCTCGACCGCGTAGGCCAGCAGCACAATGCTGCCGCCCTGGTGGCGGCGGGCGGGGCGCGGCTCGTTCCTCAGTCCCAGGCGGCGCGACTGCCCGAGGTGGTGGGCGGCCTGCTGGGCGACCCCGCCGCCAGGGAGGACATGGCCCGCCGCGCCGGGCAGTTGGGACGCCCGCACGCCGCGGGCGACATCGCCGACCGGTTGCTGGAGGGGGCTCGTGGCTGAGCTGGCCGGCTTTCACCGCATACATCTGGTGGGCGTCGGGGGCATCGGCATGTCGGGCCTGGCCAAGCTGCTGGCCCAGGCGGGCCACGCGGTCAGCGGGTCCGACCTGAAGCCGAGCCGCGCCCTCACCACCCTGGCGGGCCTCGGGGTGGAGACCTGGGTTGGGCACCGTCCGTCGCGCGCCGGCGGCTGGGATCTGGTGGTGGCCTCCTCGGCGGTGCCCGCGCGCGACCCGGAGCTGGCCGCCGCCCGGGCCGCCGGGGTGGAGGTGTGGCTTCGGCCGCGACTGCTGGAGGCCATGACCCGGCGCACCCCGGCCATCGGGGTGGCGGGGACCCACGGCAAGACCACCGGCACGGCGCTGGTGGTGGCGGCCTTGCGATCCCTGGGACGCGACCCCTCGTTCATGGTGGGCGGAGAACTGGTGGACCTGAACACCAACGCTCACCGGGGAGAGCCCGGCCTCTTCGTGCTCGAAGCCGACGAGGCCTTCGGGACCTTCCTGGAGGTGCACCTGGCGGCGCTGGCGGTCACCAACGTGGAAGCAGATCACCTCGACCACTACGGGACCGCCGAGGCGGTGGAGGAGGCTTTCGTCGCGGTAGCGGCCCGGTGCCGCGGCCCGGTGGTCGCCTGCCTAGACGATCCGGGGGCGCGGCGCCTGGCGGGGCGCGTCCCGGGCGTGGTGGGATTCGGCTTCGACCCGGAGTCCTCATGGCGCATCACCGAGGTCGCCGCCGCCCCCGCCGCCGTCTCCTTCACCCTGCAGCACGGGCGCACGGCGGTGGCGGTGAACGTTCCCCGTCCCGGCCTCCATGTGGCTCGCAATGCCGCCGGGGCGCTGGCCATGCTGGGAGAGTTGGGCTTCGACGTGGCCGGCGCCGCCGCCGGCCTGGCCTCCTTCGGCGGGGTGCGCCGGCGCTTCGAAGTGCGGGCCCGTATCCGGGACATCACCGTGGTCGACGACTACGCCCACCATCCCACCGAGGTGGCCGCCACCATCGCCGCCGCCCGCATGGGAGCGCCCCGGCGCCTGGTGGCGGTCTTCCAGCCGCACCGGTTCACCCGTACTGCCGAGCACGCCGGACGTTTCGGGGTAGCCCTGGCCGGAGCCGACCGGGTGGTGCTGACCGATGTCTACGCCGCGGGTGAGGCACCGGTGCCCGGGGTCACCGGGCGATTGGTGGCCGACGCTGCCGGAGCGGCCGGGGCGGCGGTCACTTACGTGCCCCGGCGCAGCGACCTGGCCGGGGTGGTGGCCCGGGAGGCCCGGGCGGGAGACCTGGTGCTGCTGATGGGGGCCGGCGACATCACGCTGGTCGCCGAGGAGCTCACCGGGATGCTGGGGTCCTCGCGATGACCACCCTGGCCGACCTGGCGGGGGCCGGCGTGCTCGCCGGGGAGGTGATGCTCGCCCCGCTGACCACCTACCGCTTTGGGGGCCCGGCGCGGTACTACCTGGAAGCCCATCACGAGGAGGAGATCCTCGAAGTGGCCGCGGCCCTGGCGGCGGAACCGGTGCCGGTGCTGGTGCTGGGTCGAGGGAGCAACTTGGTGGTATCTCCCCAGGGCTTCCCGGGGCTGGTGATCCGGCCGGCTCAGGGCATGGCCGGAGTGGCGGTGCGCGGGGACGGGCTGGTGGCCGCCGGTGCCGCCGCCTCCCAGCCGGCCGTTGCCCGGCGCTGTGCTGCCGCGGGCCGCGGCGGGCTGGAGTTCATGGTGGGGATCCCGGGCTCCGTGGGCGGGGCGGTGCGCATGAATGCCGGCGGCCACGGCAGCGACACGGCCTCCTGGCTGGTCTCGGCGCGGGTCATCGATCTGCTGCGGGCGGTGGTGACCGAGCGTCCGGTGGGCGCGCTGGGCCTGGCGTATCGCCACAGCGATCTGGCCGACACCGACCTCGTCGTAGCGGCGACCTTCCACACTCTGGCCCGGCCGCGCCGGGAGGGGGAGGCCATCATGCGCGAGATCGTCCGGTGGCGGAAGCAGAATCAACCGGGGGGCACCCTGAACGCCGGTAGCGTCTTCAAGAACCCGCCCGGCGACGCCGCCGGAAGGATCATCGACCAGGCAGGCCTCAAGGGCTTCAGGGTGGGGGGAGTGGCCGTTTCCGAGAAGCACGCTAACTTCTTCGTCGCCGAGGCGGGGGCCTCGGCCCAGGACCTCTTCGACCTGGTGGCCGAGGTGCGGCGCCGCGTCCGGGACCGCACCGGAATCGACCTGGAGCCGGAGGTGCGGTTCGTGGGGCCTTTCGAAGAGCGAAGGTGACGATGGTCCCGCCTGTGGTGGAAGCACCGGCGCGGCGGCGCCTCCACTGGGGCTGGACCCTGGGGCTGACGTGCCTGCTGCTGGCCGGGGCGGCGGCGGTAGCCCTGCATTCGCCCTGGCTGCAACTGCATCACCTCGAGATCCTCGGGGCCGAGCGGGCCGAGGTGAGCGAGCGGCTGGCTTCCGCCGAGATTGGGCCGGGGGCTTACATGATCTGGCTGGTCCCCGGAGAGATCGAGGCGGCGGTGCGGCGCGACCCTTGGGTGCTCGATGTGCGGGTGGAGCGTCTCTTCCCCGACCGGGTGGTAGTCGAAGTCCTGGAGCACACTCCGGCGGCATGGGCGGGCGGCCGCCAGGGCTGGGTGCTGGTCTCCCAGACGGGCGCAGTGCTGGCGACGGCCGAGGCTCCGGGGGAGGGGCTGCTCCGGGCGCGCGTGCCGTGGGAGCAGGCGGCCGCAGGCCGGGAGCTCATTGGGGCGGAGTGGACGGAGTTGGCCGGCCTCGGCCTAGCCCTGAGCCCGGCGCTGGCGATGGAGGCGTGGGTCACTTCGGAAGGGGGCGAGTTGTGGATCGAAGCGCGCGCACACCGGGCCCGCCTGGGGCCGGCGGTGGACCTGGCCGACAAGGGCCGCGCCTTTGAGGCTCTGCTCGCCGCCGGGCTGCCCGAGGGCGCCGTGATCGATCTGGTTGCTCCTACCAGACCGGCGGTGTCGGTCCCGAGCGCGCCCGGACTCGGGGAAGGTGAAGGGGAAGGCGAGGGCGAAGGTGAACCTGTGGTGGAGGGTGAGGATGGAGGATGACGCGATCTCGGCGTCGGGCACTAACCTTTCACGGAAGGTTCAGGGAGGTGGCGCAATGCAGCGTCGGCCACCGTCGAGACGAGATGAAAGCGCGCGCATGGTGACACCAGATCCTCATGGGCTGCAGGCCTACCTGGCAGTCATCAAGGTGGTCGGAGTAGGCGGGGGCGGCGTCAACGCCATCAACCGGATGATCGAGGCCGGGCTGCGCGGTGTGGAGTTCGTGGCCATCAACACCGATGCCCAGGCCCTGCTGATGTCGGACGCCGACATCAAGCTGGATATCGGCCGGAATCTGACCCGGGGGCTCGGCGCGGGCGCCGACCCCGAAGTGGGCCGCGGGGCGGCCGAAGAGCACCGCAGCGAGATCGAAGAGGCGGTGCGCGGGGCCGACATGGTCTTCGTGACCGCCGGCGAGGGAGGCGGCACCGGCACGGGAGCGGCCCCCGTCGTGGCCGAGGTAGCCCGCAGTGTGGGGGCGCTGACCGTGGCCGTGGTCACCCGGCCCTTCGGCTTCGAGGGCCGGCGGCGCTCGGTACAGGCGGAGCAGGGCATCCAGTCGCTCCGCTCCGCGGTGGACACGCTGATCATCATCCCCAACCAGCGCCTACTGGAGTACGCCGACGCCGAGCTCCCCATGGTGGAAGCCTTCCGCATGGCCGACGAGGTGCTGTTGCACGGGGTCGGGGGCATCACCGACCTCATCACCACTCCCGGCCTGATCAACGTGGACTTTGCCGATGTGCGGGCGATCATGAAGGATGCCGGGTCGGCGGTCATGGGGATCGGCCGCGCTACCGGGGAGAACCGGGCCCAGCAGGCGGCCCGCAAGGCGATGGCGAGTCCGATGCTGGAGACCTCCATGGAGGGGGCGCGAGGAGTGCTGCTTTCCATAGCCGGACCCTCGAACCTGAGCTTGCATGAGGTCAACACCGCGGCCATCGCCATCTCCGAGCACTGCGATCCGGACGCCAATGTGATCTTCGGGGCGGTCATCGACGATTCGCTCGGTGATGAGATGCGCGTCACCGTCATCGCCGCCGGGTTCGACCTGGACCACAGCCGGCCGGCCCTGCGGCCGGGAGTCTCCCCGTCGTCCCGGGGCACGCGGCCCGCGGTGCCGCGCGAAGCCGAGCCCCGAGGAGGGGAAGAGGAAGCCGGCGGGGACGACATCGACATCCCGGACTTCCTCAAGGGATGATCCGCCCCCCGGGGCTGCGGGGTGTGGCCTTCGGCTCCGCTACCGACGGCGACGGCCGCCTCGACTCCGCGGCCCGGCAGCGGATCTCGGCGGCCCTCGATATCCCACCCGATTGGGCCTACCTCCACCAGGTGCACGGCAGCCGGGTGCTTCGGGCGGCCGCGCCCGGACTGCAGGGCGACGGCGACGCTGTGTTCACCACGTGCCCCGGCCTTCCCCTGGCCGTCGGCACCGCCGACTGTTACCCCGTGGCCCTCGAGGGCCCGGGAGCGGTCGGCCTGGCCCACGTCGGCTGGCGCGGGGCGGCCGCTGGGGTAGTAGGCGTGCTGCGCGCTGCAATGGAGGCCGCCGGGGTGGCACCGGAGCGGGCCGCGGTGGGCCCGGGTATCGGCCCCTGCTGTTACGAGGTGGGGCCGGAGGTGCTGGCCGCGCTGGGGGAGTTCCGGGCCGTGACCCGCCGGGGCACAGGCGCGGTGGACCTGGCCGCCGCCGCCCTGTCCGACCTGGAGGGGCTGGAAGTGTGGCGGGCCGATACCTGCACGTGCTGCGGCGACGGTTACCGATCGTTCCGCCGGGACGCCACCCGGCTGCGACAGGTGGCGGTGGCATGGCTGGCCTGAGGCTCCACGAGGTTGGGGAGCGGGTGGCGGCCGCCGCCCGCCGGGCCGGGCGCTCTCCGGAGGAGATAACCCTGGTGGCGGTGAGCAAGGGCGTGGCCGGCGACTTGCTGGCGGCGGCCTATTCCGCCGGGCAGCGGGACTTCGGCGAGAATCGCGCCGCGAATTTCGTGGCTCGCTGGGGGCAGCTGCCCGGCGACGCCCGGTGGCATTTCATTGGCCGTCTGCAGGGGAACAAGGTACGCCTGGTGCGTCCGGGGGCCTGCCTGCTTCACTCCCTGGACCGGGCCGACCTGGCGGGGTACTGGGCGAAGGGCCCGGGGCGGCCGCCGCCGGTGCTCGTCCAGGTGAACGTGTCGGGGGAGGCCCAAAAGGCGGGGGTCTCGCCTGCCGCGGCCGAGAGTCTGGTGGAGGCGGCGGCCGGGCTGGGCATCACGGTGCGGGGGCTCATGACCATCGCCCCGATCGGGGCTTCACCCGAGGAGGCCCGCCCCTGGTTCCGGAAGCTGGCGGCGTTGCGGGACGATCTGCGGAGGCGCTGGCCGCAGCTCACCGACCTGTCGATGGGCATGACCGACGACTTCGAGGTGGCGGTGGAGGAAGGAGCGACCCTGTTGCGGGTCGGACGGGCTATCTTTGGTCCGTTCCCTGAAAGCGGAAAGCGGGGGTAGGCGGATGGCCAAGGTATGGCAGAAGGCCCTCTTCTACCTGGGGCTCGTGGATGAGGAGGAGCCCGGGTACGAGACGGGCGTCCCACCGACCCCGGGGGGCACTAGGGGGTATCGTCCCGAGACCCAGGCCCCGGGGCCGGCGATCGCGCCCGAGCCTCCGGCGGCCCGGGTGGTCACCGGAGCACGACGGGTGGAACCGCCCGCGGTTCGGCCCACTCCCGCCGGCCGCCGGGTGGAGCCGCCCATGGCCCCGCGTCGCCGGCCGAGCCCCGAAGGGGCGCTGGCCGAAGCCGGGGTGATCGGGGAACCGGCCGAGTACAGCGGGGTGCGCACCGTCACCGAGCAGGACCTCGAGACTCAGGTGATCACCGCCCGCAGCTACGCCGACGCCCAGCTGCTGGCCGATCACATCCGGGCCAACTCCCCGGTGGTGCTCGACCTGCGCAAAGTGGAGCCGGCGATGGTCCGCCGACTGGTGGACTTCGCCAGCGGGCTGACCTATGCCCTGGGAGGCTCCATGCGCAAGATCGGCCAGGGAGTCATCCTGGTCACCCCGGCCAATGTGAACGTCGGCCGCGACGAGCGCCGCCGCCTGCAGAGCCTCGGGTACTACCAATCCCCTGAGGGCAGCTGAACCGGTGGGCATCGTCTGCCTGGTCCTCCGGGCTTACACCCTGGTGGTGTTCGCCCGGGTGGTGCTGGAGTGGATCCCGGTGGGCGACGAGCATCCCGTCGGCCGGGCCCGGTCGCTGCTGCGTTTGGTGACCCAACCGGTGCTGGCGCCGTTGCGGGCTCTGCTCCCGCCGGTGCGGCTGGGCTCGGTGGCGGTGGACCTCTCCCCCCTGGTCCTCATCCTGGGCCTGAACCTGCTCGCCCAGTTCCTCTGCTGACGCCTCCCGTGCGTCAGGCGCGAGCCACCTCCACCCACACGGGGTGGCCCTCGATGTCCACGAGCTCTCCCCTGCCGGGGGCCTCGACCGCCACGGCTACGGCCAGCACCTCCCCGGCCACCCAGTCCCCGTGCTCGGCCAGGGCGGCGGCCACCTCGGGGGAGTCCGAAGCCCAGGTGAGCACGATGCGGTCGGACACCTCGAGCCCGGCAGCTCGGCGGCGGGCCTGCACCGCCTTCACCACCTCCCGGGCCAGGCCTTCGCGGGCAAGCTCGGGGCTAACGGTGGTGTCGAGAGCCACCGCGAGGCGCTCGGCGGCGGCCACCACCACCCCGGGGCGCGGGGTGCGAGCCACCACGACGTCCTCCAGGGTGATCTCTTCGCCGGCGGCGGTGGCCGGGACGCCCTCCAACAGGTTGGCCACGGCGGCTTCGTCGAGGGCCTCGATGGCCGCGGCTACCTCCTTCATGCGCGCTCCCAGGCGGGGGCCCAGGCGGCGGTAGTTGGGTTTGGCGCTCAGGTGGGCGTGGGCGCTTTCGTCCTCGCTGGTGGCCACCACCTTGACGTTGAGCTCCTCGGCGATCAGCTCGGCGTGGCCGTCCAACGCGGCGCGCACCGCCGGGTCGTGGCTCACCACCGTCAGCCTGGGCAGAGGCTGGCGCACTCGCACGGCGTGCGCCCGGCGCAGGGCCCGGCCCAGGCCGACCACCGAGCGCACCACCGCCATGTCGGCTTCGAGCGCCGGGTCGATGAGGGCGGGATCGGCCTCGGGGTAGTCGCAGTGGTGGACGCTGCGCGGCCCGGCCTGCCCGGGTTCGCCCTGCTCGACGACGAGTTCCTGGTAGAGGGTCTCGGTGATGAAGGGCAGCACCGGGGCCATGATCTTGGCGAAGGCCACCAGCACCTCGTACAGGGTGGCGAAGGCGGACAGAGTGTCGGCGGCCGTGGCGGCGCTACCCGCATCCTTCTGCCGCCAGAAGCGGCGCCGGGAGCGGCGGATGTACCAGTTGGTCAGGTCGTCCACAAAGGCGATCAGCGGGGGGACCACGTCGTAGAGGTAGTAGCCCTCCATCTCGTGGTTGACCCGGGCGATGAGGCTCTGGAGCACCGAGAGGATCCAGCGGTCGATCTCGGGGCGGGCGGCGGGCGGAGGCGCTGCCGCCAGGTCGGCAGCCTCGAGGCCGTCGGCGGCGGCGTAGGTGGTGAAGAAGGAGAAGGCGTTCCACAAGGGGAGCATCACGGTGCGCACCACCTCGCGCACCCCCTCCTCGGAGAAGCGGAGCGGTTCGGCGCGCACCACCGGGGAGTTGATCAGATAGGCGCGCAGGGCGTCGGCCCCGGTGCTCTCCATGAGGGCCAGGGGGTCGGGGTAGTTCTTGAGGCTCTTGGACATCTTCCGCCCGTCCTCGGCCAGGATCAGGCCGTTGACCACGCAGTTGCGGAAGGGGGCCCGGTCGAACAGGGCGGCGGACAGCACCAGCAGGGTGTAGAACCAGCCCCGGGTCTGGTCGAGTCCTTCGGCGATGTAGTCCGCCGGGAAGCGGCGGGAGAAGGCCTCGGGCTCCTCAAAGGGGTAGTGATGCTGGGCGTAGGGCATCGACCCCGACTCGAACCAGACGTCGAGCACCTCCGGAACCCGGGTCATGGTCGCCCCGCACTGCGGGCAAGGGAAGGTGACCTCGTCCACCACGTGCTTGTGCAGGTCGGTGAGACGTACTCCCGACAAGGCATGCAGTTCGTCGATCGACCCCACACAGACCTGATGGCGGCAGGAGGGGCATTCCCACACCGGCAGGCAGGATCCCCAGTAGCGGTTGCGGCTGATGGCCCAGTCGCGCGCCTGGGCCAGCCAGTTGCCGAAGCGGCGCTCGCCTACGAAGGAGGGCACCCAGTGGATCTCCCGGTTGAGCTCGACCATGCGGTCGCGCAGGGCTTCCACCCGCACGAACCAGGTGGGGATGGCCTTGTAGATGAGGGGGGTGCCGGTGCGCCAGCAGAAGGGGTAGGAATGCACGATGCGGCCGCTCTGCACCAGGGCCCCGCGCCGGTCGAGCAGGTCGAGGAGCACGGGGTCGGCGTCCTTCACCCGGAGCCCCTCGACCTCGGGCACGGCCGAGGTGAACCGGGCCTCGGCGTCGAGGGGGTCGACCATGGCGGCGATGCCGGCCGCCTGCAGGGCGAAGAAGTCGGCCTCGCCGTAGGCCGGGGCCATGTGGACCAAGCCGGTGCCCTCGTGCGTGACCACGTCGGCGGAGGCAATGACCACGAAGGCTCCGCGGGCGCGCTCCTCGGCAAAGTGGTCGAAGGGCGGTCGATAGACGGCCCCGACGAAGTCGGCCCCGACGGCCTCGGCGGCGGCATGGAGGTGATGGTCCGGCCAGTAGGCCTCGGCTCGGTCCGCGGCGATCCAGTAGCGGCCCTCGTGCCCACTCAAGGGGGCGTCGATGCGCACGTAGCGCAGGTCGGCCCCTACGGCGACTGCCAGGTTGGCGGGGATGGTCCAGGGAGTGGTGGTCCACACCAGCAAGTAGTCGCCGGGCCCCACCGGCCCGCGTCCCTCGACGACTTCGAAGCGCAGGGTCAGTGACGGGTCTTCGACGTCGCGGTAGTCCATGTTGGCTTCGAAGTTCGACAGGGGGGTGGCCGCCCCGTACGAGTAGGGCAGCACCTTGAAGTCGCGATAGATGAGACCCTGGTCCCAGAGGCGGCGGAACACCCACCAGACCGATTCCATGAAGCTGAGGTCGAGGGTCTTGTAGTCGTGCTCGAAGTCGACCCAGCGGCCGATGCGCCGGGTGTAGGCCTGCCAGGATTCGGTGTTGGCGGCCACCCGGGCCCGGGCCGCCTCATTGAAGCGCTTGACCCCGAACTTCTCGATGTCGGCGGGGCCGGAGAGGCCGAGATCCTGCTGCACCTCCATCTCGATGGGCAGCCCGTGGGTGTCCCAGCCGAAACGGCGCACGACGCGATGGCCGCGCATAGTCCAGTAGCGCGGCACCACGTCCTTGAGCACTCCGGCGAGGAGGGTGCCGTAGTGCGGGCTGCCCGTGGGGAAGGGCGGGCCGTCGTAGAAGGTGAACTCCGATTCCGGCGGGCGCATCTCCACTGAGGTGGCAAAGGCATCGATCTCGTCCCAGAGGCGCAACACCCCGGCCTCGAGGGCGGGAAACGAAACCTCCGGGGGGATCCTGCGGAATGCCTTGTGCGTTGCCATCGCGTCCTCGGTCGGCTCGGTGTTCGTCGCCGCCGGGACGGGCGGGGCCCGCGGTACCACCCGGCTTGCCGCCCCGAGGGCGGCCGCTCGTTAGCCCCATGCGAAGGGGTGCCGGCGGGTTCTACTGGGGCCCCGCAGGGCCGGTTCTTCCCGCGGCTCGGGGGTGATGTCCGCTCCGGGTGCAGGCGCCGGCCTCACACCGTATGCCGGCTCGCTCGGCCTCGGGCCCGGGCGGCGCGTCCCCGTCGTCGCCGTGGGCGGGGATGGTAGCCGGGGCGGGCCGGCATCCCGGCAGGGCACCGCCGTACCATGGCGATGTGGAGGATCCCCGAGCCGCGCTCGCCCCGCATCCCGAGGGGGTGCTGGTGACGGTTTGGGTGGTCCCGGGAGCTTCGCGAGACGAGGTAGTCGGAATCTACGGTGGCGCTCTGCGGCTGCGGGTGAGCGTGCCGGCCGAGGGCGGCAAGGCCAACCGGGCGGCGGCGGCACTGGCGGCGCACACGCTGGGGGGGCGGCGGGGTGAGGTGGTCGCGGGGCACTCCGCCCGGCGCAAGCTGGTGCTGGTGCGCGGCGTCGGCCCGGCGGAGGCGGCGCTTCGTGTGGCGGCGGCCTTGGGGAGAGGGTGATGCCGGGAGGGGCGTGCTAGCCTGCCCCGTCCCAGGAGGTCCTGTGGCGCGAGATCTGGCCAAGTCCACCCTCGACCGCTTCCGCCGTAGGCTCGACGCCGAGCGGCAGCGCCTGCTTGCGGTGATCGCCGAGATCGAGGCCGAGCAAGAGGAGATCCGGCTTACCGAGACCTCCTCGGAGCGCAGCCCCGACCCGAACACGGCCGAGGGCGGCTCGCTGGCCTTCGAGATGGAGAAGGAACTCTCCCTCGCTCGCAATGCCGGCGATCTGCTGGCCCAAGTGGAGGAGGCCCTGGGCCGTATCGGCGCCGGCACCTATGGGCGGTGCATCCAGTGCGGCAAGGCCATCCCGGTGGCCCGCCTCGAGGCTCTGCCCTACACCCGGCTCTGCGTGGGCTGCGCCGCCAACCACCGGTGAGCGCGCGCCTCCTCGCCTGCCTCGTCGCCGCCGCGATCGTGCTGGTGGACCAGTTGACCAAATGGTGGGTCGTGGCGGCGATGCAGATCGGGGAGACCCAGTCGCTGGTGCCGGGGGTGCTCTACCTGCAGCGCGTGGAGAACTCCGGAGCGGCCTTCGGCCTGCTGCCCGGGGCGGGCTCGTTCATCGCCCTGGGGGCGGTAGCCGCCGCCGTGGTGATCGTCCTGGTGGTGCATCGCCTCGAGGGCCGCTTGGAGACGGTGGCTATGGGCCTGGTGTTGGGCGGGGCGGTGGGGAACCTCATCGACCGTCTCCTCCGCGGGCCGGGGCTGCTCGACGGGAAGGTGGTGGACTTCGCCCGGTTCGACTTCTGGGAATCCTTCCCAGCTTTCAACGTGGCCGACAGCGGCATCACGGTGGGAGCCGGCCTGGCCATCATCGCCGCCTTCGTGCTCTCCCGGAAACCGACCACCGATGCCCCGGCAGACGGCTGAGGTCCCGGCCTCCCTGGCCGGGGAGCGGGCCGACAAGGTGGTGGCGGCCCTGGCGGGGATCAGCCGGACCCTGGCCCGGCGGCTGCTCGAGGAGGGCCGAGCGACGGTCGACGGCAGGTCGGCGTCCCCCCGAGAGCCACTGCAGGCGGGGGCGCGGCTGGAAGTCGACCTCCCGCTGCCCGAGGTGCTTCAGCCCGATGCGGTGCCCTTCCAGGTGCGCTACGAGGACGAGCACCTGGCCGTCATCGACAAGCCGGCCGGCGTTGTGGTGCACCCCGGGGCGGGTCGGGGCGGGGCGGGCACCCTGGCGGCCGGGATCCTGCAGCGCTGGCCCGGCATACGGGGGGTGGGCGAGGAGGGCCGCTGGGGCATCGTGCACCGCCTCGACCAAGACACCTCGGGGCTGCTGGTGGTGGCCCTGAGCCGGGAGGCCTTCCCGCCGCTGCGGCAGATGCTGGGCCGCCATGAGGCGGAGCGTACCTACCTGGCTCTGGTGCACGGCATCCCGGCGGCTGCCACAGGGACCATCGAGGCGGCGCTGGGCCGTGATCCACGCCGGCGCGGCCGGGTGCGGGTGCACGCCGGGGGGCGGTCGGCCCGCACCCACTACCGGGTCCGAGAGTCCTGGCCCGGGGCGTCCTTGGCTCTGCTCGAGATGCGCCTGGAGACCGGGCGCACTCACCAGATCCGGGTGCACTTGTCGGCCATCGGCCATCCCATCGTGGCCGACCGCCGCTACGGGCGAGACGACGGCCTGGCGCCCCGGACGTTCCTGCACGCCTGCCGGCTGCGCTTCACCCATCCCATCACCGGCGCAGACGTCGACGTCGAGTCGCCGCTGCCCGCCGATCTGGCCGAGGCGCGGGCTCGACTCGGGGAACCGGCAGGGGGGTAGGCGATCCCTTCCCGGGGTGGGGAGGCATTGCCTGCGGCGAGGCTCGGTGCGGGCCATTCCTGATGTAGTGCGGAACTGCCTCCGGCCCCCCATCCGGGTGACGGGCTGGGCGCACGGCCGCGCTGACGACGTAACCCAAGCCTGGGGTGGGGTGCAGGTATGCTCTTGGAGCGACAGGGCGGGGAAGTCGGGGGTTCTGAGGGGGGCTCATGGTCCTGTCGCCCCGCCAACCTGCCGGGGGGTGGAGGCAGCTCCTTCGGGTCGGGGGAGTTCCGCGGCGGCCGGCTGCCCATCCGGCTGGCCATCTGAGTACCCATCCGAACGGCTCTTGTGTCTGTGACTCTGGGTATCGTGCTCGTGTGAAGATCCTGCTGATCTTCGACGTCGAGCTCGCCATGCTCCACGCCGTCGCTGCATGAGGGTCCCGTTCGCGCTCCGCCGTCCCTGGTTGCTGATGCGCGGGGCTCGCGCCGATCGCGATCGACCGGACCTCGACCACCTGGCGGCAATCGACGACCCGACGGACTTCGTTTGGGCGATCCTCCCCCATGTCGCCCGTACATTCGCTACCAGCATCCTGATGCTCCCCGCCGCCCAGGCCCGGACGGCCGCTGTGGCCTATCTCTACTGCCGGATGCTCGACACCTACGAGGACCTGGGCGACGTCGATCGTGAGGCCGCCCTCGAGATGTTCGCGGCCCGTATGAAGACGCTGGAGCCCCCGCCGCCGGTGCCGACGGCAACGGCCAGGGACAACCGGGACCGGGTACACCTGCTCCTGGTCGAACGGTGCTCGTTGGTGGACCGGGTGTACGCTGCGCTGCCGGGCGCCGATCGGCAAGGTGTCGCCGACCTGGTGCAGGCGATGGCCAGCGGCATGGCCTGGTCGTTACGACGGTTCGCGGAGCAGGGCGGCGTGCTGATCAACGCCGAGCAACTCAGCCGCTACTGCCACTACGTCATCGGCGAACCCATCTTGTTCACGCTGCAGCTGGCGGGGAAGGCCGACCTCACCGCCGAACAGCGCCGCGACGCTCTCGCCACCAGTGAGCTGATCCAGATTGCCAACATCACCCGCGACGTCGAGCGCGACTTAGTGCGCGGCATCGGCTACCACCCCTCGCTGCTCCCCCACCTCGGTAGCACCGACGCGGCCGGACCCGTCAGAGAAGCACGCCGCCACCTCATGGCCCACGCCCTCCCCCATGCGCCTGCCTACACGCGACTGGCAGAGCAGATCGCCCCCACGCGGTTCAGCCTCGCCCGCGCCTCAGCAGTCCTGATGCTCCTGCACACGAACCGCCATTACCAGTGGTGCGCCCGCCGGATTGGCCGCCCCGACTGGCGAGGGCCCAAACGGGCCGGCACGATCGTCCTCGCCTCCCTGTTCGCCGCGTTCTCGCGCCGGTGGTCCCACCGGGTGATGCGACGAGTCGAGCGGGACTTCCTCTCGGCGGCGCGGTCCATCTAGATGAGCGCGACAGTCGCGAAGCTTCGCCGGCTCCAACCGCGGGTCTCCTGCCTCATCCCGGATGAGGGCCCCATGACATCCAGGCCACCGGCGGGCTCGGCTATCCGCAGGCGGCGGCCCCGAAACTGAACGGGACCACCTCCACATGACGGGTGTTTCGCCTCGGAGGACTCCTGAAGGGCCGAGCTGAGGCCGGTGACGTCACCGCCCCGTGGGGTGGGGTGATCCCATTTAACTGCGGTGTGGTGCCGGGGTTTCGTGTCGTAGCTGGGTGGTACATAGGTCTCATGTGCACCGAGGTGGATTGCGCTTGTGGGGTGCTGGCAGAGAGGCCGGAGGGTCGGTCGCCGGCGGGTCTGGGTGAGGGTCTGTGCCGGCTGGCCCGGCTGCGGGCCCGCACTGACGCCTCCTACGCCGTCTGGATCGCCGAGGCGCAACGCACTCACGCCGCGGAGACGCAGGGGTTCGGGTCGACCGCCGAGTGGCTG
>JAFGCH010000111.1 GCA_016932695.1 Acidimicrobiia bacterium | reverse complement strand
GGCGCCGGGCGCGGCTCGGCGCGCGGCAGATCCTCGATGGTCAAGGGCATGTTCGGCTGCTGGCCCACGGCTACCTCCGGACCCTATGTTGTCACATCGGCCGGGCCGAGATGCCGGGCGTGCCACTCGAGGATGGCCTCGAAGCGCTCCTTCCTCCAGCGCGGCTTGCCCGAGCGCGACAGCTCGTGGCTGGCCCCGGGGAAGCGCAACATCTCGGCCTCGACCCCGTTGGCGATGAGGCCGGCAAACCACTGCTCCCCCTGCTCGATGGGGCAGCGGGCGTCGCCCTCGGAATGCACGATGAGGCACGGCGTGGTGACCCGGTCGATGCGGGCCAGCGGACTGGCGGCCCACAGGCGCTCCCACTGCCCGTACTCCCGGTCGCCCAGGTACATGCGGGGGAAGCGCAGGCCGATGTCCGACGTCCCCGAGAAGGAGGTGTACGAGTAGAGGCCCCGCTCCGGCACCGCCGAGTGGAAGCGCCCGTCCACCGAGATGATGCAGGCGGTCATGTAGCCGCCGTAGGAGCCGCCCATGATCCCCTGGCGCTCCGGGTCGAGGCGGGGGAACCGCTCCAGGGCAGCAGCGGCCACCGCCAGGATGTCCTCCAGGTCCGGCGGCCGCTCCTCGACCCAGCGCCCCACCGGCACCCGCACGAAGTCCCGGCCCCGCCCGCTGGAGCCCCGGGGATTGCAGGCGATGACCCCGTACCCGGCACCCACATACACCTGGAACTCGTCGAAGAAGCCCCAGCCGAACTGGGTGGCCGGGCCGCCGTGGATGTTGAGCAGGAGGGACGCTTTCTCCTCGCCCGGCGGCAGGTAGGCCCAGGCGTCGATCTCCACGCCGTCGCTCAGCACGGTGAAAGGCTCGGCAGCCACCAGCCCCGCCTCGGCCCGGAAATCGGCGTTCAGGGAGGTGAGGCACCGCTCCTCGCCGCCCTCCCCCCACCACAGCTCGCCCGGGTCGGTAGGGGTGGTAGCGGTGAAGGTGAAGGCCGAGCCGTCGGGCCGGGAGGTGAGGCCGGTGACCACCCGGTCCCCGCCCCCAACGTCGGCCACCGCGCCGTCGGGGGCTACCCGGATCACCCGCTGGCGGCCCCGATCCTCGATCACGCAGAAGCACGACCCGTCGGCGAGCCACTGCGGCCCGGCAGGGAACACCTGCGGGGAGGGCGGGGCGAAGGAGCGGTCTAGGTGGGCGGCGATCGGGACCACCCGGTCCCCTTCGAGCCTCCAGAGCCCGGCCGGAGTCGGGTAGTCCCAGGAGTCGGGGTGGCCGACCAGGAAGACCACCCCGTCGGACCGGTAGGAGAGGACGTGCCAGGAGCCCGGGGAGACCAGCGCCCGCAGGTCGCCCCCCGCCGTGGGCACTTCCCAAGCCTGGGTGGCCCCGTCGATCCCGCGCTGGTCGTGGCGCGGGCTCAGGAAGCCCACGGCAGCGCCGTCGGGCCGCCACGCCAGGGCCGAGTCGTGGTACTCCCCACCGGAGAGCGCCGACGCGTCGCCGCCCGCCGGATCCACCAGGTACACATTGGAGCGGCGGTCGTGGCGCCAGCCGAGGTCGTCGAACCTGTAGCCGGCCCGGGTGATGCGCCGCGGTTGCCGCTTGCGGCCGTCGTCGTCGAGGCCGGCCCATTCCCCGGCCCACTCCACGCCCACGACCGCCAGACGGGCCCCGTCGGGGGACCACTCCGCTTCGGTGGCCCCCAGGGCGAAGGAGGTGATCACCACCGCCTCTCCCCCGCCCGCCGACATCACCGCCACCTGGGCCGGCTTGCCCTCCTCACCGGTGGCCCGGAGGAAGGCCAGGCGGGTGCCGTCGGGCGACCACCGGGGCCGGGAGTCGGCCGGCCCGTGGGTGAAAGCCCGGGCCTCGGCACCGTCCCACAGCCAGATCCGGCGGTGATAGCGGTCCTTCTCCAGGTCCGGCCGGGAGACCACGAAGGCGACCTGAACCCCGTCGGGATGCAGGTGCGGGTCGGAGATGGTCACGAAGCGGGAGAGATCATCGGGGCGCATGACGCGCAGGGTACCGTGGCGGCGCAGCGTCGGGCCGAGGCGGCAGGCCCGAAGGCGGCGCCGTAGCGGCCCGAAGGGTCAGCCCCCCGTGCAGGCGCCGACGAGATCGGTGACCGCGGCCACGAACGCCGGGTCGGCCGCCGGGTCGAATTCCTCCCCCAGCATGGCCGCCGCCACCAGTTCTTCCAAGAAGGGGGCCTCGGCCACCCCGGCGGCAATGCAGGACGCCGTCTCCGAGGGCAGCCCCTGGGCAACGAATCGCTCGGCGAGCAAGGCCTCCATGTCGAGGCAGTCCAGGCCTAGGCCGGCAACGACGTCGACCTCCGCAGAGGTCATCCGCGCGAACAGGCTCTCCGCCCCGTCGCCGGGTTCGGCGGCGCCGAGGCTGATCAAGCGAATGACCCCCACCTCCTCCACCATCCCCCGGGCGAAGCACTCGGCCGCCTCGGCGTCGAAGAGGCTGCCGGAAGCCGCCAGCCGGCCGGCCAAGTCGGCGATGAGAGCCTCGGTCCCATCGCTAGTCGTCTGAGCGCCCCCGGTGGTGGACGGCGCGGCACCGTCTCCGCCGCAGGCGGCGGCCGCTACGCCGAGCAGGAGCAAGACGGGCAGAAAGCGACGGCGCATGCAGTATCCCGGGAGGCGGCCTCGTTCGCCGTCAGGCTAACCCGCCGCCGGCGCAGCCGGGGAAGGGCGCGAGCACTAGCCTCCTCCCGGTGCGCCGCGTCGTTGCCTCGTCCTTCGGCCTCGGCTTCTTGCCTCGCCTGCTCTGGAAGACCGATTCGGGAGCGGGGACCTTCGGGGCGGGCCTGGCGGCGGTGGTCGGCCTGGTGCTGTGGGCCCACGACGCTCCATGGTGGGTGATGCTGCTGCTGGCGCTGGTGGCCACGGCGGCCTCGCTGTGGTCGGCCGTCCCCTTCGCCGTAGGCGGGCAGGATCCCGGCTGGGTGTGCATGGACGAGACCGCCGGCACCTTCCTGGCGCTGATCGGGCTGACCGGGTGGCCCTGGGCCCTGGCCCTGGTGGTGGCCCGCTTGGGCGACATCTACAAGGTGCTGCCCGGGGTGCGCCGGGCGGAGCGCCTGCCCGGGGCCCTGGGGGTCACGGCCGACGACCTGGTGGCCGGCCTCTACGGCCTGGCCGCCGGGTGGCTGCTGGCGATCCTCCGCTGAGCCGGAACCGAGAGGCTTCGGCTTCCGGGAACGGGACCGGGCCCGCTCAGCGGATGTTGAAGTACCAGACCCAGGCGGCCACGCTGAGCACGGCCCCGAGGAAGGCCGCCTTGAAGGCCGACTTCATGATCCCGATGACGAAGACCAGGGCGGTGAAAGCCCCCACTCCGACCAGGGTCCACATGAGCACGGGGTTGGCCTTCACCTGCTCGACGATCTCGTCGGCCCGCTCTTGGATCTGCGGGGGAATGGTCTGGGCGAGTTGCAGGAACAGGTAGCGCATCCCCGCCAGGTTACCCCTCCGCCCCTCCCATCTCGCATAAGCGAACCGCTCCTATGCTGGCCCGGTGATTCCGGAATCGGGTTCGGCCGCAGCGGCGGTTCGCCGCCGTTCCTCACTGCTGGCGGCGCTTCTCTCCGGCCTGCTGCCCGGGGCGGGCCAGTGGTACGCCGGTCGCCGGCGGCGGGGCCTGTGGATGATCGGGGTGAGCGTGGCTCTCACGACCCCTGCCCTGGTGATCGTGCTGCTCTTGTTCGGGCCCTGGGAGATCAGCGGGGTCGGCCTGGCGGTGGACCTGGTTAGGCCTTTTTTCCAGCACCCCAACCTGCTGTTGCTGCTGTTCGCCGCCATCGCCGCCCTGCTGGCCTTCCGTGCCTTCGCCGTGATCGACGCCTTCCTCGCCGCCCGGGGGACCGAGTTCCGCAAGGACGGCTGGCGCGGCTACCGGCCGGCCCTGGTGGCCGCCGGAATCGGCCTGGTCCTGGCCTTCGTCGCCTGGCCGCACGCCTGGGCCGGGGAGCGGGCGCTGGCCCTGCACGACTTCGTCACCACCGACTTCACCGCCGACCCCGGGCAGGCGACCACCACCACGACCACGGCGCCGACGACGACTACCTCCACCACCTCGACCTCCACCTCCGAGGGATCCACCTCGACCACCTCCACCACCACGACCACGGCGCCGACCACCACCACGGCGGCCCCACCGACGGCCTACGGCGACGACGGACGCCTCACCGTGGTCCTGCTGGGCGGCGATGCCGGCCCGGGGCGCTGGGGCATCCGCACCGACACCATCATCGTGGTCTCCGTCGACCCCGTGGCCGAGCGAGCGGCCATGTTCTCCATCCCCCGAAACCAGATCCACTGGCCGGTCCCGCCGGGGATCCCCGCCTACGACCGCTGGGCGGACCACACCTTCCCGGAGATCATGAACACCATCTACCAGTACGGCCTGGGCCGGCCCGAGTTGTTCCCGGGCGGGCCCAACACCGGCGGGAACGCCGTGAAGGCCATCCTGAGCGAGGGCCTGGGCCTGGAGGTCGACTACTTCGCCCTGGTGGACCTGCTGGGCTTCGTGGACCTGGTCGACTCCCTGGGAGGCATCGACATCTACGTCACCAAGCCGGTGAACGACCCCAAGCAGTTGTGGCCCAACGGCGCCCTGGTCGACGTAGTCATCAAAGAGGGCTTCCACCACTTCGACGGCCTCTGGGCCCTGGCCTACGCCCGGGTGCGCCAGCAGGACAACGACTACTACCGCATGGACCGCCAGCGCTGCGTGCTGGAGGCGGCCGCCGCCCAGGCCGACCCTTTCACCCTGCTGATGGACCTGCCGATCCTGCTCCCCATCGTGCAGGAGAACCTGATCACCGACATCCCGGTCGGCATGTTCCCCGACCTCATCGAGTTGCTCGATCGGGTGGGCACCGACGCGGTGACCTCGGTGCGCTTCGTGCCTGCGGCTCCCGAACTCGCCGGGACGGGCAACTCCTACACCAACGGCACCGACTCCCTGGGCTACTGGTACCCCAACCTGGAGTTCATCCGGGCCACCGTCCAGGACCTGCTGGCCGGGGAGCCGATCGGCGACCCCGGCGCCGAGATCGACCTGCCCTCGCTGGAAGAGGTCTGCCGGGCGGGGTGAGAGGGGCTACGCCGATTCCTCCGGCGCGGCGGCCTTCTCCCGACACCGGATCGCCCGGTCTAGGTCGTCGGCGGTCTCCACCAGCATCCGGCGCAGCATGGGCCCGATGTCGCCCCGGCCCAGCACCTCGTCGATCATCGCCCGGGTGGAGGGCTCGATGCGGTGCCAGGGGAACAGGGTGCGGAAGTAGGCCCGGCTGGCCTCGGCCTCCCACTCGGCGAACAGGCCCGGCAGTCCCTCGAAGAACCGGGGGACGAACGGCTCCACCAGGGCGCGTTGCGAACGGCGGAAGAAGCCCCGGGCCGCCGCCAGCGTCAGGTGCAGCGACGGGTAGCCGCCCCCGTGGAGGCGCTGCCACACCTCCTCCTTGACCGCCGCATCGGGCCGGGAGGCCTCGGCGGTGGCCATGGCACGGTCGCCCCGGTCCGACGGGTCGCGCTGGCGCTCGGAGGCGAGGCGATCGTCGGCCCCGTCGAGGCCCAGCGCCACCCAGTTGACCGCCACCCCCCAGCGCATGTCCTGGTCCACCGCCAGGCCGTCGGGGGGCACGTCGACCACGGTGGCGGCCAGGCGGGCGTCCTCGGCCGAGCGGGCCTGGCCCAGCAGGGCCCGGGCCCACAGCACCCGCAGGTCGCCGGGGGGCATCGCCTCAATGGCGGCCCGCGCCGCCTCGACCAGCCGGTGCGCCTCGGCGTCGATGCGCTCCTCCGGCAGGTAGCGAGCCACCGCCGAGGCCGCCGTCTCGGTGATCAACTCCACGACGGGCAGCACCCTCTCCTCCCCACCGGAGCGCCGCACCAGGTCGAGGTAGTCGGCGGAGGAGAGCAACTGGTCGCGCACCATCTCCCACAGCGAGCCCCACACCTGCTGGCGCAGGAGCGGCGAGCCGATGCGCCCCATGTTGCCCCGGGCCCAGGCGGTCGACACCGGGTCCAGGGCGACCTTGGCGTAGCCGTGGTCGTTGTAGTTGGGGTAAACGAAGGAGGGAGCGGCCAGCCCGACGGCACCGGTCAGCGGGCTGCGCTCACCCGAGATAGCGGCGGGAAGCACCTTCGGCTTGCCGTCGGAGCCCACCAGGGCCACCTCGACGTGATGGGGGCGCAGCACCGGGTGCTCCTCCGACGCCGTCTGCACCAGGTCGAGGCGGGCCAGGCGATTCCCCTCTACCTGCCAATCGGCGGCCAGGGTGTTCAGCGAGGCGGTGCGCAGCCACCGGGCCGCCCAGTGCACCAGGTCCACCCCGCTGCCCTCCTGCAGGGCGGCCAGGAAGTCGGCCAGCGAGGCGTTGCCGAAGCGGTGCCGCCGGAAGTAAGTCTGCAGGCCGGTGCGGAAGGCATCGGATCCGATGGCGGCGACCAACTGCTTGAGCACCGCGGCGCCCTTGCCGTAGGTGATGCCGTCGAAGTTGAGGAAGGTCTCGTCGGTGGAGGGGACCTCGTCGGCAATGCGGTGGGTGGTGGGCCGCTGATCCTCGCGGTAGGCCCACAGCTTCATGCGGGTGTGGAAGTCCAGCCAGATGCCGGGGAAACCCCCGATGTGGTCCATAGCCAGGTAGGCCACGAAGGAGGCGAACGACTCGTTGAGCCACAGGTCGTTCCACCAGCGCATGGTGACCAGGTCGCCGAACCACATGTGAGCCAGTTCGTGCATGAGGTATTCGGCCCGGCGGGTCAGCTGGTCCTCGGTGGGCGGGTCGCGGAAGATCACCGAGTCGGTGTAGCCGATGGCGGCCACGTTCTCCATGCCGCCCCAGTTGAACTCGGGCACGAAGATCTGGTCGTACTTGCCGAAGGGGTAGGGCTGGGCGAAGAGGTCCTGGTAGAAGTCGATGCCGGCCTTGGTGATGGCGAACATCGGCTCGGCATCCAGGTGCTTCCGCAGCGATTCCCGGCAGTAGATGCCCAGGGGAATGTCGCCGTGGTGGTCGTAGACCCCGGTGTAGGCCCCGGCGAACACCGACATCAAGTAGGTGCTGAAGCGCACCGTCTCGGCGAAGAGGCGCCGGGTGCGCCCGTCGGGTAGCGCCTGGCGGTCCAGTTCCGCCCCGGCGCTCACCACGGCCCACTCGGCCGGGGCGCTCACCGAGACCCGGTAGGTGGCTTTCAGGTCGGGCTGGTCGAAGCAGGGGAAGAGGCGGTGGGCCGAGTAGGGCTCGAACTGGGTGTACAGGTACTCCCGGCCGTCCTCCGGATCGAAGAACTGGTGGAAGCCCTCGCCGGTGTGGTCGTAGGCGCGCTCGTAGGCGACGTGGACCTCGTTGTGGGGAGCCAGCAGCGACCCGGGCAGAGAGATGCGGGCGCCGTCCCAATCCGCTTCGACCTCGGTGCCGTTGACCACGAAGCGGTCGATGCGGCCTCCCAGCCATTCGAGGAAGGTGTCGCCTCCGGCGTGGTCGAAGGTGATGGTCACGTCGCCGTGGAAGACCTTGGAGCCGGCCTGCAGGTCCAGGTCGATCACATAGGCGACTTGGGAGACCTGCTCGGCCCGGCGGCGGGCCTCCTCCAGGGTCAGGCGGTCGCGAGGGGCGACGGTGGGCTCCATGCCGACTCCTTCTCAGGCGAGGTGGGGGCGGCGCCTGCGGCCGCCCGGCGGGCAGCGTAGTGCCTGAGAGGAGCGGCGGGGAGGGGGAGGCGCCGGGCCTTCCGGGGGCGTCTTCGTCAGGAAGCGCTGAAGAGGTCCTGGAGCAAGGACCGCACCGTGTCGGGCAGGCCGGCCTCCAGCGAACGCGGCGCGAAGCCGAGGTCGGCCCGGGCCCGGGCATCGCTGCCCAACTGAGTGGTGCCGGCCCCCAACGCCAGTCTCTCGGCGGAGGCCCGCAACGGCGGCAGGGCGAAGGCCAGGCCCTGCATCCCCCAGGCCGCCGGCTTCAGCAGCCACCAGGGCAAGGGCAGGGGCGGGTGGCGGCGCCCGGCCAGGCGCCCCGCCTGGGAAAGGACCTCCTGCAGGGGATGCACCGGGCCGCCCAGGATGTAGGTCTCCCCCGGCTTCCCCTGCTCCATGGCGCGCAGCAGGCCGGCGGCCACATCCTCCACATAGGCCCAGCAGAAGGCCGTCCGGGTGGGGGCCACCGGCAGGCGCCCCCGCAGGTGGGCGCCGATGGCCCGGGCAGCGTCGCCGCGGTCCCCCGGCCCGTACACCGCCCCCGGCATGGCGATGACCAGGGGCAGGCCGCGGTGGATCATGGGCAGGGCCACCTCGAAGTGGGCCTGCCACTTGGTGCGCTGGTACGCCGAGGGCAGGCGCCCGTGCCGGTGGTAGCTCTCGTCCACCACCCGGCCGTGGGTGTGCCCGTTCACCGCCAGGCTGCTGGTGTACACCCCTCTGGGCACGCGGAAGTCGCGCATCACCTCGAGAACGTGGCGCGTGCCGGTGACGTTCACCGCCTCCGCCCGGCGCCGGTCGGTGATGCCCACCCGGACGTAGGCGGCCAGGTGGAACACCCCTTCGGCACGACGCATCGCCCGGCGCACCGACTCCTTGTCGAGGATGTCTCCGATGTAGGGCCGGACGCCATGGCGGGCCAGGGCCCGGGCCTGCTCCGGCGTGCGCACCAACGCGGTGACCAGGTGCCCCTCGGCCAGGAGCAGTGACGTCAGGTAGCCACCGATGAAACCGGACGCACCGGTCAGGAAGTAGTGCATCGGCGCCGCATGCTATTCGCCCGGGCGAACCGTGCTCAGGCGGCCCTTGCCGTGCCGTCGCCGCGGGTGGGGAACACCCACGTGGAGTAGGGAGCGTAGGCGGCGTGGCGGGCCCATTCCCGCTCGCGACGACGACCGGCCCGGTCCTGCATCCGGCGGATCCATCTCGCTCGTCGCTCGTAGGCCAGCATCTCGTCTCCTTCATCGGTGAGACGCTGGGAAAAAGTGAGAGGTTCCCGGTTCGACGAGGGCCTTGGCCCTCTCCCGCCCGCTTCGGGCGGGAGAGGGCCGCGGTGAAGGCTTCTGCTCCCTCTCCCGGCGTGCCGGGAGAGGGCTGGGGTGAAGGCAAGAGCGCGACACAGCCCTCGTTGCTGTTCGCCCTCACCGCTCGCCGCCTACGGCGGCTTGCGGCCCCCTCTCCCGCGCAGCGGGAGAGGGCGGGGGGTGAGGGCTTCCGCATCATGCGCTCAAGCGGGAGAGGCGAAGAGTCTCACAGCAGCTCGCGCAGCACCGTCGGGTCCAGGCGGTCCACCAGCGCCGCCCCGGCGCCCAGCAGTCGGCCCACCTCGGCGGGGAGCCGAGCCACGCCGATCACCCGCATGCCGGCGGCCACGGCGGCGGCGGCCCCATGGCCGGTGTCCTCAACTGCCAGGCAGTCCCCCGGGCGTACCCCCAGGCGCGCCGCGGCGGCCAGGTAGACGTCCGGTGCCGGCTTGCCCTGAGGCACCTCGTCCCCCGCCACCGTCGCCGTAAAGTAGCGGCCCAGACCGCTGCGCTCCAGCGTGAGGTCGAGACGGTCACGCCGGCTGCTCGAGGCCACCCCCAGCGGGGTGCCGTCGAAGGCGAGTGCGGTGACGCAATCGGCCGCGTCGGGGAACACCCGCAAACCTCGATCGAAAGAGGCACCCAGCGCCGCCAGCACTTCGGGAGCCAGGTCCTCGGGAGAGGGCAGGGTGACCTCCGGATCGACCGCCGCCAGGTGGGCGTAGGCGGCGGCGTAGCCGAGGCCGGTACAGGCGGCGACGTCGGCCGCGGTGGCTCGGTGCCCGTAGCGGCCCAGCGCCGCCACCCACGCCACCGCCGAGTGGGGCTCGGAGTCGACCAGCACCCCGTCGCAATCGAACACCACCGCCCGCGGCATCAAACCCCCCGGGAAGAAAAGGGCCGCCTCACTGCGCCGCCCGCCGGATGGCCTCGCTCACCCGGCGCGGGTCGGCCTTGCCCCCGGTGGTCTGCATCACCTTGCCCACCAGGAAGCCCACCAGGCGCTGCTCCCCGGCGCGCAGTCGCGCCAACTCGTCGGGGTGGGCCGCCAGCACCTCCGCCACCGCCGCCGCCAGCACCCCCTCATCGGATATCTGGATGAGGTCGCGCCGCGCCGCCACTTCCTCCGGGGCTCCCTCCCCGGCGAGCACCCCGGCCAGCACCTCCTTGGCGGCGGTGGCCGACAAGCGACCCGCCGCCACCAGGGCATCCAGCTCGGCCAGGTGGGCCCCGGTCAAGGGAGTGGACGCGAGCGACATGCCCACTCGCCGCAGATGGGCGGTGACCTCGCCGCTGAGCCAGAGGGCGGCGGCCCGTGCCTCGGCCCCGGCGGCGACTGCCGCGTCGAGCAGGTCCCCGTAGCCCTCCCCCTCGGAGATCAGCCGGGCGGCGTCGGGCTCCAGGCCCAGGGCCCGGTAGCGTGCCCGGCGCGCCGCGGGCAGTTCGGGCAGGGCGGAACGCAGGCGCTCGAGCAGGGCGGCCTCCAGGGTCACCGGCACCAGGTCCGGTTCGGGGAAATAGCGGTAGTCACTGGACTCCTCCTTGCTGCGCCCCGCCCGGGTCACTCCGGCCGCCTCGTCCCAGTGGCGGGTCTCCTGCTCCACCTCGCGGCCCGCTTCGAGGAGAGGCGTCTGGCGCTCCACTTCGAAGGCCAAGGCTCGCTGCAGGGAGCGCAGCGAGTTCATGTTCTTGATCTCCACCTTGGTGCCCAGCGCCATCGATCCCTCCGGGCGCACCGACACGTTGGCGTCGAAGCGCATCTGCCCCTCTTCCAGGCGCGCCTCCGAGATGCCCAGGGCCACGATCAGCGCCCGCAGTTCGGCGGCGTAGGCCCGGGCCTCCTCGGGGCTGCGCAGGTCGGGCTCGCTCACCACCTCCATGAGCGGCACCCCGGAGCGGTTGAAGTCGAGGAGCACCGCCTCGGCCGCCCGGATGCGCCCCGACTCGCCCAGGTGGGTGCTCTTGCCGGTGTCCTCCTCCAGGTGCACCCGGGTGAGCCCCACCCGGCGCACCCCGGTTTCCGTCTCGACGTCGAGGTGCCCGCCCCGGCAGAGGGGCAGGTCGAACTGGGAGATCTGGTAGTTCTTCGGCAGGTCGGCGTAGAAGTAGTTCTTGCGGTGGAACACCGAGCGCGGGGCGATCTCCGCCCCCAGGGCCAGGCCCAGGGAGACGGTGGCTTCGATGGCCCGGACGTTGGGCACCGGAAGCGCCCCGGGCAGGCCCAAGCACACCGGGCAGATGTGGGTGTTGGGCTCGGCCCCGAAGCCGTTGGGGCAGCCGCAGAACATCTTGGAGCGCGTGGCCACCTCCACGTGGGTCTCCACCCCGATGACCGCCTCGTAGCCCATCAGCCCACCCCCGAGGTCGCCGGGGCCGGGCGAGCGGAGAAGCCGGCCAGCGCCTCCACCGCCCGGGCCGCCCGTAGCAGCACCGCCTCCCCCAGCGGCGGGGCGAGCACCTGGAAGCCGATGGGCAGGCCCTGCCCGTCGAGCCCCACCGGCACCGAGATGCCGGGGCCGCCGCCCAGGTTGCAGGGAATGGTGCCCACGTCGGCCAGGTACATGGCCAGAGGGTCGTCGGTCCGCTCCCCGATGCGGAAGGCGGTGGTGGGACTGGTCGGGGTCACCAAGACGTCCACCTCCCGGTACGCCCGGGCGAAGTCTTCGATCACCCGGGTGCGCACCTTCTGCGCCCGCCCGTAGAAAGCCTCGTAGTACCCGGCCGAGAGGGCGTAGGTGCCCAGCAGGATGCGCCGGGTGACCTCGGGCCCGAAGCCGTCGCGGCGGCTGGCGGCCATCATCTCCTCCACCGTGTCGCCGGGCAGGCGCAGGCCGTAGCGCACCCCGTCGAAGCGGGCCAGGTTGGCCGAGCATTCCGCCGGGGCGATCAGGTAGTAGGCGTCCAGGGCGTAGGACATCGAGGGCAGCGACAGTTCCCGCACCTCGGCCCCGGCGCCCTGCAGCGCCTCCAAGGTGCGGGTGAAGGCGGCCAGCACCGCCGGCTCGTTCCCCTCCCCGGCCAGTTCGGCCACCACCCCCACCCGCAGCCCGGCGGGGCCCGCCTCGAGAGTGGAGCGCACCTCGGGCACGGGGCCGCGGTAGGAGGTGGCGTCGGAAGGGTCGTGCCCGGCGACGGCTTCGAAGAGGGTGGCGGCGTCCGCCACGGTGCGGGTGAAGGGGCCGATCTGGTCGAGGGACGAGGCGAAGGCCACCAGGCCGTAGCGGCTCACCAGGCCGTAGGTGGGCTTGAAGCCCACCACACCGCAGAGGGACGCCGGCTGGCGGATGGACCCCCCGGTGTCCGAGCCCAGGGCGCCCAGAGCGGACCCGGCGGCCACCACCGCCGCCGAGCCCCCGGAGGAGCCGCCCGGCACCCGCTCCGGGTCCCAGGGGTTGCGGGTGGGCCCGTAGGCCGAGTTCTCGGTGGAGGACCCCATGGCGAACTCGTCCATGTTGGTCTTGCCGATGAGCACCGCCCCCGCCGCCCGCAGACGGGCCACGGCGGTGGCGTCGTAGGGAGGGTGGTACCCGGAGAGGATCCGCGAACCGCAGGTGGTCTCCATGCCCCGGGTGCACATGTTGTCCTTGACCGCCACCGGGATGCCGGCCAGCGGCCCGAGATCTTCGCCCCGGGCCAAGGCCGCATCGGCCGCCGCCGCCGCCTGCTCCGCCCCCTCGAAGTCCAGCGTGAGGTAGGCATGCAGTTGGGCCTCGGTGGCGGCCGCACGGCGGCGCACCGCATCCAGCAGAGCGGCCGCGCTCAGTTCCCCGGCGCACATCGCCGCCGCCGCGGCGGCGATGGTGAGGTCGGCAGGGTCGCCGTTCACGCTTCCTCCATGAAGGGAGGCACCCGGAAGTAGGGGCCCTCGCGGTCCGGCGCCTGGCCCAGGACCTCTTCCCGATCCAGCGTCTCCTCCACCTCGTCGGGGCGCAGCGCGTTCAGCATGGGCAGCGGGTGCGCCGTGGGAGGCACGCCCTCGATGTCCAAGGCCTGCAGCGAGGCGGCGTGCTCCAGGATCGCCCCCAGCTGCGCCCCGTAGCGCTCCATCTCCTCGGAAGTCAGGGCGAGGCGGGCGAGGCGGGCGACCTTGGCGATGTCGATGGGCACCGGCACGCCGGGGATGGTACCGCCGGCGGCTCCTGCTCCCTCTCCCGCAAGGCGAGAGAGGGTTGGGGTGGGGGCAAAGGCGCCCTCCGGGCTTTCTTGCTGTTGGCCCTCACCGCTCGCCGCCGCAGGCGGTTCCTGCTCCCTCTCCCGCAAAGCGGGAGAGGGTTGAGGTGAGGGCAAAGGCGCGACCTAGGCCGTCGCGGGAGAGGCAAGGCCCGCTCTAGCCCTCCGTCAGGAACCTCTTTAGGACGCCGAACGCCTCCTCCATGGCGGCCACCGTCACCGACTCGTCGGGCCGATGGCAGAGGGCGACTTCGCCCGGCCCGTAGTTCACCGCCGGGATGCCCCGCCGGGTGAGGCGGGCCACGTCGGTCCATCCCTGCTTCCCGTTGCGCCGCGCCCCGGTGACCCGCGCCAAGCGCTCCAGGTACGGGTTGCCTTCGGGGATCGCCCCCGCCGGGGAGCGGTCGTAGACCTCGACCTCATCGGCGGCGGCCGCCGCCGCCCGGAGCCGGGCCTCGGCCTCCTCGAGGGTCAGGTTCGGCGGGAAGCGGTAGTTGAGGTTCAGGTCGAAACGGGCGGGGATCACGTTGGCCGCAATCCCTCCCTGGGCCCGGGTGACGCTCATCACCTCGCGGAACTCCAAGCCGGCCACTTCGACCACCACCGGCTCCCGCCGATGCATCGCTGCCAGCCACTCCCCCGCACGGCTGATGGCGTTGACCCCCAGCCAGGGGCGGGCGCTGTGCGCCGCCTTGCCCAGGAAGCTCACCCGGGCGTTGAGCGCCCCGTTGCAGCCCAGCTGCAGCTCCAAGTCGGTGGGCTCCAGCACCACGGCGAGCGACGCCTCGGCCAGCCAGCCCACCGCGTCGAGCACGTCCTCCAGGCCGTTCTCGTGGGCCGGCCCCTCCTCCTTGTCGTAGAAGACGCCGGCCACCGAGTAGGGCCCGCCGGCCACCTCGGGATCCTCCAGCAGCCCCAACATCACCGCCAGCCCCGACTTCATGTCGGAGGCTCCCAGGCCGAACACCCGGCCGTCGCGTTCCTCGGGCACCGCGTTCCCCTGAGCGGGCACGGTGTCGAGGTGGCCGTACATGGTGACCAGCGGCCCGGGCCCCGGCCGCCCCACCACCAGGCTGTTGCCCACCCGCAGCATGGCGTCGCTACCGAAACGCGGGCTGAGGCGGCGGGCCACCGCAGTGCACAGCGCCTCCTCCTCCCCCGTCGGGGAGGGGATGCCGATGAGCCAGGCGAGGTCGGCGGCCGGGTTCACGCCTGCACCCCGAACACCCGCAGCGCCTCGTTCAGCGAGGTCTTGCGGTCGGTAGAGGCGGAGCGTTCTCCGATGATCAGCGCACAGGGCAGGTCGTAGGTGCCGGCGGGGAACTTCTTGGGACGGCTGCCGGGGACCACCACCGCCCGGGCGGGCACACGGCCGCGGTACTCGATCGCCTCGCGGCCGGTGACATCCACGACGGGCGTGGAGGAGGTGACCACCGTATTCGCCCCGAGGACCGCTCCCTCTTCGATCAGCACCCCTTCCACCAGGATGCAGCGGCTGCCGATGAAGGCGCCGTCTTCGATGATCACCGGCCGGGCCGAAGGGGGCTCCAGCACTCCCCCGATGCCCACTCCTCCCGAGATGTGCACGTGGCGGCCCACCTGGGCGCACGAGCCCACCGTGGCCCAAGTGTCGATCATGGTCCCGGCGCCCACCCGCGCCCCGATGTTCACGTAGCCGGGCATGACCACCACCCCCGGCTCACAGAAGGCCCCGTAGCGCACCGTGCCCGGCGGCACCACCCGGACCCCCGCCCGGTCGAGCCCGCGCTTGGTGGGGATGCGGTCGTGGTACTCGAACGGCCCGGCGCTGGAGACCTCCAGAGGGGCGAGACGGAAGTACAGGATGATGGCCCGCTTCACCCACTCGTGGACCACCCACTCCCCCTCGACCTTCTCCGCCACCCGCAGCTCGCCCCGGTCGAGGGCGGCGATGGTGGCGTGCACCGCCGCCTCAGCCTCCCCCAGTCGGGAGAGGTCGTCGTAGGCGAGGTCGATCAGCTCGCGGGCTTCAGGCACTCGGCCAGCACCTCCACGGCCTGATGGGTCTCCTCGAGGGTGGGCACCAGGGCGAAGCGGATGAAGCCTTCACCGCCCGCGCCGAAGATGCGGCCCGGCGACACCACCACCCCGTGCTCCAGCAGGCGTTCGGTGGTCGCCATGTCGTCTTCCACCTTCACCCACAGGTAGATACCCGCCCGCGAGCCCACCACTTCGTAGCCCAGCCCTTCGAAGAAGGCGCGCAGCACCTGCCGCTTGTTGAAGAAGATGCCGCGCCGCTCCACGGCGTGGGCGTCGTCGGACCAGGCGGCTACGGCCGCCGCCTGGACGAACTCCGGCGAGGCCACCCCCACCGAGGAGCGCAGGTCGCGCAGGGCGGCGATGGCACCGGCGTCGCCCACTATGGCGCCGCTGCGGTACCCGGTCATGCCGGAGCGCTTGGAGCAGGAGAGGAAGGAGAGGACGTTGCGGTAGCCGGGCCCGGCGATCTGCAGGGCCGAGGGCGGCTCCTCCTCGTCGTAGAGGTCGCAGTAGCACTCATCGGCCAGGAGCAGCGCATCGTGCTCGCGGCAGGCGGCGATCAGATCGGCCAGGTCGGCGGCGCTGGTGATGGATCCGGTGGGGTTGTGCGGGGAGCAGATCCACACCGCGGCGGCGCGCCGCCACACCTCGGGAGGGATGTCACCCGCCCGCAGCACGAAGTCCCCCGTCAGCGGGATGCCCACCGCGTCGGCGCCGGCGAAGCGGGCGCCGCGCTCGTAGACCGGGTAGCCGGGCGTGCCGAACACGATGGCCTGCCCCGAGTTGGGGGTGATCAAGGCCAGCGGGGTGGTGAAGGTGGCCTCCTTGGAGCCCGCCGAGGGCAGGATCTCGGTGTTGGGGTTCACCTCCACCCCGAAGCGGCGCTTCACGTAGGCGGCGATGGCCCGGCGCAGCTCCGGCAGGCCGGGGACGGTGGGGTACTGGGACACCGCCGGCACCGCCGCCTTCAGCGCCTCCGGGATGAAGGGCGGGGTGGGCTCCCGGGGGTCGCCGATGGAGAAGTCCACCACGAACTCCCCCCGGGATCGCATGTCGCGGGCCTTCTCCTGGAGGGTGGAGATGGGATAGGTGCCGAGCTCGTCGAGAACAGGGTTGCGCTTCACGGCCACCACGGTAGCGGGCACGCTTCCTACGGCGACAGAGGCGGACGGCGCCGCCCCGGCGGCCTTCCGGCCCGCCTCAGCCGGCCGGCAGCGCCGCCGGCCCCTCGGCCAGCAGCCGGACGAAGGCCGCCTCGTCGAGGAGGGGCACCCCCAGCTCCTGGGCCTTCTGCGCCTTGGAGCCGGGCGACTCCCCCACCACCACCGCCGTGGTCTTCTTGGAGACGGAACCGGCCACCTTGCCCCCGCGATCCTCCACCGCGACGCGGGCCTGCTCGCGGGAGAACCCCGCCAGGGTGCCGGTGATCACCAGGGTCACTCCGGCCAGCCGGCTGCGATCGACCCCCTCCTCCTCGGGGTCGGCCAGGCGCACCCCGGCCGCCTCCAGCTTGGCCACCAGCCGGCGGTTGTCGGGGTCTTCGGCCCAGGCGCGCAGCGACCCGGCGATCTCGGGGCCGATGCCGTCGATGGCGCTCAGTTCCTCTTCGGACGCGGCCAGCACCGCGTCGAGGCGCCGGAAGCGCCGGGCCAGCACCCGGGCCACGGTGCCCCCCACCAGGGGGATGCCCAGGGCGGTGAGCACGCGGGCCAGGGGCCGGTCGCGGGCGCCGTCGATGGCGGCGAGCAGGTTGCCCACCGACACCTCGCCCCAGCGCTCCCGGCTGATCAAGTCGTCCTTGCCCAGCGAGAAGAGATCGGCCGGGTCGGCGATGAGCCCCTCGCGCAGCAGCATGTCGATGGTCTTGTAGCCCAGGCCTTCGATGTCCATGCCACCCCGCCCGGCGAAATGCGCCAGATACTCCCGCAGCCGGGAGGGGCAGGCGAAGCCCCCGGTGCAGCGGGCCACCGCCTCCCCGGGGCGGCGCACAATAGGGCTGCCGCAGAATGGGCACTCCTCCGGCATCTGCCACACCTTCTCGGCGCCGGTGCGGAGCGAGGGCACCGGGCCCACCACCTCGGGGATCACCTCGCCGGCCCGGCGGATGATCACCGTATCGCCCACCCGCAGGTCCTTGCGGGCGACCTCGTCCTGGTTGTGCAGGGTGGCGTTGGTGATGGTGGCGCCCCCCACGAACACGGGTTCCAGCACGGCGTAGGGAGTGACCGCCCCGGTGCGTCCCACGTTCACCGCGATGGCGAGCAGCCGGGTGGTCTCCTCTTCGGGAGGGAACTTGTAGGCCACCGCCCAGCGGGGGCTGCGGGCGGTGAAGCCCAGTTCCCGCTGTTCGGCCAGCGAGTCCACCTTCACCACCACCCCGTCGGTCTGGTAGGGAAAGTCGTGGCGTGCCGCCTCGGCCCGCTGCACGTAGTCCCGCACCGCCGTCGGGTCGTTGCAGTGCCGGGACGTGGGGTTCACCGGGAAGCCGGCCGACCGCAGCCAGGCGAGGCTCTCGCCGTGGCCGGCGAAGGCCGGTCCGCCCCGCTGGAAGCCGATCTGGTACACCCAGATGGACAACCGCCGGGTGGCGGTGATTGCCGGGTCTTTCTGACGCACCGCCCCGGCGGCGGCGTTGCGCGGGTTCACGAAGAGGCGCTCGCCCGCCTCGGCCTGCGCCCGGTTGAGCTCCTCGAAAGCCGCCAGCGGCATGTAGACCTCGCCGCGGACTTCCATGACTTCGGGCAGATCGTCTCCCAGCAGGGCCAGCGGGATGGCGCCGATGGTCCGCAGATTGGCGGTGATGTCCTCTCCCACGGCGCCGTCGCCCCGGGTGGCCCCCACCACGAGCCGGCCCCGCTCGTAGGTGAGGGAGACGGCCAGGCCGTCGATCTTGGGCTCGCAGGCGAAGCCGGCGGCAGGCCGGCCCAGGGCGCGCTCGACACGGGCCACCCAGGCGTCGAGCTCCTCCGCCGCCATGGCGTTGTCCAGGGAGAACATGCGCTCGCGGTGGCTCACCGCGGCGAACTGCACCGCCGGCGGCGCCCCTACCCGCTGCGTCGGCGAGTCGGGAGTGATCAGCTCGGGATGGGCTTCCTCGAGGGCGACCAGTTCCCGCTTCAGCGCGTCGTACTGGGCGTCGGAGGCCTCGGGGTCGTCGAGCACGTAGTAGCGATAGTCGTGGTGGCGCAGCAGGGAGCGCAGTTCGACAGCGCGAGCGGCGGGGTCGGCGGGAGCCACGCGGCGAATCTTACGGGTAGGGGGCGACGGAGTCTGCGTTGGGTTTTGCCCTCACCGCTCGCCGCCGCAGGCGGCTCGCGCCTCTCCCGCTGGCGCCGGAGAGGCCGTGGGGTTCTGCTCCCTCTCCCGCCCGCTTCGGGCGGGAGAGGGTTGGTTGCTCCTATGTCAAGCGGCGGCTTGTT
>JAFGCH010000110.1 GCA_016932695.1 Acidimicrobiia bacterium | reverse complement strand
GCGGCGTCGATCCCCTGCTCCTTCAACCAGGCGCCCACCCGCTCCACGTCGCGGATCGTGAGGCAGTAGACGATGCCGCAGCCGGGGAGAGTGGGGATGGTCGCCGCCAGCCAGGCCATGCGCTCGGCTCGACCCGGAAGCCGCACCACCTGCAGGGCCAGGCTCTCGCGATCGAGAGGTCCCCGGATCTCCAGGAGGTCTCCCCCCAGCTGTTCGGCCACATCCTCCACCACCCGATCGTTGGCGGTGGCAGTAGTGCCGACCACCGGGATGCCGGGGGGCAGGGATTCGACGATGCGTGACAGGCGCCGGTAGTCGGGCCGGAAGTCGTGTCCCCAGTCGGAGATGCAGTGCACCTCGTCGACCACCAGGAGCCCCAGATTGCGGAGCAGGTCGGGCAGAACCTCGGAGCGGAACTGCGGGTTGTTGAGGCGCTCCGGGGAGATGAGGAGCAGATCGACCGTGCCGGTCCGGATGGCATCGAAAACGGGCTCCCACTCTTCACGATTGGTGCTGTTCACCGTCTGGCTGTTCACCCCGAGGCGATTGGCCATCTCGACCTGGTTGCGCATGAGGGCGATGAGTGGGGAGACGATCACCGTCGGCCCGCTGCCCCGGCGGCGCAAGAGGCGGGTGGCGATGAAGTACACCGCGCTCTTGCCCCAGCCCGTCCGCTGCACGAGCAGCACGCGCCGCCGGTCCTGCACCACGGCCTCGATGGCCTCGAACTGATACGAACGGAACTGGGCGGTTGGCCCAACGGCCCGGCGAAGGAGATCGAGGGCCTCCTGGAAGAGACCACCGGCAGCATCCGACATGGCCTCACCCTATTCGCGGGGTGAGACGGGAAACGCCGGGGCTCTGCGGCAGGTTGCGGAGGCCGAAGCGCGGGGACCGCCTCACCGGCGGGCGCTCGGGTCTGCCGGCCGCTAGGACACCGGCGGCGGCCCGCAATCGATCGGGCCCGGACACCAACGCCGGAGCTCGGGTGTTGAGGCGGAAGGATTCCCAGTCGGTTGCGGGACGTGATCGGATCTCGGGAGGGTACTCATCGACGGCGTCGCAGGCCGATGCCCGGCCATCGGGTCAGTAGTCCGAAGAGCGTGACTCGAGACGAGGGCCGCCGGAGACACGTCCGGACGTGTCACACCGGGGGCGTAGGGTGAAGGGATGAACCGCTGGCTGGTCTTCGTGCCCGAGGTCAATCCGCGGACGTTCGTGTTCTTCTACTTCAAGGGGGGTTCGGGGCGGTCGTGGAGTGTCCGGGACTATCTGGGGCCAGCCCCGTCGGTCCGTTACGCCCGGGACTTCCCCTCCTCCTGGACGCCCAAGGTGATCCTCGACATGGCCCATCGGCAGGGCTGCTTCGCCGTGCCGGCGCCGACGGTGGACACCAACGACATCGGCTTCTGGCGGCGGCAGATCGAAGAACTCAATCGGAAGCATCTCGGTATCGAGCCCGCCCCGGCAACCGCAGCCGCCTCCCATCCGATGCCGGTCCCCCAGTTCCCCATCCTGGATCTGCACCTGCTGCTCGGCCTGCCCAAGGCAGGCAAGCGGGAGGACATGAGACGGATGCTGGGCTCGCCTCGCTCTGAGGACTACGTCACCTGGAACGTCGCCCGCTTCCTGGAGAGGGCCCCGGCCGCCGGCTGGTGGCCTGCCCTCTTGGGCCTCGCCGAAGCCCAGGCAGGCAGGCAGCGTCTGGATGCCGGCGACCTGCCAGCGCTTCGCCTCTGGCATCTGGTCCACTCTCCCGGCCGGTACGAGCAGGCCAGCCGGGAGCGGCTGCTCCACTCCGAGAACCCCGAATGGCAAGCCCGCGCCCGGCAGGCCGAACCGGTGGAGGGCACCTCCGAGATAGACCTCACCCTCTCCGGCACCGGCTATCTCATCTTCGTCGAGGCCAAGCTCGACAGTGACATCAGCCTGCACACCACTTACGACCCGGGCCGCAACCAGATCCTGCGCACCATCGACTGCCTGCTGGAGGAGGCTGGCGACCGCACCCCCCGGTTCTGGATGCTGGTCAAAGACCGGCATCCCACGCGGGCGTACATGCAACTGCTCGCCGACTACCGGCAGCAGCCGCAGGCGGTACGCGCGCTGCTCCCCCACCGGTCGCTCAGTCAGATAGAAGACGTGATCCGCTCCGCCGCCGCCATCACCTGGGCCGAGGTGATCGACCTCCTCCCCCCTCACCCCGCCGGCAGTACGGAACGGGCCGTGCTCGACGAGGTGCGCCGACGACTGGAAGCCCAGCCGCCAGAAGCAGGGCGGTGATACCTGGCCGCCTGGGGCGCCGGGCTCCGCGCATCGAGTCCGCAGCCCGAACGCTCTGCTCTCCCGCCTCAGCGGCCGGTTGCGGACAGACACTTGTGCCGGTAGCCCGATGGCAGCTGGCCTGGTGAGAGACGGGACCCGCGCTCTGCGGGGTCACCTTCAAGTGCGGCAGGCAGTGCATCAAGAACCGGACAGTCACAGGCCGCATTGTGGCCAACACCATCGATGCAGACCGGTGATCAGCCCGCTATGGGCTGGTGGAGGGCTTCAGTCCGCTTCGGGCAGCTCGGCCAGGATGGCACGAATCTGGGCTTCCAGGTCGGGGAGATCCCGCACAACCACCTGCCAGACGATGGCTGGGCTCACATGCCGGTAGCCGTGCGCCAGCAGGTTCCTCATGTCGACGACCTGCCGCCAGGGAACCTCGGGGTGAAGGCGCCGGGTGGCTTCCGAGACGGCGTTGGCTGCCTCACCGATCGTCTGAATCCAGTGGATGGTGGCCGTCAGCAACACCTCGTCGCCGACGAAGTCCTCCTCCGTAGCTGGACGATGACGGTTGATGGCCTCGATCAGCTCGACGAAGTCGAGAAGGAAGTCCCGATCGCGGTTCACAGCGCGACAGCCTCGGCGTACACCCGTTCCCGCAACCGCGGCTTCACATCGGTGGCCAGTTCAACGGGAAAACCCAGAAGGTCCTCCAGTTCCAGGTGGAGAGCTGCCAGATCCAGCAGGCTGGCCCCGGGCGACATGTCCACCAGCAGATCGATGTCGCTATCAGGTCCCGATGTCCCCCGAGCCACCGAGCCGTACACGCGCACATTCGACGCCCCGTGCCGAACCGCAGCCGAGATGATCTCCTCACGCAGTCGGCGGAGATACTCGAGACTCGGCTTCTCTACCGTATGTCGAGTGCCCGTCATGACCTGCATCCTTGCCGTTCGCCGGTGTCATTGTCCCACGCAGGCGACCCCGCGCGTGGTCCAAGCCATGCCAACACACATCACCAGGAATCCCTGCCACTCCCGCCCTAGCGTCCACCCCAATCGCGAGGTCATCACGGGCGCCCGTTGCGGCAGCCGCCCATTGCGCCCTCCTTCTGACCGGTAACCCGGAACCACACGTCGGGTCTCCAGCCCAAAGGGCCTTCAAGATCCTGGGAAGGGACCCGAAGGCCGGGGCAGCGCCTCAGCCGCCGACCGGGGTCGGTGCGAATCCGCCCCGCCTTCTAGGCGTCACAGGTCGAGCAGGTAGCGCAGCACTTGCTCAATGGCGGCCATCGCCACCGAGTCCACGCTGCCAACCCGATGCACCAGTCGGCGATCCGAGACGGATTTGAGGTCCTCGCACTTCGCATAGCCGACCTCGTCGAGGCCCGAACTGCGACTGTCGATTTCGATGTGCGAGGGCAGCCCGCGTCGGGCCGACGTGAGCGGGACCACCATCAGCACCCCCGCCGGCCCCTCGTTGAGAGCATCGGCCGATACCACCACCGCCGGTCGCGTCCCGGCGTGTTCTCTGCCTACGGGCTCACCAAAGTCGATCCGCCAAACGTCGCCGCGGCGGGCGCTCACCTCGAGGCATCTCCCCGCGCCGTCTCCTCGCCTCGACGCTCCGCTTCGATCTCTTCCCACGACTTGGGGTCCTGGCGGAGTTCCTCGAAACGACGACTCAGCTGGGCGAAGAAGACCCGGCGCTCTAGGGCGTCCACGGC
>JAFGCH010000109.1 GCA_016932695.1 Acidimicrobiia bacterium | reverse complement strand
CCGGACCCGCGGTGACTAGTCATGGGACGGCCCACCGAAGGGCGCGGCCCGGCGCTTCCGGCGCGCCGGGGCCCCCCTTCCATGCGCTAGGTTGGCCCCGGCAAACACGCCGCGGCGCCCGCGCCGGGGTCACCGCAAGCCCCCGCGGAGCGGCACGGCCGCCGGGATCCGGCCAACGACGGGGTCTCCGCAGAGAGACGCGGGAAGGAAGGTGGGCGTGAGCGACACTGTGCTCCTCATCGTCATCGTCATCGGCGTCAGCCTGTTAGGCCTGGCCGTCGCCGCCCTGCTCGCCGTATGGGTGCTGCGCCACGACCGAGGCAGCGAGGCGATGCAGAAGATCTCCAACGCCATTCGCCAGGGTGCCGAGGCATTCCTGCGGCGCCAGAACCGCACGATCATGGCGTTGGCCCTGCTGGTGGGCGCGCTGATCTTCGTCGGGTACGGGGTGCTGCGGGAGAGCCGGGACTTCGATCCGGTGGGCTCGTCCCTGGAACTGGCCATGTGGATCACCATCTCGTTCCTGTTCGGCGCGGCCTGCTCGGTATTCGCCGGTTACGTGGGGATGTGGATCTCGATCCGCAGCAACGGGCGCACGGCGCACGCCGCCCTCTCCAGCATCAACCGGGCCATGCGTATCGCCCTGCGGGGCGGGGCGGTCTCCGGCCTGCTGGTAGTGGCGATGAGCCTGCTCGGCGTGGCCGGCCTCTACGCCCTGGTCGACGGCCTCAGCGACGTCGACCCCACCAAGATCCCCTTGCTCATCGTGGGCTACGGCTTCGGCGCCTCTTTCGTGGCGCTGTTCGCCCAGTTGGGCGGCGGGATCTACACCAAGGCGGCCGACGTCGGCGCCGACCTGGTGGGCAAGGTCGAAGCGGGCATCCCTGAGGACGACCCGCGCAACCCGGCGGTGATCGCCGACCTGGTGGGCGACAACGTGGGCGACTGCGCCGGGCGCGGCGCCGACCTGTTCGAGTCCACCGCTGCCGAGAACATCGGCGCCATGATCCTGGGAGCCTCCCTGGCCCGGGCCGTCGCTGAGCTGAACATCGGCGGCCAGGGGCTCGAGTTCTCCCTGGGGGTCATCGGCGTGATGATGTTCCCGCTGATTGCCCGTGCCTTCGGGATCCTCGCCTCGATCGTCGGGATCCTCTGGGTCCACATGGACCGGGAAGAGAAGATGGACCCGATGACCGCCCTCAATCGCGGCTACTACGTGGCTGTGGTGCTGGCCATGGCGGCTTTCGGCGGAGCGACCTACTGGCTGCTCAACATCGATGGGGCGCCCAACGCCTGGTGGCACTTCTTCCTGTGCGGAATCATCGGCGTGGCTACCTCGGTGGCCTTCGTGTACATCACCCAGTACTACACGGAGCACAAGTACCGCCCGGTCAAGTCGATCGCCGAGGCGTCGGAGACCGGACCGGCCACCAACATCATCTCCGGCATCAGCGTCGGCCTGGAATGCGTGGCCGCGCCGGTAGTGGTGATGGGCGGCGCCCTGCTCGGGTCCTACTTCCTGGGCCGGGCGGCGGTGCCCGAGGCGGCCTTCGAGGCCGGCCTGTTCGGTACGGCGGTGGCCACCATGGGCATGCTGGCCACGGCGGCCTTCATCCTGGCCATGGACACGTTCGGGCCGATCACCGACAACGCCGGGGGCATCGTCGAGATGTCCCAGCAGCCGGAAGAGATACGGCGCAAGACCGACCGCCTCGATGCGGTGGGCAACACCACCAAGGCCCTGACCAAGGGGTATGCGATCGGTTCGGCCGCCCTGGCGGCATTCCTGCTCTTCCAGGCCTACATGGAGGAGGTGCTCAACTACTCGGGCATGGAAGGATCGATCTTCCCGGTCGACCTCGCCAAGCCGGTGGTGTTCGTCGGCGCCCTGGTCGGCGCGGCCCTGGTGTTCCTGTTCTCCTCCTGGGCCATCCGGGCGGTGGGACGAGCGGCGCAGGCGATCATCGCCGAGGTGCGCCGGCAGTACGCCGACCTGCCGCGGGAGAATGACATCATCCAGTTCCCCGAGGGATTCGAGCCCGAGTACGGGGCCTGCGTGGACATCGTCACCAAGTCGGCCCTGCGCCGCATGGTGGCGCCCGGCCTGCTGGCCGTGCTCAGCCCCATCGGCCTCGGTCTGCTCTTCAAGTGGTTGTTCGTCACCACCGAGGAGCCGCTGATCTCGGCCGAATCCGTGGCCGCCATGCTGATGGTGGGCACCATCGCCGGCATCCTGGTCGCCCTGTTCTTCAACAACGGAGGCGGGGCCTGGGACAACGCCAAGAAGTACATCGAGGCCGGGGCCTTCGGGGGCAAGTACCTGACGGCCGCCGACGGGTCGGTCTCCAAGAACCCCACCCACGGAGCCGCCGTGGTCGGGGACACGGTGGGTGATCCCTTCAAGGACACCGCCGGACCGTCGCTGCACGTGCTGATCAAGCTGCTCTCCACCATCACCCTGGTGATGGCCCCCCTGTTCCTGTAGGGATCTAGAGCCCAAGCAGAAGCCCCTCCGGGCACCGCCCGGAGGGGCTTCCGACTGCCTGGGGTCGAACCGATCAGGACCTGCCCTTGATTCCCCCCGCCAGCACGCCGAAGAAGCCGACCACCGCGCCGGCGGTGAGCAGGAACAAGCCGTACTCCGGCTTCAGGAACTCCGTGCCCGGGCCGGTGGCATACAGCGAGGCCAGGTTGGTCACCCCAACCACGGCGATGACGATGCCGAGCACCAAGAGCACCATCTGGCCGGCGGCGGGCAGGCGGAAGGCGCCGCCGCGCAGCGAGGCCAGCATCGCCAGGCCGATCAGCGCCAGCAGGGCGCCGGCGATGAGGATCGAGAGCCCCGTGAAGAAGGGGCTGAAGCCGTCCGCGGCAAAGTAGGGGGTATCGAAGAAGTTGCCCGCGTCGGCGATGGTCTCGACCGCCTCCCCGGCGCTCGAGATGTCGGCGAGGTTAGGGTTCACCGAATCCCAGCCGCTGAAGGTCTGCCCGCCGCTGCCGAACCAGGGCAGGAACACCGACACGATCATGAGTGCCCCGCCGATCAGGGCGGCGAACCCGCCCAGGCCGCGTCGCGATGTGAGCCATGAGTTGGCTGCCATGAGGACCTCCCTGCCGGTAAGCACACCGGCTACCGGGAGTCTATGCCCGGCGGCCGGAACATGCCCGGCCTACCCTTGGCGCCGCCGCCTCGTGGAGGATCCATGCGCCGCATCCTGCTCGCCGCCGTCGTGCTCGCCCTAGCGGCCGCCCTCCCCGCCTGCGGGAGCGGGGGTGCCCCGTCGACCGCCGCCGAGGCCGGCTTGCCCTGGTGGAGCGAGCGCACCTTCTACGAGATCTTCGTGCGCTCTTTCAAGGACTCCGACGGTGACGGCATCGGTGACCTCACCGGGCTGACCTCGTCCCTCGACTACCTCAACGACGGGGACCCGGCCACCACCTCCGACCTGGGCATCACCGGCATCTGGCTGATGCCGATCTTCGCCTCACCCTCCTACCACGGCTACGACGTCACCGACTACCGCACCGTCAACCCCGACTACGGGACCATGGAGGACTTACGAGCCTTCCTCGACGCCGCCCACCGGCGGGGCATCGCCGTCCTCATCGACCTGGTGCTCAACCACACCTCGGATGAGCACCCTTGGTTCGAAGCCTCGGCCGCCGCCGACCCGGCCTATGCGGACTGGTACTTGTGGCGCGACGAGTCGCCGGGCTGGGAGGGCCCCTGGGGCCAGCAGGTGTGGCACGAAAGAGACGGCCGCTACTACTACGCCCTCTTCTGGGAGAAGATGCCCGACCTG
>JAFGCH010000108.1 GCA_016932695.1 Acidimicrobiia bacterium | reverse complement strand
GTCGCCGGGCGGGTCGTCCACCGAGCCCACCGGTGTGCCCGAGACGGTGAAGGTGGTGGTCGAGGTGGTGTCCTCCTCGGGGGCGGTGGTCTCGTCGGGAGCGGTGGTTTCGTCGTGGCCGCCGGGTTCCTCGGGGGCGGTGGTTTCGTCGGGGGCAGTGGATGAGGCCCCCGTGGCGGAGGAGGCCGCCGGGTCCTGATCTGAGGCTCCCCCTGCGAGGAGCAGAGTGGCGATGATGGCGGCGGCAATCATGGTGAAGCCGGCTGCGACGACCCAAGGACGCCAGCCGCTCCTCAGCCAGGCCCATAGGGCGTTCAGCACCCGGCGCAGGCCTCGGGAGTTGGTGAGGACAGGCACGACGAGTCCCCCTTCCCTGGCGAAACGATGCTGCTCCGGCAACCTTACGGAAGGGCGGCGGGGCGGGGCTTTCCCTTGCCGGCCGTCGGCCGGTCCCCCGGCCCGGCGAGGTGCTTGACGTAGGCCCGGGTGCGGCGGGTGGCGGTGAAGCCCAGACGTTCGTACAGAGCGGCGGCTTGAGTATCGCTCGCCTCGTCGGCGGTGAGCCCGGCGCGGGTCATCCCGGCCGAGGCCGCGGCTTGGAGGCAGTCGGCCAGAAGAGCGGTGGCCAGGCCGCGTCGGTGCCAGCCGCGGCGGGTGGCCAAGCGTTCCACCCAGACCTCCTCCAGTCCGGCCCGCTCGTTGTGCTCGGGGTCTACCGCCGCCAGGCACAGGGATACCACCTCGCTGCCGTGCACCGCCACAAAGGAGAGGTCGGGGCGGAAGATCGAGTCGCCGGTCACCCTCTCCTTCCACTGCTCGGCGTCGAGGGGGAGGCTGTCCCAGTGGAGAGAGAAGGCGTCGTTGGCCGCTTGTCGGGTCGGCTCATTCCATTCCGGCGCCCAGGGCAGCACGACCACCCCGGGAGGCAGAGGCGGTGGCGCGGGGAGACCGCCGGTCAGGGAGCGATGCATCTCCGCGAAGGTGCGGAGGTGCCGGTAGCCGGCGGCTTCCAGAGCCCGGCAGCGCCGGGTGCGGTGCTCCTCCATGTGCATTCGCACGCGGGCCGGGCCCGGCGAAGCGCGCCCGGCGAGGGAGTCGGCGGCGCGGGCATCGACCCAGCGCATCAGGAACTCCTCCAGGTCGCAGTGCTCCGGGTGGGCCTCGAACCAGGCGACGGCACGGGCGGAGCCTGCCGCCTCTTGGAACCACACCCAGGCGAAGGCGACTGCGGCCCCTTCGGGATCGATCCCCAGCAGGGTGTCCCGCGCGAGATCGAGGCCGGGGAAGGTGAGGTAGTAGCGGGCCCCCTCGGGGCCGAGCGGGTCCTCGAGGTCTTCGACGGCATCGACGGCGGAGGAGAGGCCGGCCAGGGCGGCGGCGTCGTCCACCGAGGCCGGGCGCCACGTGAGCCCGGGTTGGGGCGGGGGCGGGAGGGGCGAGGGCACGGCGGGCAGGCTAACCGGCCTGGGACCCGGCGAGCGGCGCGGTCGCCCCGGCAGAGGGGAAGGTAGGGTGCCCCCATGCGGGTGTGGCCGGTGGCCAAGGGCATCCTGCTCGGCCTGCTCCTGATAGGGGCGGCGGGAGCCATGTGCGCCGGGGCGGTCTTCCTGGTGATTGGGACTCTCTGGGAGAAGGTGGCCGGCCTGGCAGGGCTGATCGTCGGGTTCCGGGGGGCGATCCTGTTCCTCGATGTGGTGTGGGAGCGGCCGCCGGCTCTCAGCAAACGGCCCTGGGAGCGGCCTTGGGAGCAGGAAGACGGACCCGGGTAGCCGCCCAGCAATAGGCCCTCGCGGCAGCGACGGAGGTCCCTGCCGGGCGAGGCCGCAACGTGGCAGACTGCGGAGGTGAGGACGGATCCCGGGGGAGACGCGGCAGGCAGGGGTTCTGCGGCCCGGCGCGCCGATCCGGGGGGCTGCCGCGGGAGCGGGACCGGGGTGCCATGAGCCGCTTCGTCAAGCTCATGCTGGCCTTCCTGGCCATCATCCTGCTGCTGAGCGCCACCTTCAGCGGAGTAGCCGCCTTCGTCATCGGCAGCCGGGTGCTGGCGGAGGCGGAGGACCGGGTGGAGTCGGATCTGGATGCCGCCCAGGAGATCTACGACAGCTACTGCGGCAGCCTGCATGACTTGATGCGCTTGTCGGCCGACCGCTTCTACTTGCGCAATGCCCTGCTGGCCGGCCAGGTCCCGCTCGCCTACGGCGAGATCCTGGGAACCATGCTCCGTGAGGATCTCGACTTCTTGACGGTCACGGATGCTGAGGGAACAGTGGTTCTGCGGGCGGGAAACGCCGGGGCGGTAGGCGATTCCCAGGCCGAAGACGGCCTGGTGGCCGCGGCTCTCGAGACGCTGGAGCCCGTGGTGGGGACCACCGTGTTCGAGGCGGGGCGGCTGTCCCGGGAAGCGCCGGCGATGGCCGAACAGGCCCTGATCAGCCTGGTGGAGACCCGCGGCGCCCGGCCCATCGAGAACACTGTGGAAACCAGTGGCCTGATGCTGATGGCTGCGGCCCCGGTGGTGGACTTCGCCGGGCAGCCGATCGGAGTGCTTTATGGGGGCCTGCTGCTGAACCGGCGCTTCGAGATCGTGGACAGGATCAAGGACACTCTCTTCCGTGGGGAGCAGTACGGGGGGGCCGACATCGGTACGGCCACGCTGTTCCTGGACGATGTGCGGGTGGCCACCAACGTGCTGACCGAGGACGGCAGCCGGGCCATCGGCACCCGGGTCTCCGAGGAGGTCTACCAGCGGGTGGTGGTGGAGGGCGAGCGCTGGCTGGGCCGCGCCTATGTGGTGAAGGACTGGTATCTGACCGGCTACACCCCGCTGCGCCGGCTGGACGGCGAGGTGGTGGGGATGCTCTACGTCGGGATCCTGGAGCGCCCCTACAGCGATCTCAAAACCCGCTCCACCTTGTTCTTCGTGGGTATCACCTTGGGCGGAGTGGCCCTGGCGACGGGGATCTCCTTCTTCATCTCCCGGCGGCTGTCCACCCCGGTGCGGGCCCTGGTGAAGGCCTCACGGAGGGTGGCGGAGGGTGATCTGGCCGCCCGGGTGCCGGTGAGGACTCGCGATGAGGTAGGCGAGCTGACCGCAGCGTTCAACTCCATGACGGCTGCCCTGGCCGCCCGAGATGAGCAGCTCAAGGAGTTCACCCGCAGGAAGATCATGGAGTCGGAGCGCTTGGCGATAGTCGGGCAGTTGGCCGCCGACGTGGCCCACGAGCTGAACAACCCACTGCAGGGCATCGTGACCTACTCCCACCTGCTGCTCGAGCGCATGGCAGCCGATGACCCGCAGCGCAAGTCGGTGGAGAAGATATCCATACAGGCGGAGCGCTGCGCCACCATCATCCGAGGGCTGCTCGATTTCTCTCGCCCTAAGAAGCCCCACAAGAAGCTGGCGAACCTGTGCGCGATCATCGAGGAGTGCTTCTCGCTGGTGGAGGACCGGGCGCTGTTCCACAACATCGAGGTGGTGCGCGAGTACGCCGACTGTGTGCCCGACACCGTGGTGGATCCGGCGCAGATGCAGCAAGTTTTCATGAACCTGATCATGAACGCTGCCGAAGCCATGGGCGGAGTGGGTCGGCTCCAGGTGTCTACCCGCCTCGACGCATCGCGGGACATGATCCAAGTGGTATTCCGCGACAGCGGGCACGGCATCAGTCTGGAGGACCTCGGCCGCATCTTCGATCCGTTCTTCACCACCAAGGCGGTCGGCCACGGCACCGGCTTGGGGCTAGCCATCAGCTTCGGCATCGTGAAGGAGCACGGCGGGACCATCACCGTAGAGAGCGAGCTCGGGGTGGGGACCACCTTCACCATCGAGCTGCCGCGGGGGAAACGGGAGGAGGCGGAGTCGTGAGCGAGTCCGGGGGCCGCATTCTGCTGATCGATGATGAGGAGGTGGTCCTCGATTCGTGCCGGGCCATCCTCGAGGGCAGTGATTTCGAGGTGGTGGCGGTGACCGGTGGGGCCGAGGGGCTCGAGGAGGTGCGCCGCTTTCAGCCCGACCTGGTTTTCGTGGACCTGAAGATGCCGGGGATGTCGGGCATGGAGGTGCTCGATGCGATCCGGGTCATCGACGCCACCATCGTCTGCGTCGTGTTCACCGGCTTCGCCACTATCGCCGCGGCTGTCGAGGCGATGCAGCGCGGGGCTTGGGACTTCCTTCCCAAGCCCTTCACTCCCGACGACTTCCGCCTCATGATCCGGCGGGGGCTGGAGTGGCGGCATCTCGTGGTGGAGGCCGCGGCCCTGCGTCGGGAGCGTGAGGCGCTGAGGGAGAACTTCGCCGCCATCGTGTCCCACGAGTTGCGGTCGCCCCTCGGGGCCATCCAGCAGAACCTGTTCGTCCTGCTGAAGGAGCTGGCCGGGGTCGTATCCGCGGATCAACAGCGGCGTTTGGAGCGCATGAGCACCCGACTGGGCGACCTGCTGGCGTTGGTCAACCGCTGGCTGCGCGGCTTCTCGGTGGACTTCTCCAACCTCCGGGAGAGTTTCGCCGAGGTGGCCGTGGCCGGCCCGGTGGCCGAGGCGGTGGAGAGCGCCCAAGCCGAGGCGACGCGTAAGGCGGTCGAAATCGAGGTGGATGCCGACCCGGAGGCAGTGGTCTGGGGTGACGCCGGGACGCTGACCGAGGCGCTGCTCAACGTGATCGGTAACGCGGTTAAGTATTCTCGCGAAGGCGGTAGAGTGCAGGTGTCGGCAGGGCGTCGGGACGAGAAGGTAGTGGTCTCGGTTGCGGACTCCGGAGTCGGAATACCCGAAGCCGACTTGCCGCATCTCTTCGATGCCTTCTACCGCGGGCAGGCGGCATCGAGCGGCGTCGGCGGGGCCGGCATCGGTTTGGCGGTCACCCGGCGCATCGTCGAGGCCCACGGGGGAACCATCACGGCGACCAGCGACCCGGGCCGGGGTAGTACCTTTGTGATCGCACTGCCGGCTCTGGGCGCCCCTGCGGCGGCACCGGACGGGATGCCTTCGGACCGGGTTTCGAAAGGAGAGGCGGGATGAGCGAGCGCAAGAAGGTGCTCATCGTCGACGACGACCCCGATTTCGTGGAAGGGATCAAGGCGATCCTCGACACCACCTACGACACGGAGGTCGCCTACAACCCCAAAGAGGGGTGGGATGCCCTCAAGAGTGGACGCTTCGACCTGCTCTGCCTGGACATCATGATGGGCCGGGGCGCCGAAGGGGTGATGATGGCCCGCAAGATCCGCAAGGACCCGGTCTTGCGCGAGATGCCGGTGCTGATCATCACCAGCCTGCGCGAGCAGATCGCCTTCTTGTTCCCCGGCCAGGCAGTGCACCCCGGGTTTGTGCCGGTAGACGAGTTGGTCGAGAAGCCCGTCGATCCCGACATGCTGCTGAAGAAGGCTGCCGCCATGATCGCCGCCGCCGAGGCGCGCCGCGCTGCCAAGTGAGCCGGGAGGGAATGGTGGTTACCACGACTGCACGGACGCTCTCCTTCCGGGAGGAGGTGGAGAACCTCCTCCACGCCGAGGAGGGGGCCTCCCTGGTGCGCTGCATCCAGTGCGCCACCTGCTCGGCGGTCTGCCCGGTGGTGGAGTTCATGGATCACACCCCGCGGATGCTGATCGGGCTCATCAACGCCGGCATGAAGGACGAGGTGATGGCCTCGAACACCTTCTGGACGTGCGCTTCCTGCTACGCCTGCACCGAGAAGTGCCCGGAGGGCATCCGGCCGGCGGACGTCATGTACGCCCTGACCAGGTACTCGTTGTGGCGGGACACCTTCAACCGGGACTGGGTGGCGCCGGAGTTCTCCCGACGGTTCACCAAGACCATCCTGCGCACCGGCAAGTCCTATGAGCCCGGGTATGCCCCGGCCTTCATCTTCGAGGGCGGGTTCTCGGGCATGGTGCGAGAGATGCAGATGGGCCTGAAGCTGCTGACCAAAGGCCGCATGCCCCTCATCCCCTCGCGGATCAAGCGAATCCACAACCTGCGGGCCATGGTGGCCCGGGTCATGCCCCTGGACGGTATCGAATGAGCCGCTACGCCTACTACCCCGGTTGCTCGCTGGAGACCATGGCGGCTACCTACCACGTGTCCTCCATGGAAGTGGCTCACAAGCTGGGCATGGAGTTGGAGGAGATCGAGGACTGGAACTGCTGCGGCGCCACCGCCTACTCCCACGTCGACGAGCTGCTGGCCACTGTGCTCTGCGCGCGCAACCTGGCCATCGCCGAAAAGCAGGGCCTCGACATCGTGGCCCCCTGCAACGCCTGCTACAAGAACCTGTGGACCACCAATGCCGCCCTGAAGCGGGACCCCGACCTCGCCGAGCACATGAACTACGCCCTCGAGGCCGACGACCTGCACTACGACGGCGGCATCGAGGTGAGCCACATCATGGACGCGTTCTCGACCCCCGAGATCCTCGAGGTGATTCGCCAGAAGGCCAACGACCGGCTCAAGGGCCTCAAGGTCGCCCCGTACTACGGGTGCCAGATCGTGCGGCCGCGTCGGCCGGGCCTCGAGCTGAGCCAGGTCGACAACCCTCAGTACTTCGAGGAGCTGCTGCGTGCCGCCGGCGCCGACCCGGTGCCGTACCCCTACAAGCTGCGTTGCTGTGGGGCCGCGCTCATGGTCACCAACCGCCGGGCGGCGGTGCAGATGGTGCGCGACCTGCTGCAGAACGCCGTAGATTCGGGGGCCGAGGTCATCGCCACCGCCTGTCCTCTCTGCCAGACCAACCTGGAGTGCTACCAGGCCGAGGTGAACCACGCCTACGACGCCGACTATGCGATGCCCATCCTCTACTTCACCCAACTCCTCGGCGTGGCCTTGGGGGTCGGGGTGAAGCGGCTGGGCATCGGCAAGGAGTTGGTCTCCCCCGACATCGTGCTCAAGCGGGCCAAGGCCGGCGCGTCGTCGGCGAGCAGCTGAGCCGCGCTCGGCCCCCGACGCGCCGGGCGGGCTAGTCGGCGGTCGGCAGATAGCGGCGCAGGCGCAGCGAGTTGGCGACCACCGACACGCTGGAGAGGGCCATGGCGCCGGCGGCGATCATCGGGTCGAGGAAGCCGGCGGCGGCCAGGGGGATGGCGGCGATGTTGTAGCCGAAAGCCCAGAACAGGTTCTGGCGGATGGTGCGGAAGGTCGCCGCCGCTAGGGAGAGGGCGGTGCGGGCCAGGGCGGGGTCGCCCGACATCAGCACCACGTCGCCGGCCTCGATGGCGACGTCGGTACCGGTGCCCACCGCCATGCCGAGGTCGGCCCGGGTCAGAGCGGGAGCATCGTTGATGCCGTCGCCCACGAAGGCCACCGTGCGGCCTTCGGCCTGGAGGCGGGCCACTTCGGCCGCCTTGTCCCCGGGGAGCACCTCAGCGGCCACCCGGGTGATGCCCAGGGCGCCGGCGATGGCGGCGGCGGTGCGGCGGTTGTCGCCGGTGAGCATCGCTACCTGGATGCCGGCGTCCCTTAGCGCGGCCACGGTGGGCCGAGCCGAGGGGCGGAGGGTATCGGCCACGGAGAGGGCGGCCCGGGCTCGGCCGTCCCAGCCGGTGAAGAAGGCGGTGTGCCCGGCGTCCTCCATGGCCGCCAGGGCCTCGGCCAGGGAGGCCGGTATCTCCAGGCCGGCGTCTTCGAGCAGGCCGGGCCGCCCCGCCAGCACCTCCACCCCGTCGACCGTGCCCCGCACCCCGAGCCCGGGGACGGCAGTGAGGTCGCGTACCGTTCCCAACTCGATGCCTTCCTCCTCGGCGCCCAGGGCAACGGCCTTGCCCACTGGGTGCTCCGAGGCTGCCTCGAGGGTGGCTACCAGGTAGAGGGCTCGGCGCCGATCCTCGGTGGTTTCGAGGGAGTGCAGCGTCATGGCCCCCCGGGTCAGAGTGCCCGTCTTGTCGAAGACCACGGCATCGACCAAGCGGGAGCGCTCGAAGACGTCGGCCCCCTTGAAGAGCACCCCCAGTTCGGCGCCGCGGCCGCTGCCCACCATGATGGCCGTAGGGGTGGCCAGGCCCAGGGCGCAGGGGCAGGCGATGACCAGGACGGCCACCGCCGCCTGTACGGCCGGGCCGGCCTCCCCGCCGATGCCCAGCCGGAGGGCGAAGGTCACCGCGGCCACCGCCAGCACTGCCGGGACGAAGACCCCGGCGATGCGGTCGGCGAGGCGCTGCACGGGAGCCTTAGTGGCCTGGGCCTCCTCCACCAGGCGGACGATCTGGGCCAGAGCGGTGCCGGAGCCTACGCGAGTGGCCTCCACCACCAGGTGCCCGTGCTGGTTGACCGTGGCGCCCAGAACGGTGTCGCCGGGCCCCCGCTCCACCGGCACCGACTCCCCCGTCAGCATGCTCTCATCGATCGTGGAGTGGCCCTCGACGACGCGGCCGTCGGTGGGGATGCGCTCCCCGGGGCGCACCACCATCAGGTCTCCGGGCCGGACGGCGCCGATGGGCACGCTCACCTCGGTGCGGTCGCGGCGCAGACGGGCCTCCTTGGCGCCGAGTTCCAGCAGGCGAGCCACCGCTCGCGAGGCCCGTCCCTTGGCGCGCGCCTCGAAGAAGCGGCCGAGGAGGATGAAGGTGATGATGACCGCGGCCGTCTCGAAGTAGAGGTGCTCGTGGGCGAAGAACGCCCACACCGAGTACCCGTAGGCCGCCAGGGTGCCCAGCGAGACCAGGGTGTCCATGCCGGCGGCGAAGGAGCGGAGGCGCTTGGCGGCGTTGCGGTGGAACTGCCATCCGAAGATGAACTCCACCGGAGTGGCCAGGGCCCACACCAGGGCGCGCTGCCAGGAGGCGTGCATGTCGCCGAACATCGAGAGCACGAATACCGGCAAGGCGAAAGCGGCGGCGGCGATCACGTTGCGCCGCTGGTACCGGGCCTCGACGCCGTAGCGCTCCGCCACGCTGGTCCCCTGCTCCCCCGGTGCGGCGTGAGTCGCCCGGTAGCCGAGGCGGGCTACGGCGGATTCCAGGGCGGCGACATCGATGTCGGGGCGGGCCTCGACCCGGGCCTCCTGGCCGGCGAAGCTGACTGCCGCCGTCGCCACCCCTTCCTGGCGGGAGAGCACGCGTTCGATGCGCAAGGCGCAGGAGGCGCAGGTCATCCCCTCGACGTCCAGGATGATGGTCTGGGTCGCCTCGGCCACGATGGGGTCAGCTCTGGGCGGGCACCGCGTAGCCCTCAGCCTCGATGGCGGCGACGATCTGCTCCATGGTGGCCGGAGGTTCGAAGGCCAGGGCCACGGTGGCCGAGGGCACGTCTACGGCGGCCCGACTCACTCCGGGGAGGGCGCCCACCGCGCCCTCAATGGACATCTTGCAGTGGTGGCAGTGGATCTCGGGTACCGACAGGGTCGTTTCCGTCACGGGGGTTCCTCTCCGGTGCAGGCTGCTGAGGGTATAGACGGGCGGCCGCCTAGCGGAAGAGACGAGGGCGCGGCCGAGGCCGCGTGGTGGGAGGCGGGAGCTCGGCCGTCGTCAGGTGGTGCGCAGCGCCTCGGTAGGCGAGAGCCGGGCGGCGCGCATCGCCGGGTAGAAGCCGGCGATGGTTCCGATGAGCAGAGCCGCCGTCAGGCCGCCCCAGAGGGCCAGGCTTGGGATGAGGAGCCCCCATCCCCGGATACGGGCGTAGGCGGCGGTGACCCCGGTCCCCAACAGGACCCCGCCGACGCCGCCGACCGCGGCGAGGAGCAAGGCCTCGAGCAGGAACTGCACCGCCACGTGGCGCCGGGTGGCGCCCAGGGCGCGGCGCAGGCCGATCTCGGCTCGGCGCTCCAGCACCGAGATCACCATGACGTTGGCGATGCCCACCCCGCCCACGAGCAAGGCCACGGCGCCCAGGCCCAGGAACAAGTTGGTGAAGGCGCTCTCGGCCGCCGCTTTGGCTTCGAGGGCGTCGGTGGGCCGGCTGACCTCGACCTGGTCGGGGTTCTCCGGGTTGACCGTGGGCGGCAACACGCTCATCACCGCGTCCACCCAATCGGGGTCGGTGCGCACGTACAGCGCACTCGGGACGCCGTCGTAGCCCAGGTACTCCTCGGCGGCGGCTTGGGTTACCAGGGCGGCGCGATCGAGGTCGGGGCTGAGGTCTATGGGATCGAGCAGGCCTACCACGGGGAACCACTGCCCCCCCAACCAGACCAGGGGCCGGTCGTCGAGGTCGGTGATTCCCAGGCGCTCGGCGGCGACGCTGCCCAGGACCACCGCGGGGTACTCGGCGGCCACCTCGTCCAGGAAGCGCCCGGCAGCGATACGGCCCCCCAGGGTCAGGAGCAGGTCGGTCTCCACCGCCCGGACGCTGATACCCCCCGACTGACTGGAGGGCACCAGGTCGGTGCGGTACACGTTGGCGTCGAGGGTGCCGGTGGCCGACACCTCCTCGACCGGGCCGATGCGGCTCACCATGGCCGAAGCCGTGTCGGGTAGTTCCGCCGAGCCCAGGCCGATTCCCTGCCCCGCCTGGACGACGAGGAGGTTCGTGCCCAGGCGGTCGATCTGGGCCAGTAGGTCCGACTTGGAGGACTCCGAGAGGCCGAGCACGGCTACGAGTGAGGCGATGCCGATCATGATCCCGAGGGCCGAGAGCCCGGCGCGCAGCTTCCGGGTCCGCAGACCGACTCCGGCGGTGCGCAGCACGTCGGCCACGTGCATGCGGCTGGGGGCCAGGCCGTTGCCGCTCACGGTGCCCCCTTTGCGTTCGCCTCGTCGGCTTCGACTAGGCCATCGCGCAGCGCCACGCGTCGCGGGAAGCGGGCCGCGATCTCGGGGTTGTGAGTGATCACCACCATGGTGATCCCCTCCGCATTGAGCTCCTCGAGCAGGGCGACGATGGCGTCGCTGGAGTGCGAGTCCAGGTTGCCGGTAGGCTCGTCGGCCAGGACGAGGGCGGGACGGCCCACGATGGCCCGGGCCACAGCGACCCGCTGTCTCTCTCCTCCCGACAGCTTGGAGGCGTGCTGATGCACCCGGTGGGCCAGGCCAACTTTCTCCAGGGTCTCGCGGGCCAGGCGCCGTCGCTCCACTGCGGGCCTTCCGGTGTAGAGCAGGCCATCGGCCACGTTGTCCAGGGCCGTCTCGGCGTCGAGCAGGTGGAATTGCTGGAAAACGAACCCGATGCGCTGCGCTCGCAAGGCCGATAGCTGGCGATCGGACATCCGCCCCACGTCGAACCCGCTCACCCGGATGGTGCCCGCCGAGGGACGGTCGAGGGTACCCATGATGTGCAGCAGGGTGGACTTGCCCGAGCCCGAGGGGCCGACCACGCTGACCAGTTCCCCCTCGGCGATGCGGAGGTCGATGCCCCGCAGAGCGGGGACGGGAGGGGTGCCCGGGTATAGCCGGGTCACCCCCTTCATCTCGAGGACGGGGCTCACGGCACCACCACCATGTCTCCCGGCTGCAGGCCCGAAGCAGTGACTTCGACCAGGTTGTCGGCGTACAGTCCGGGATCGACGGCGACCAGGTGGGTCTGGCCTCCGCCGTCGTCCACCTCTACTGCGTAGCCGCCCTCGGCCAAGGCTAGGAGCGCCGTCACCGGCACCGCCATGACTCCGGTGCGGGAGTCGGTGACCACCTCGATGTCCACCGGGGCCTGGTCCAGGCCGGCGGCCACGGTCACATCGTCGAGGGCGACGATGACCTTGAAAGTGACCTCCATGGATTGGGAACTGCGGGCAGCGACGGAGTCCACGAAAGTCACGGTCCCCCCGGCCTCGGTGTTGTCGGGGAGGACCACGGTGACCCGGTCGTCCACGGCGAGAAGATCCTGCTGGTCGGCGGGGAGGGCCACGGTCACCTGCACCTGGTCCGATGAGGAGCCCAGCACGGGCGCCCCGCCGGCCACGTTGTCCCCAACGGAGAGGACGTTCTCCGAGATGCGGACGGCCGCCGGCCGGAACACGATCTCACCCAGATCCACCACGCCGTCGGTGTCGGCGCCGATGGACTCCTGCCAGGCGAGCACCGCCGCCTGGGTCTCGGTCGTGTACACGCCGTCGATGGTCCCCGGGTCGAAGCCGAGGCGGCTCAGGGCGGCCTCCAGTTGTTCGACGTCGGCCCCCTCGCTGCCTCCGGAGTCGCCGCGGGCGGTGCCCAGACGGAGGCCGCCCTGTACGGAATCGCCCACGGCGGCGGTCAGGGCGCCCACCGTCACCGGGCCCCTAACGATGACGATATCGGCCTGGTCCACCCGGCCGTCTTCGTCGAGGCCCACCGCCTCCTGCCAGCCCAGCACCATCTGCTTGGTGTCCCAGTCGAACTCCTCGTCGATGGTCACCTCGCCGTCGGGGTCGTAGCCCAGGGCCACCAGGGCGGCCTCCAGTTGGGCCACGTCGACCCCCTCCGACCCGTAGGCCAGGCTGCGGTAGGCGGGCAGGTCCCCGTAGAGGAGGATCACCGGCACCTCGTCCACTTTCGCCACGGCGTCACCTTGCTGCAGGGTGACGCCCACTTCGGGGAGCCAGGTGATCGTGCCCATGGCCTTGACGGTGAGCGGGACTTCCTCCAGGCCCATCGACTGCCAGGCGGGCAGATCGCCCTGGAGCAGGACCACCGGCTTGCCCTCCACCCGGTAGAGGATGTCGCCCTCGGAGACGACGGTCCCCGCCGGCGTCACCCAGGTCAGAGTGCCGGCCATGCCCGAGCCGATGGGATCTCCCTCTTCGAAGCCGAGGGTGCCGTCGAGGGTCTCCACCTGCTCCATGTCGGTCACGACGACCTCGGCGAGCGCGGTCGTTGCCGTCGTGGCCGACGCCTCCCCGTCGCCGGAGCCGAGGAGCCACCAGGCCGCCCCGCCGCCGGCAATGAGGGCGAGGACCACCCCGGTGATGACCCATCCCTTCAGGCTCCTGCCGTGAAGGCCCCCGGCGCCGTCCGGCCCCACGGGACCCGTCCCTGCTTGCATCGCTCGTCTCCTCGGTCTCGATCGGCTCGGAACTCAGTTGTCGGTTTCGGGCGGGGTGCCGGCCCCGGGCGGGACACCACCCTCGGGAGGAGCGCCGCTCCCGGGGCCGCCGCCCAGGAAGCCCAACTGGCTGTTGGCCCCGAAGACCTCCCGGCACACCTCGTTGGCCGCCTGGAAGGTGGGATCGTTGCGGTCGTAGTCCCCGGCGTTGAAGCCGAGGCGGGCGCCCGGCCCCTGGCCACCCCCCTCTCCCGTAGCGGAGAAGTCCGGGTCGGGCATGTCGACCCCATTCTCCCGCATGCAGGCGGCGTACTCGAGCATCAGGTCCTGCATCTCGGTCATGTCGGGGCGATCGAAGCCCTGGGCGATCCCCTCGAGGTATTGGGAGCAGGCCTCGCGGGCGGCCTGCATCGCCTCCCGGTCGGCGGGTTCGAACGCGCCGCCCTCGCCACCTCCGGAAGGCCGCATCATCTGGAGGTTCCCGTTCTCGTCGGTGGTGGGGTCTGCCATGTCGATGCCGTTGTCCCGCATGCACTGGGCGAAGTCGAGCATGGCCTGCTCGCGGTCCACCGTGGTGCCGGTGGCGGCGGTGGTCGTGGTTTCGCCCTCGCCCCCTTCGAGTGAGGCGATACCGTCGGAGGAATCCGATCCCCCGCAGCCGGCCAGCAGCAATATCACGGCGGCGGCCAGGACGGCGAGGCGGAGGGGGCGCAGGGTGTTGGGCTTCGGGGTCATGGTGTTCTCAGCGTTGCACCCGGGTGTCAGTCGGCCGTTAGCCCGGGCTAAGAAGGGGATGAGAGCCGCAACGGCTACTTGTCGCCCCCCGGGACGGGCACGGCATCGCCGCCGCCGACGATCACCATGCCGTCCTCGCCCTCGCCACCCGGACCGGACGCATCGGTCGAGCCGACGAGGATGGGGCCGCCGAACCCGCCGCCGAAGATCTCCTGGCACGCCTCCTGGGCCTCCTGGAAGCCGGGGTCGCTGGGGTCGATGCCACCCTCCTCGCCGGGGCCGATGCTCATGGTGATGCCGCCGTCCGCGGTGAACTCGGGGTCGGGGTAATCGATGCCGTTATCCCGCATGCACTGGGCGAAGGCCAGCATCTGGTCCTGCATCTCGGACATGTCGGGCATCTCGAACTCCTGGACCACGCCCTCGAGAAAGTGCTGGCAGGCCTCATTCGCCGCCATCATCTGGTCGAGCTCGGCGCTGCTGATGGGGCCTTCTTCAGCGCCTTCCTCAGCAGGCCCACCCTCGACGGTGATGCCGAAGGCGAAGCCGCCGCCGGCAGGGGAGATCTCCGGGTCGGGCATGTCGACGCCGTGCTCTCGCATGCACTGGGCGAAGTCGAGCATCGCTTGCTCGGGATCCGTCGAGGTGGCCGGCGCCGTGGTCGAGGAACCGTCATCGGTCGCTTCCTGCAGCGAGGCGATGCCCTCGCTGCTAGCCCCGCCGCTGCAGGCGGCCAGGAGCAGGCCGAGCGCCGGCACTGCGACGAGCCATCGTCTCCACGTCATCGAGCCGTCCTTCCTTGAGCGGAGGATCGCACATTGGCACGGGCGGATGAGGTCGGCATGAGCCGGCGCTAAGAGGGGGCTGAGAATCGACCCTCATCCGTCTCTCACCTTGCTCTCACCGCCACTTCATGACGGTGCGGTACGGTTCGAGCAATGCGCCGGATCCTCATCGCCGAAGACGACGAGCAGGTGCGCCGCTCGGTGGAGCGGGCACTGCGCCTCGAGGGCTACAGCGTGGCCACGGCCGGCGACGGCGAGGAGGCGCGTCGCGCCCTGGAGGCCGACAGACCCGACGTGCTGATACTCGACATCATGATGCCCCGGCTCGACGGCCTCAGCGTCTGCCGCCTGATGCGCGCCACCGGGGATCGCACCCCGGTGCTGATGCTGACGGCGCGCCACGAGCTTTCCGACCGGGTGGCCGGCCTCGATGCCGGCGCCGACGACTACCTGGTGAAGCCGTTCGCCCTGGAGGAGTTGCTGGCGCGGCTGCGGGCCCTGTTGCGGCGCACCGGGTTCTCCTCGGGCGAGGAGGTGCTGAAGGTGGCCGACCTGGAGCTGCGCCCGGCCGCTCGCCGGGTGAACCGGGGCGAGCGGGAGATCGACTTGACCCGCACCGAGTTCGACTTGCTCGAGTTACTGATGGTCAACGCCGGCATCGTGCTGCCCCGGCACGTCATCTACGAGCGCATCTGGGACTACGACTTCGAGACCACGAGCAACTCACTCGATGTCTACGTCGGCTACCTGCGCCGCAAGACCGAGGCCGGCGGCGAGGCCCGCCTGATCCACACGGTGCGGGGCATCGGCTACGTGGTGCGGCCGTGAGCCTCCGCCTGCGGGTCACCCTGTTCCTCGCCCTGGCGGTGGCGGTGGCGGTGGCCGCCGTCTCCTGGGCGGCCTACGCCTCCGCCGAGCACGAAGCCCGCGCCGAGATCGACCAGGCATTGCTCGGCCGGGCGCTTCCGGAGGGCATGGCCGGCGGCCAAAGCTTCATCGTCTCCTCAGGCGCCCTGCCGGTTCTTCCGCAGCCCTTCCCCGAGGGCGGGGTGGAGTTCCGGCCCGACGTGGTCGTGCAGTTCGTCGATGCCTCAGGCGGGGTGTTCGCGCCGTTTGCCGGCGGCGTCGCCTTGCCGGTAGAGGAGGAGGATTTGGCCATCGCGGTCGGCGGCGGAGGGCCCCTGCTGCGTGACGTACGGGTGGAGGGCGTGCACTACCGCATGGTGACCACCCAGGCGGTGGCCTTCATCACGGTGGCGGCGGGCCAACCGGCGCAGGCCACACCCATGGCGTTGCAGGTGGCGCGGGAGCTGACCGAGACCGACGCCTTCCTGGGCGGGCTGCGCACTAGGTTGATCCTCATCGGAGGGAGCGCCGTGGTGCTTGCCGCCGTGCTGGCCTGGTTCGCTTCTCGCCGTGCGGTACGGCCGGTGGCCGTCCTGACCAAGGCCGCGGAGCACGTGGCCGCCACCCGTGACCTGGAGATTCCCATCGAGGTCACCCGCCGCGACGAGATCGGGCGCCTGGCCGCCTCCTTCAACACGATGCTGGCTGCTCTGGCTGCTTCACGGGCGCAGCAGCGGCGGCTGGTGGCCGACGCCGGTCACGAATTGCGCACCCCGCTGACCTCGCTGCGCACCAACATCGAGGTATTGGCCCGGGTAGGCGACTTGCCTCCGGCCGACCGGGACGAGCTGCTCGCCGATGCGAGGCAGGAACTGGAGGAGCTGTCGGCCCTGGTCGCCGAGGTGGTCGACCTGGCCGCCGACGCTCCCCCGGAGGAGACGGTGACGGTGCGCTGGGACGAGTTGGTGGCCGACGCGGTGGATCGCTTCCGGCGCCGGACGGGACGTGAGGTAGTGCTGGATGTCGAGGAGACGGTGTTTCGGGGCCAGCCGGGTCGCCTGGAGCGAGCTGTGGGCAACCTGCTGGACAACGCCGGCAAGTTCTCCCCGCCCGGAGAGCCGGTCGAGGTGACGCTCCGGGGCGGCCGGTTGGAGGTGCGCGACCACGGCCTGGGCATCGACCCCGAGGATCTGCCCCGGGTGTTCGAGCGTTTCTACCGGGCCGTCGGCGCCCGCACCACGCCCGGGTCGGGCCTGGGCTTGGCGATCGTGGAAGAAGTGGCGCAGGAGCACGGCGGACGCGCCTTCGCCGCCAACGCCGAGGGCGGTGGGGCGGTGGTGGGGTTCGAGGTGCCGGTGAAGGGCGCGGCGACGGATGGAGCCGAGTAGGCCGCCGGGCCGGCTGCACCGGCAAGCCACTGCGTCGGAGCGGTAGCGTGTCCCCGGCGGGAGGGATGGCTCTGGGCGATCGGCGGATGACACGGCGGGGCTGGGTGGTGCCGATGCGCGGTCGTACGCCCGGCGAGGCGCACCGCGCGGTCACCCCTCTGGAACTGCTCTTCGACCTCGTCTTCGTGGTCGCCGTGGCCCAGGCCGCCGACGGCCTGCGGGGCGAGATCCTCGAGGGCCACGCGGCAGAGGCCGTCGGCGCCTACGGCGGGGTCTTCTTCGCCATCTGGTGGGCTTGGATGAACTTCTCCTGGTTTGCCTCGGCTTACGACACCGACGACCTCTTCTACCGGCTCAACGTGTTCGTGCAACTGGTCGGGGCGTTGATCCTGGCCGCCGGTGTGCCTGCTTTTCTGCACGAACAGCGATTCGGGATCGTCACCCTGGGGTATGTGGTGATCCGGCTGGCAGTGGTGGCCCACTGGCTGCGGGCGGCCCATGCCGACCCGGTGCACCGCCCGACGGCCCTTCGCTACGCCCTCGGCATCGGCGTCCTCCAGGCCCTGTGGGTGACCTCCTTCTTCGTCACCCCGGAGTCGCTCAACGTCGTCGGCTTCCTATTGCTGGCCGCGGGCGAGTTGACCATTCCGATCTGGGCCGAGCGGCCGGCGCCCACCCCCTGGCATCCCGGCCACATCGCCGAGCGCTACGGCCTGTTCACCATCATCGTTCTGGGTGAGTCCATCTTCGCCGCTTCGCTGGCGATCGCCTCTGCAGGCGATCCCGGGCGGCCCGGCGGCGACCTGGTTGCCGTCGCCGGTGGGGGGATTCTCATGGTGCTGTCGATGTGGTGGCTCTACTTCGCGCGGTCGGGGGAGAGCGCCGCCGGGGCCCCGCGCCGCATGTTCACCTGGGGGTACGGGCACTACTTCCTGTGGGCGGCGGCGGCGGCCGTGGGCGGCGGGTTGGCGACAGCTGTGGAGCAGGCCGCCGGCAGCGGTCATGTGGACGGGAAGACGGTGGGACTAGCGGTGGCGGTGCCGGCCGCGATCTACGTGCTGAGCTTGTGGTCGCTCGACTCCCGGCGCGGGTCGTCGGGTGGCACCGAGGCGTGGTCGAGCGCGGTCGCCGTCCTGCTCATCGTGGCCGGGGCTTTCAGTGGCTTCACCCCGCTCCTCACCGGGGTGGTACTCGTGCTGCTGCTCGTGTTGCGGCTGCGAGCGGCCGGGCCGGAGCGTCGGCCGGCAGAGCGCTGAGCCGGCCCCCCCCAGAGCCGTCCGGCCTTCTCACATGCTTCTCATCCCCGGCTGACCGGTGCCTCATAGCCTCGGGCGAGCCTTAGGGTCAGATGTAGGCAAGGAAGGCACCAGATGACGCAACGCCCTCGCCGCAGCACATCGACCATCCGGAGCGCCCGCTTCGTCGCCCTCTCTCTTGGGTTCGTCCTGGTACTCGCAGGTTGCGGAGGCGGCTCGGTTTTCGACGCCGCTACGACCACGACTGCGCCATCCTCGACCACCCTTCTCGAGGCGACCAGCACGGCGGCGGTATCCCCGTCTTCCGGTGTGGTGCTGTACGACGTCTCCGAACTGGTGAAGGAGGTGCGCCCGGGAGTGGTGGCGGTCACGGAGACCGGGGTCACCTACGACATGTTCCGGCGCCGGGTGGAGACCGAAGGGCAGGGCACCGGCATCGTGATCGACGACCAGGGCCACATCCTCACCAACTACCACGTCATCTCCGGGGCGGAGTCGGTGAGCGTCTATGCCGAAGACGGCCGGGAGCGCCCTGCCCGGGTGATCTTCGGCGACCCGGCTACTGATATCGCCTTGCTGGAGGTGGAGGACACCGAAGGACTGGTGCCCCTCGTTTTCGGGGATAGCGACGCCATGGAGGTGGGCGACCCGGTCATCGCCATGGGCAACGCCCTGGGCCTCGACGCCACCTCGCCCACGGTGTCGGTGGGCATCGTGTCCGCGCTGGGCCGCTCCATCGAGACGTCCCAGGCCACCCTGGAGGATCTCATCCAGACCGATGCCGCCATCAACTCGGGCAACTCGGGAGGGCCCCTGCTCAACGCCGCCGGAGAGGTCGTCGGCATCAACACCGCCATTGCCAGCGGCGCCGAGAACATCGGCTTCTCCATTGCGGTCAACTCGGTGAAAGGGGAGGTTTCCCGGGCCCTCGCCGGCCTCGGCGTGCCCTTCGTCGGGGTGACCACCATGGCCAACTCCCCAGAACTGGCGCAGCGTTATCGCCTGGCCGCCTCCGAAGGGCTCGTCGTCACCTCGGTGCTCCCTACCGGCCCGGCGAGCGAGGCCGGTCTGCAGGCGGGGGACATCATCCTGGCGGTGGACGGCACCGCCGTTGTTGCAGAGGAGGACCTGGAGGCTGCGGTGGCCGCCGCCGGGGCCGGCCAAACGGTAACCCTCACCATCGTGCGCGGCCGCCAGAGCGGCGACGTGGAAGTGGTGGTGGCGGAGCGCTGAGCGCCGTCCCTCCCGCGCGAGGGGCAGAATGGCGGCATGAGCGGCGATCCCGCCGACGGGCTTCCTCCGGCCGGAGTGCGCGACCTACTCGCCAAAGGCTGGCTGACCCACGACGGCATGTGGTTCGACGAGGCGGCCCGGGCCTTCGGGGTCGAGGCGGCCAACCACCTCAATCGGGCCGCCATCCGGGCCATGGTGCCCTTCGAGGTGCGGCGCCTCTGCGAGGTGCTGGGAGTAGACCCTGCGGACTTGCGGGATGCCGCCGCCGTGGCCCGCTTCGTCGCCGCCGGCGTGCGCCTGGTCACGCCGCAGTCGGTGTCGGCCCATCTGCGCGTGACCGCGGGCGACCGGTCGCTGCACTGGGAATGGGAGCCGGGGGAGTGCTTCGCCTATCAGGGCATGCGACGCTACGGCCGACTCGATGGCTACCGCTGCGGGGTCATCTACCGCATCGAATGCTGGCTGGAGGCGCTCGGGGTGCGGGCTCGGGGCACCCCGGCAGTCGAGGGCTGCCTGATGCACGCCACCGGCCGCTGCGCCGGCGAACTGGCGCTGGCGCTACCGGGCTGAGACGCGAAGCACCTCAGGCGGCGGCCCGCTTGCGGCCGAAGATGAAGTAGGCGATCGGCCCGGCGAAGTTGACGAAGGCCGCGGCGGTCCAGGCCTTCTTGCTGCCGTTGATTCCGCTGTCGGGACGGTGGGCGATGTCCCACAAGGCGGCGGCCAGCAGGCCGATCTGGATGATCGACCCCAGCACCGTGGCCACCTGCTGGCCGCGACTCATGTCGGACCACCGCTTCTTTCGGCTCTTGCCCATGGTTCCTCTCCTCAACCCGAGGGTACCGCAAGACATTCGTTTCCGGGGGGAGCGGGTGACCGCGCCTCGCGGCACCTCCGCCGTTACCGGGGCCATGTCGGAGATTTCCGCCCCTGAGGAGATCGCCCGCTGGCACCGCCGGATGGCGGCCGACCTGTTCAACCCCACCTGGGAGCTGCTGGAGGCCGAGCGAACCGCGGAGCAGGACGAAGAGATGCTGGCTGCCGCCCTGGCGTCGTGGCTCCACTGGCGCCGGGTGGGCGCGCCGATGAACCACGCCGTGGCCGACTGGCAGGCGGCCCGGGTGTGCACCGTGCTGGGCGACATTGCCAGGGCGGAGGCCCACGCCCGATCGAGCCTGGCGACGGCCGAAACGGCCGGCCTCGGCCCCTTCTACGTGGGCTACGCGTGTGAGGCGCTGGCCCGGGCGGCGGCACGGGCCGGCGATGCCGCGGCCTGCGATGTCTGGCTGGAGCGGGCCCGGAGGGAAGCAGCGGCGGTAGCCGACGAAGATGAGCGGAGGCTCCTCGCCGCCGACCTGGACACCATCTGAGCCGGGGCGGGCCCAGGGGCCCGCTAGCAGACCGGCGCCGCGGTATGCGGACGGATGACCCGGCTTCGGGTCGGGGCGGGGCGCCCGGGCAGCACCAGGGAGAAGACGGTCCGGCCGCCTTCGCGGCGGTAGGTGAGATCCCCTCCCATCAACCGGGCCAACTGGCGGGAGATGGTCAGCCCCAGGCCTACCGAGGAATGGCCCCTGGCTTCGCGATTGCCATGCTGGAAAGGCTCGAAGACCCGCGCCTCGTCCCCGGGGGCCAGGCCCGGGCCGTCGTCGCCGACCTCGAGGCGGACCCGGCGTGCCGAGCAGCGGGTGGTGACCAGGATGTGGTCGCCGCCGTGGACGATGGCGTTCATCACCAGGTTGCGGGTGATCTGGCGCACCCGCATCGCGTCGCCGATAGCGGGTGCCGGTGCCGTCTCGACCTGCAGCGTGCCGGCGTGGCGGACGCCGAGGCCGCTGAGCGTCCGGCGCACCTCTTCTGCCAGATCGAAGGGAGCGGTCACCACCCGTAGGGTCCCGGCACCGGCCTGGGCGGCGGTGAGCAAGTCCTCGACGATGTTGGCCACGTCCTGGGCCTGCTGCTTCACCACGGCGGCCATCTCGGCGTGCTCGGGGGACTCGGCGGCCAGCGCCTCGTTCAGCACGTGGGCATAGCCCACGATCGAAGTCAGCGGGTTGCGCAGCTCGTGGCTGACCGTGCCGATGAGCTCGATCTTGGAGCGCAGGGCAGCTTCCAGCTCCTCGCGATGGCGCTTCTCGTCGGTCACGTCCTCGAGCTGGCCTTCGTAGTAGCGCACCCGCCCGCGCCGATCGCGCACCGGCACCACCCGGTCCCGCACCCAGATGGGGGTGCCGTCACGGCGGCGCATGGCGATTTCGGCGTCTACGGAACCGGCCGCCTGGTTGACCTGGGTGACCCAGCGGTCCCGGTCGGCCGGGTCGACGTAGACCGACCAGGCCGGGGCGGCCAGCAGGTCTGCCGGGGTTTCGAAACCGAAGATGTGGGCCAGGGCGGGGTTGACGTCGGCGATGCGCCCGTCGGGCGCGGTGCGGTAGAGGCCCACCGGCACGCGATCGAGCAGGCTGCGATAGCGCCGATCGTGACGGCGATAGGCCGCTGCCAGGGAGAGAGCGAGCAAACAGGAGACCGCTGCCGCCACTACCCAGGGCCAGACGGCGTGATGCAGGGCGATCTCGACGACCGCCGCAGTCGCGACCAGCAACACCGAGGCGAAGGCCGCCGCGGTGGCGGCCTGTCGTCCGCGAATGACGAGACCCGAGTCGGGGCTCGGCCCAGGATCGGCCATGGGGGTGTATCGGACGCCGCGGGCCCGAGTTTGAGTACCACTCCTCCCGCTTCTCGGGGGCCGGGCCGCTGATGCCCGAGTGGGCTCCGGCGCGGCCGGCAGGTTCAGACGGCTAACCCCAGGGCCTCGCAGAGGAAGCGCATGAGAGGCAGTCCGGCGCGCATGGTCTCGGCGTAGTCGTCGAGGAACCCGGGCGCGGTGACCCGTGCCTGGGTTAGGCGGGTCATGGCGGTGAAGTCGCGCCGCTTGAGATCGTCGAGGAGGGGGTGATCGGCCGCGAAGCCCTGCGGGGGACGAGTGAGCGGGTTGCCCTCGCTCAGGGTGTACACCTTGGAGAAGGGCGGCCGCCGGGTAGCCCGCTTCCACGCCTCGGGGCGGTCGGCAATAGCCTGCCTGATGGCCCGGGCGTGCGCCGTGGCCGGTTGCCACAGGCCCGCGGCGGCGAAGCAGTTCCCCGGTTCGAGGTGCAGGTAGAAGCCCGGGGCGTGCACGTCCTCGCGCGTGGCCACGTGGCGGAAGTGCAGGCCGGTGTGGGTCTTGTAGGGCGTCTTGTCTTTGGAGAAGCGGGTATCGCGCTGGATGCGGAAGAGCGATCCGCCGAGGGGCCGGGGGTCGGCGGTGAAATGCCGGCTGAGGCCGAGCAGGGGCTCGGCCAGGTCCTCGACGAAGGCCAGTGCCGGGCGGCGCACCGCCTCCTCGTAACACTCCTGGTTGGCCTTGAACCAAGAGCGGTCGTTGTGCTCTGCCAGGTCGCGGAGGAAGGCGAACAGGGCCGGGGTGAAGTAGCGGGTGGGCATGGGGACAAGGTAGCGCCCCCGGCCGACGCCGGCTATGGAACCGTCGGCTGCCTCGGGTCTCCGGCTACGGGTGGTCGCCTTCCGGGGTCGTGACGAAGAGTTCTCCCTCGACCCGGACGCCGGGGGCGATCGAAGTGATCCAGAGGCTGTAGCGGCCTTCTGGTGCCGCCGGCAGGTCGATGGTGGGGTGGCGAGTGCCGTAGGAGTCGTTGTTGCAGTGCCAGACAGCCACGGGGTCTTGGACGATCAAAGCGGTGTCGCTGCCGACGTCGCCGGGGAGGAAGTAGAACCGAAGCCCGCCGGGGTCCCCGACCCAGTCGAACTGGAATAGGGGTTCGGCCCTCGTCCACCCGAGGCATTCCCCGCCCAGGTAGCCGGCATTCACCGGCCCTCCCGACCTCGCCGTCAGGTCTTGCTCGCTGAACCCGACGTCCAGCGTGAGGAGGCCGTACTCGGGCGGGAGATCGGGGTCGAGAGGGAGTTCTGGCGGAGGCGGGGCGGTCGTTGTGGCGGCCGGAGAGGTCGTTGAAGGGGGGGGTGGTCGGCGGCGCGATGCCGGTCATTCCCGGCGCAGACGTCGAGTCGGCGGCGGTCGGGTCCTCGTCGTCGCCGACGAAGAGGAGGGTCAGGGCGATCGCCAAGGCGGCACCCAAGGGGAGCATCACTCAGAAGAGCACACTCCGGAGAGACAGGCTGCGGAAGGGACTGTCGCTCACGGTGACCCCCACAGGTGCGCGTGGCGAAGTGCACCCAGCCGCCGGGTTCCCGCCGGGGCCGCCGGGGTCGCCGGACGCGGCCGCCCGGCGACCCCGGCGGCTTCGTCGCCGTTCTACGGATGGTTGGCGTCGAGTTCGGTGATGTAGAGGACGCCGTTGACGAAGCTGCCTTCGGAGTAGGAGC
>JAFGCH010000107.1 GCA_016932695.1 Acidimicrobiia bacterium | reverse complement strand
TGCCGCCAGTCGATCAGCAGGTCCTTGACCAGGAACGAGGCGGCCACCATCCGCACCCGGTTGTGTACCCAGCCTTCGGCGCGCAACTGCCTCATGGCCGCATCCACGAAGGGATAACCGGTGCGGCCCTCCTCCCAGGCGGCCAGGCCCTCCGGGTCGTGTCGCCAGGCCACCCCGTCGTACTCCGGCCGCATGGCGCCGGAGCGGGTCGCAGGGAAGGCGGCCAGCAGGTGGGCGTAGAACTCCCGCCACGCCAGCTGGCGGATGAAGGCCGCCCGGCCCTCGCCGGGCCCTTCCACCCGGCGTACCACCGTCCTAGGGCCGAGCGTGCCGAACTTCAGGTCGGCCGAGAGCCGGGAGGTGGTGTCCAGATCCGGGCGGTTGCGCTCCTGGTGGTAGCGATCGACGCGCTCCAAGAAGGTCTCCAGCCGCCGCTCGGCTCCCTCCTCGCCGGGCTCCATGAGGGGCGGGCCAACCGTCGGGATCCCGTCTCCCGGGTCGGCGGTCACCCTCGCCCCTGCCCCGGACGCCGGCCACGGGTCCCAAGGGCGCGCCTGCCAGGCGCGAAAGAACGGGGTGAACACCTTGAACGGCTCGCCGGCGGCGGTGCGGACGGTGCCCGGGGCATGCACCAAGCGCCCGGCGTGCTCCTCGGCCGTATCTCCCAGGGAACGGAGAATCGCCCCGTCGCGGCGCCGGGCATACGGGGTGGTGTCGGTGTTCCAGTAGACCCGGCTCGCCCCGGCGGCGGCCGCCTCCGCCGGCACCACCCGTCTCGGGTCGCCGCGCCGCACCCGCAGCCGCCCGCCCCGCTCCTGCAACGATCGGTCCAGGGCTCCCAGATGCGCGGCCAGCTGGTTGCGGCGATGCTCCCCGGAGCCCTCCCAGAGGATCGGGTCGAGCACAAAGAGCGCCACCACCTCCTCGTGGATGGCGGCGGCGTCCCAGGCCGGGTTGTCGCGCAGCCTGAGGTCGGCCCTGAACCAGACGAGGCCGCGGTTCATGAGTCGTCGGAGCAGGGCTCGGTGCGATGGGCGCAGACCCAGTCGTCCACCCGACGCCATTGGGCGAAGAGCCAGTCGATGCGGGCCTTATCCCCGGTGGGGATCTCCACCGCCGGGATGCGCCAGAAAGCCGCCTTGATGGTGACCCCTACCAACCCTCCCCGCCAGACGCGCTTGACGTGCGACAGGCCGTCGAGGCCCACATGGGCGCAGACCACCACGTCGGTGCCCGCCTCGAGGAGGGCCAGTACCCCGGCCTGGCGCGGGGCCAGCACTCCCCGCAGCGCCTCGGCCCGCTCCACCAGTTGGGGGAACCGGCTCCGGAGGATCTCGATGATCCGCTCCCTCTTCTCCTCGGAGAACCGGGTGCCCTCCGGGTAGATGAGCACCCCGTCGCGCTCCCCGAGGCCCAGGCCCAGCGAACGCACCCCTTCCACCTCGGTAGCAGCATCCGTAGAGCGGCGGTCGATGAAGTAGTTGGGTAGGACGTTGCCCGCCGCGTCGAGGGCCGGGTCCCACAGCAGCTCCCGCTTCAGCACGTAACGCAACCGGATCTTGTGGCGGCGCAGCACCAGCACGGTGGGCAGCAGGGTGTCGGCCAGGCTGGCGTGGCGCATCATGAGCACGATGGGCCCCGGGGCAACTGCCTCGTCTCCCTCCACCTCCAACCCCACCCGGAACAGCACCCGCACGGAGCGGAAGAGGGCACAGGCCCACCAGCCCTGGAGAGCGTAGGCGAGGGTCGAGTACAGCCCCTGCGCTCGCCCGAAGCCGCTCATCAACCAGAAGAGGAGCATCGCGCCGAGGCCGATCACCTCGACCCACAGGTACACCCAGCCGAAGAGCAGCAGGCGCACCGCCGAGAAGCGGCCCCGGCCCCGCATCGCCCGCACCCCGTCGTAGGCCACCATCGCCAACAGCAACAGCGGCAGCAAGGCATTCACCAAGATGAAGCCGGCCAACAGCGCGGGCACGGTGCGCAGCCGGCGGCTGAGCCGCTCCCTCCGAGTCTCCCCGTCGGGCGGCATGGTGCCCTACAGGTACTGGCCCGGAGGACGGTCTTCGCCGCTGGGGGCCCGGGGCGGGGCTTCGATGGCGCGCATCCGCATCTCCTGCAGCTGGCTGGCCATGGCCGCCTGCTGGTGCAGCAGGGTGGCCTGGATGCCGGCGAACAAGCCTTCGAGCCAGCCGACCAGTTGGGCCTGGGCGATGCGCAGCTCCGATTCCGTGGCCGTCTCGCTGGAGATCGGGGTGAAGATGTCGATCAGCTCCTGGCGCAGGTCCTCGGACAGCACGTCCTGCATCTCGGCCAGCGAGCGGTCGTAAGCATCGGCCAGGCGGCGCCGGCCTTGTTCGTCGGTGGGCGCCTGGCGCACCTCGTCGAGCATGGCCCGGGTCATGGAGGCGATGCGCATCAGCTTGGGCGCCTGCACGTAGCTGGCCCCACGCGTCTCCGGAGGCGGCCCTTCCACCACCTCAGCGGCGACTTCTTCGTCGATGTTGTCGTTGTGCGGCGTGTTCATGTCTCCGGCTCGAGTTGCGTAGACGGGCAGATTACGGTCCTGCCGTCGCCAACCCGGCGCGGCGGCGGATCGACAGGCAGGTGAGGCCGCCGTCCGCCCGGGCGAGCTCCGACACCTCGCAGGGTACCGGGGTGAACCCGGCGGCGTGGACCGCGGCCGCGCTCTGCGGCAGGTGGGCCGCCACCAGGATCCGGGTGTCGGGCAGGCGGACGACGTTCGCCGCTTCCGGGTCGTCTCCTTCCGCCGCCACCACCCGCAGGCCGGCGAAAGCGTCCGGCGAGACGGCGCCGGGGAACACCAGCACCGTGCTCTCGTCGAGGGCGGTGGCCGCCGACTTCAGGTGCAGTACCCCGGTGATGGGCACAGCCACCATCGCGAAGCCGTACGGCGCGGCGAAGCGGGCCAGGGCCTCCCGTCCGGCGGCATTGGTCCGCTCCGATTCCCCCACGAAGAGGCGCTGCCCCACCCGCAGCACGTCGCCGCCGTCGAGGGTGGCCGGGGATTCCATCACCCGCACCGGCAGGATCGCGGCCAGGGCGGCGGCCACCGGCGCCACCTCGCCGCGGCGGCTGGCGTGACCCGGCCGGGTCGCCAGGGCGGCCTCGCCCACCAGCACCGCGGTGTCCTCGATGAAGCAGCAGTCGGGATGGGCCTCATCGGCGGGAAGCAGCCGGGTAGAGAAGCCGCCCGACTCCAGCAGGGCCCGGTACCCCTGGTGCTGGCGGCGGGCCCGCATGGGGTCGAGGGGCGGGTCGGCCGGGCGGCGGGTGAGGCAATCACGGAACGAGTCCGGCACGGCACGCAACACGGCCCAGGGAGCCACGACGGCAGGCTAACGCGGCGGCGCCGGCCTCAGACGGCGGTCAGCAGGTAGTCCTCGGACTCCTCGTCCCAGTCCATGGCGACCACCTCGCGCGCTGCCGCCGCTTTGCAGAACTGCAAGAAGCCGCGGTAGCCGAAGGCCTTCTCGGAGAAACCCGGCTCGGCCTTGCGCATGCGGTCCTTCAGGCCGGAGAGGGGCACCGGCTTGCCCTTGCCCGTCTTGGTCACCACCTGGCGCAGCAAGGAGAAAGCCTGCTCCTCCTGCCCGCCCTCGCTGGGGAAGCCCACCTCGGGATCCCCGTGTGCCGGGCCCTCGCTGAGCTCGATGATCCCCCGGTCTGCCAGGTGCCGCAGCAGCTCCCCGAAGGCCCGGAACCCGTAATCGGCCTCGTTGAAGGTGGGATCCTTGCGCAGCAGCGCCCGCTTCAGCGAAGAGGCGAGCACCACCCCGTCGGTGGATTGCTGCAGGCCGCTGAGTGTCTGGGTGACCACCCGCTCCAAGCCGGCGAGGTCGGGCGGCTCGACCGGCGCCACGACGGGCTCTTCGGCGGCCTTGTCCGCCTTGGCCCGGCGCCTCTCGCGCCGCTGCGGCAGGTCGAGGCCGGGAAGCGACTCGTAGTAGAGGAACTCGTCGCAAGACGCGGCCAGCAAGGGCGAGGTGGAACCGCGCAGACCGATGCCGATGACCCGGCGGTTCAACTCGCGCAGCTTGTGCACCAGCGGGGTGAAGTCGCTGTCGCCGGTCCCCAGCACGAAGGTGGTCACGTAGTCGCGCTCGAAGGACAACTCCACAGCGTCCACCGCCATCTTGATATCGGCGGCGTTCTTGCGGGTCGAGCCGATGCGCTGGGGTATCTCGATCAGCTCCACCTGGTGCTGGGCGAGCATGCGACGGGCGTCTTCGAACATGATCCAGTCGGCGTAGGCCCGCCGCACCACCACCCGGCCTCGCTCGGCCAGGGCGTCGGCGATGGGACCGAACTCGAACACATGGCCGCTGAGGTCCTCGCGGGCGCCGATGGCGAGGTTCTCGAAATCGAGGAAGAGGGCGAGGCGTTCTTCGGGAGCATCCATGAGAGGCAGCGTACCCCTCCCCGGCAGCCTCGGCCGGTCACGGCCGGGCCGGCACCGGGATCACCGGCTGGGCGAAGCGGCCTGCCCCTGCTTGACTGCCCCGCCGTGGCCCCGCCTCGCCCCGCCATCATCAAGGCCGTCTCGGCGTTGCACCGCGCTGCCTACCGGCTGACCCGGGGCCGCCTGGGCCGCCGCCTGGCCGACCATCCCATCCTCCTCCTCACCACCACGGGTCGCCGCAGCGGCCACCCCCACACCGTCCCCCTCCTCTACCTGCGAGAGGGGAACGACCTGGTGGTGATCGCCTCCTTCGGCGGGCACGACCGGCACCCCGCCTGGTACCTCAACCTCCAAAGCGAGCCGCGGGCCGTGGCGCAAGTAGACGGGGAGCGCTTCACCGTCACCGCCCGGGACGCCGCTCCCGAAGAGCGCGCCCGCCTGTGGGCCCGGGCGGTCGCCGAGTACGCCGGCTACGCCGAATACCAGCGGCGGACCGAGCGGCTCATACCGGTGGTGGTGCTGGAGCGGGGCTAGCGCCGCACCCACTCCAGGAACCGCTCCCGCGGCCAGGTGTTGGCCACCCGCTCGGGCTCTACCCAGCCGCGCCGGGCGTGGCGCACCCCCCAATCGACGTTGGCCAGCTCCCGGCTGTGGTGAGCATCACTGCCGACGAGCAGCAGGACCTCGCGCCCCCGGCAGGCCCGAAGCATCTCCACCGGGGCGTCCAGGCGGTCGAGGCTGCCATTGATCTCCAGGGCGGTCCCGGTCTCCTCGGCGGCGGACAGCACCGCCTCCAGGTCGAGGTCCATGCCGGGGCGGCGACCGATGATCCGCCCGCCCGGATGGGCGATGACTCGCACCGCCGGATTCTGCATCGCCGTCACGATGCGTAGCGTCTGCGTCTCGCGGTCGAGGTCGAAGTCCGAATGCACCCCGGCCACCGCCCAGTCGAAACCGGCGAGGAACTCGGTGTCGTAGTCCACCGACCCGTCCCGCCCGATGTTCAGCTCCACTCCGTGGAGCAACAGCATCCCCGGGTACAGCTCCCGAAGACCCGCAAGCCGCTCCCGCTGAGCCAGCATCGCCTCCCGCGAGACCCCGTTGGTCGCCATGTCCTCCCCGTGGTCGGTGATCGCCAGGTACTCGTAGCCCCGGGCGGCGGCGGCGGCCACCATGGCCTCCAGCGGCTCCCTCCCGTCGCCCGACAGGTCGGTGTGCATGTGGAGGTCGCCGCGCAGGTCGCCCTCTTCGATGAACCGGGGCAGGGCGCCGGCGGCGGCCAGTTCGATCTCCCCGCCGTCCTCCCGCATCTCGGGCGGCACCCACTGCAGGCCCAGCGCGGCGTAGATCTCCTCCTCGGTGGCTGAAGCCAGCACCCGGCCGCTCTCCGCCTCGGCCAGCCCGTACTCGCTCAGCGTCCAGCCTCGCTCGATGGCCAGCTGGCGCAGCCGGATGTTGTGCGCCTTGGATCCGGTGAAGTAGAGCGCGGCCGACCCGTACTGGTGAGGCTCCACCACCCGCAGGTCGACCTGCAGACCGGCCGAGGTGAGAATGGCCGACTTGGCGGCCCCGGCGGCCAGCACCTCCACCGCCATGGGCAGGGCCACGAACCGGGCCATGACCTGCTCCGGGTCACCGCGGCTCACCACCACCACGTCGACGTCGCCGATGGTCTCCCGGAAGCGCCGCAGGCTGCCCATGGCCTCGGCGCGCTCCACCTCGGGCAGCGCCCCGAGCGCCGCCACCACGTCTCCGGCCACCCGCAGCGCCTCGGCCACAGGGGCACGCCGTTCCTTGCCCCCCAGGTCGAGCCGCTCAAGTGCCCGGGCGATGTTGGCCTCGCTCTTGGGCCCCAGGCCGGGCACGGTGCGCAGGGCCTGCTCGTCGATGGCCGCCTTGAGGTCGTCCACCGAGCGGACGCCCAGCCGGTCGCGCAGGAGGAGCGCCGTCTTGGGCCCGATGCCGGGGACACGGGTCAGCTCCCGAAAAGCAGGCGGGAACTCGGCCCGCAGGCGGTCCAGCTTGGCAATGCGCCCCGTCTCCACCAATTCCCGCACCTTGCGAGCGGTGCTCTGTCCCAGCCCGCGAAGGGCGGCGATCTCCGCCTCGCTCATCTCGGCCAAGGGCTGCGCCAGCCCTTCCACGGTCCGGGCCGCCGCCTCGTAAGCGCGCACCCGGAAGGATTGGGGTGATCCGTCCTCCAGAGTGGTGAGCCGGGCCAGTTCGTCGAGCAACGACACGATCTCGGCGTTGGTGACCACGACTCCAGCATACGGCCGGCTGGCCGGGAAGCCCCGGCCCGGCCACCATAGGAGCATGCATCGTCGCCGGCTCCCAGCGGCCCTGGCTCTGGCGACGGTGGGAGCCGCCGTCGCCTGGGCTTTCGCCGGGCTGCCCGGGTCCCCCGCGCCCTGCCCCGTCGCCGGTTGCGACTGCGAAGCCCCGCGGCCCGGGCCGATCCGCCAGCCGGCCAACGCCTGGTCTTCGTTGGGCCTGGCCGCCGCCGGGGTGATGCTGCTGGGGGCGCCGTCCCCGCGGCACGCCACGGGCTACGCCGCCGCCGCCGCTCTAGCCGCCGCCGGGACGGTGGCCTTCGTTTTCCATGCCGGCCTCACCGCCTGGGCCGCCCGCCTAGACGGCCTCGCGGTGGGGGCCCTGGTCGCCGCCCTCGCCGCCCACGGCTGGTACCGCTTCCGAGCAGCGCGGCCGTACTCCGGCGGCTGGGCGGCCGTGGTCGTGCCCTGGGCGCTGCTCGCCCTGGGCGCCCTGTGCTGGGCGCTCGGCCGCAGCGGCGGCCCGTGGTGCCGCCCCGGGTCGCTGCTCCAGGCCCATGCTGCCTGGCACCTGCTGGCCGCCGCCGGCCTCTTTCTGTGGCTCCGGCGCGAGCCGCCCCGACGCCGGAGCGCTTCCCGGATCTCGCCGCGCGCTCTAGCCTCCGGCCGAGAGGAACCAGCCCCCCAATGAGCCGGCGCCGTGACTACCTGACCTTCTTCGCCAACCGCCGGAGCCGCGGCGAGTTCATCTTCGCCCACGACGGCGGCGGCCGGCTGCGCTGGATCCTGCCGGCGATCTTGGTTGCCGCGCTCGGTGGGCTCGGCTTCTGGTGGTTCAGCCGGCCCGGGCCCGCCCCCGACACCACCGTGATCGGGGTCACCACCGTGCCCACGATCCTCCGCCCGGTGAGCACGAGCACCACCGCCATCCCGGGGACGGAAGTGCTGTGCCCACAGACGGGCGAGGAGATCCACTGGAGCACCTTCAAAGCCACCGGGGCCCGTACCGGCTGCATCGATGCCCCCCTGGTCACCACTCCCAAGATCCTCTGGGCCGCCAAGGTGGGAGTCCAGGGATGGCTGAACAACCCGGTCGTGGTGGACGACACCGTCTACGTCGCCGGTGCCGGCACGGTGCAGTTCGAGTCCGATGCGGCCGACGGCGTGTACGCCCTCGACGTCCAGACCGGCAATCTGCGCTGGTTCTTCCGCGCCTCGCTCGACGTGAACGGGGTCGCCGCCAACGAGGACATCGTGGTGGCCACCGGCGACGAGGGCCTGGTCTGGGGCATCGACACCGGGGAGGGAATCGCCTTGTGGACCGCCAACCTCGGCGTCGCCGTCTTCTCCAATCCCCTGATCCTCGACGGTCTGGCGATTGTGGGGGATGCCTCCGGCACCGTCAGCGCCTTCGACCTGGAGACCGGTCAGCGGCAGTGGCGAGCCGGCGTGTCCGGGCCGGTGCGCGGCGGGGCCGCCTTCGACGGCGAAACCCTCTACGTCGCGGGCGAGGCCCTGGAGGTTGCCGCCCTCGACCTCCAGGGCCGGGTCATCTGGCGCCAGACCATCACAGGGCGCACCGGCGAGGGCGACCAGATGCGCGTCTTCGCCGCCCCGGTGCTGGTCGGAGAGTTGGTGGTGATCTCCCTGGTCCGGGAAGAGGTCTTCGGGGAGCCCGGCCTGGTGGCCCTGGATCGCGATACCGGCGCAGTGCGCTGGTGGGCCACCGACGCCGCCGGCATCAAGTCGGAATGGGGCAGCGTGCGCTCCTCCCCAGCCGTGGTGGGCAACTTGCTGGTCTACGGCGAGGGCTACTCCGACAAGCTGGTGGCCCTCGACACCGGGAGCGGCCAGACCCGCTGGGCGGCCGCGGTAGGGCCCCTCTGCTACCCCCACTGGTCGTCGCCGGCGGTGGTATCGGGCCAGGTCATCCTCCCCCGCTTCGACGGCGGCCTGTATGCCGTGGACCTGGCCGCCCAGGAGCTCGCCTGGTCCATCTACCTGGGACAGGAGGCTCTCGACGGGGCCTTCCCCCCAGACTACGACTCCGGCTTCTGCGAATGGCAGCCCCGGGTGGGGGCCTCGTTACTCGCCTCGCCCGCCGTCGCCGACAACGGGATCATCCTGGTGGGAAGCCTGGAGGGCTACCTGTACGCCGTCGGCGATGCCGCTTGGTGAGCGGTCGGTCCGGCCCCAATGCCTCGGGTGAGCAGAGGTGAGGCTCTTCTAGGCTGCGTCCCGTGGCCGGGCTCTACGACTGGATCGAGCACGGGGACGGCGTCTTCTCCAAGCGCTACGAGTGCCTCGACCTGAACATCGGGGTGGTCGTCTGCGGCGAGGGAGCCCTGGTCATCGACACCCGGGCCCACCACGAGCAGGCCCGCCGCCTGCTCGAGGATCTCAGCCGCATCACCCCGCACCCGGTGCGCTGGGTAGCCAACACCCACCATCACTGGGACCACACCTTCGGCAACGCCGCCTTCCTGCCCGTCCCCATCTGGGGCCACGAGCGCTGCGCCCTGGCGCTGCGCCTGCGCGGTGAGCAGATGCGCCGCGAGGTCAAGGAGTGGGCCCCGGGCTCGGCCGGCCTCTTCGATGAAGTGGTGATCACCCCACCGGATCACACCTTCGACCGCTCCGCCACCCTGACCCTGGCCGGACGGGTGATCGAGCTCCGCTACCTGGGACGCGGGCACACCGACAACGACATCGTGGCCCTAGTCCCCGACGCCGGGGTCCTGTTCGCCGGCGACCTAGTCGAGGAGAGCGGCCCGCCCGCCTTCCACGACGCCTTCCCGCTGGAGTGGCCCGAGACCGCTGCCGCGCTGCTGCCCCTGGCTTCCGGGCCGGTGGTGCCGGGGCACGGGGCGGTGGTGGACCTGGGCTTCGTGCAGGCGCAGCAGCGCGATCTGGCCGCGGTGGCCACGCTGGCCCTGGAGCGCCACGCCCTGGGGATGACCCCGGCCCAAGCCGGCTCCGCCGGAGGGCCCTTCCCGGTGGAGGTGCTCGCGATCGCCTTCGCCCGGGCCTGGCCCGGCCTGGAGATGGGTTAGTGGCCTCGGCGTCCTCCGCCCTTCCCTGGTTCGAGGCTGCCCTGGCGGCGCGGCGGCGTGAGGGCACGCTCGAAGGGGCCGGGTGCCGCCTCCACTACCTGGACTGGGGGGAGAGCGGCCTTCCCGGCCTGGTGCTGGTGCACGGAGGAGCGGCTCACGCCCACTGGTGGTCCTTCCTCGCCCCGCTCTTGGCCGACCGCTGGCATCTCGTGGCATTCGACCTCAGCGGCCACGGCGACAGCGCACGTCGCCCGGCCTACTCGCTCGAGGCCTGGGCCGAGGAAGTCATCGCGGTCATCGACCGGTGCGGCTTCCCCGGCCCGCCGGTGGTGGTCGGCCACAGCATGGGGGGCCTCATCGCCACTCAGGCGGCGCGGGACCACGGCGAACGCCTCGCCGGGGCCGTCCTGGTCGATGCTCCGCTGCGCCGCCCCGACCCGGAGTCGCAGGAAGGCTCCCGTACTCGGGCCCTCCGCGCCCCCGGGGTCTACCGCAGCCGAGCCGAAGCCGAAGGCCGCTTCCGGCTGATCCCCGAACAGCCCGGAGTCCACCCGGCGATCTTCGCCCACATCGCCTCCTACTCGGTACGCGCCGTCGACGGCGGCTGGACCTGGAAGTTCGACCCCTTCGTCTTCGCCCGCCCCCGCCTGCCCGTGGGCGAGTTGCTGCCCGAGGCACAGTGTCGCCTCGCCCTGATCTACGGGGAGCACAGCGAGGTGGTCACCCCGGAGGTCGCCGCCTACACCGCCGAGATGATGGGCCCGGGCGCCCCGGTGCTGCGCCTGCCCGGCGCCTACCACCATCTGCTGCTCGATCACCCTCTGGAGTTCGTCGCCGCCCTGGGCGACTTGCTGACGACGTGGGGGCACGACTCGCCGCCGGCTTGAGTTGCCCGGCGGCGGCCGGCTCCCACTCACTCGTAGGAGATGGCGCCGAGCACGTCGAGGCGTGAGCCGCGCCAGCCGGGGACCACCGAGGCCACCACGCCGCCGACGGCCGCCAGCACCAGGTAAACCAGCAGGTTCAGCCAGGGCAGGGCCAGGCTGATCCCGGCACCTATGGCGGTGACCACCGCCACCCCCAGTCCCACGCCTACCAGCATGCCGATCACCGCCCCGAAGACGGCGATGAGCACCGCCTCCCAGCGGATCATGCGCCGCACCTGGCGCCGGGTCATGCCCACCGCCCGCAGCAAGCCGATCTCCCGCTTGCGCTCCATGATCGACAGGGCCAGGGTGTTGGCGATGCCCAACAGGGCGATGACGATGGCCATGGCGAGCATGCCGGTGAGTACGTTCAGCAGCAGGTCCAACTGGGAAGCCACTTTGTCCACATACTCTTCGGCGTTGTTCAGTTCCGCGTTGGGGTAGTCGGCGACGATCGCCTCGAGCGCCGGGCGCGTCGCCTCGGCGTCGACCCCCTCGGCCAGCAGGACGATCACCATCTGGTCGCGATCCCACTCGTAGTGGACGGCAAAGGCCTCCGGCGAGATCACCACGTCCGTCTGGAAGAGGTCGGCGCCGAACAGCGCCACCACCTCGAGGTCCTCCTCGACGCCGTCGGGGAACTGGATGGGGAAGCGGTCGCCCACCGCCAGGCCCTCCTCGGCGGCGTAGCCCTCGTGCAGCATCACGGTTCCCGGCTGGGCCAGGTCGGCGAAGTCGCCGGAGGACACCTGCAGACGCACCACCTCGTCCGCTCCCTGGTCGAGGGAGATCAAGTACTCGATGCCCGATTGGGGCCCGTAGCCGACGCCGACGTCCTCCCCGCCCGGCTTGCGCCACTCGCCGAGGCGGTAGCTGGAGGCCACCGCCACCTCGGGCAGTTCGCGCAGGCGGTCGGCCAACTCGGGGCTCAGCCCCCCGGCGAAGGGATTGCCGAAGGAAGTCGGCTGTACCTGGTACTCGCCGATCACCTCGTCGCGCACGGTGCCCTCGATGCTCTGTTTGGCCGAGGCCACGATGGTGGCCACGATGGTGACCAGAGCCACGCCGATCATCAACGCGGAGGCGGTGGCCGCGGTGCGCCGCGGCTTGCGCACCGCGTTCTCCCGGGCCAGGCGCCCCACCACTCCGAAGGCAGCCGGCAGCGGGCTCCCCGCCACCCGGCCGAACTGGCGGGCGAACAGCGGCGCCACCACCGACACCCCGATGAAGGTGACCCCGGCGCCGATGCCGGTGATCAGCAGGGCATCGCCTAGTTCGGTGTACAGGCCCACGAGGAGCAGGGCGATGCCCAGCGCCACGATGCCGGCGCCGACCGCAGCCCGCAACCGGAGCGACTTGAAGTAGGTCGACTCCAGCTCGCGCATCGCCGCCACCGGCGGGATCTTCGAAGCCTTACGGGCCGGCAGGATGGCCGAGGCCATGGTCACCACCGTCCCCACCAGCAGCCCGACGATCACCGTGCGGGGCAGCACGGTGAGGCTGCCCTGGGGGAAGTCGATGCCCAGGACGGCGAGCAGGGCCCGTAGGCCCACCGCCAGCACGACCCCCACCCCCACCCCGATCGCCGAGGCCACCAGGCCCACCACCAGCGCCTCGAAGAGCACCATCCAGGTCACCTGGCGGCCGGTGGCCCCCACCGCGCGGAGCATCCCCAGCTCGCGGGTGCGCTGCGCCACCACGATGCGGTAGGTGTTCTGGATCAGGAAAGCCCCTACGAAGATGCCGATGCCGGCGAAGGCGAGGAGAAGGGTGTTGAAGAAGCCGACACCCTCCTCGACCCCCTCACGCCCTTCCTCGATCTGCTCGCCGGCCAGGATGACCTCGGTCCCCTCGGGCATTTCGGCCGCGATGGCCAGTTGCAGGGCCCCGGGGTCCACCCCCTCGGCGGCGAACACCGCAATCTGGCTGTAGTTTTCGCCGAAGTTGAGCGCCACCTGGGCCGTCTCGAGGTCGAAGAGGACCACGGTGGCCCCCAGCAGGTTGTCGGCATCGCCGTAGCCGGCAATGCCCACCACGGTGAACTCCCCGACGGTGTTGGGCAGCAAGATGCGGATCTGGTCCCCCAAGGCGAAGCCGTAACGGTTAGCGGTGAAGGCGTCGATGGCCACCTCGAGGGGGCCTTGGGGAGCCCGGCCCTCGCGCAACACCAGTTCGGTGAGCTCCGCCTCGGCCTCGCTCCAGGAGAAGGCCAGGTTCGGGGGGCCCATGCCACCAATGGGGTTCCCCTCCTTGTCCAGCGGCTGGGCGAGCCCCTGCACCGAGGGCAGGGCCCGCTCCACCCCGGGGACGGCAGCCACTTCGGGCAGCAACGATGCCGGCACCCGCCCGGTGTCGAAGCCGAACTGCACGTCGGCCCGCACCACCACGTCGACTGCGGTCTCCTGCTCGAAGAGGACGTCGAAGGCGTCCTTCAGGGTGTCGGTGAACACGTAGGAGCCGGCGATGAAGGCGACACCCAGGATGATGGCCGTCGCCATCAGGAACAGGCGTCCCTTGTGCCCCATGGCGCCCTTGAGGGCGAGGCGCAGCATCTCAGTCGCCCAGCGCCTTCATGCGGTCGAGGATGGCCTCGGCCGTGGGGTCGGCCATCTCGTCGATGCAGCGGCCGTCGGCCAGGAAGACCACCCGGTCGCTGAAGGCCGCCACTGTGGGGTCGTGGGTCACCATGACGATGGTCTGGCCGAACTCGTCGACGGCGCGGCGCAGGAAGCGCATCAACTCGTCGCTGGAGCGGGAGTCGAGGTTGCCCGACGGCTCGTCGGCGAAGACGATCTCCGGCCGGGACACGAGGGCCCGGGCGGCGGCCACGCGCTGCACCTGGCCGCCCGACAGCTCGGCAGGCCGGTGGCGCAGGCGGTCGCGCAGGCCCATCGTCTCCACCACGGTGTCGAACCAGGCGCGGTCGACGTCGTCGCCGGCGATGTCGATAGGCAGGGTGATGTTCTCCGCGGCGTCCAAGGTGGGGATGAGATTGAAGGCCTGGAACACGAAGCCCACCTTCTGGCGGCGCAGCAGGGTGAGCTCCCGGTCGTTCAGGTCGCCCAGGCGCACCTCGCCGATGTAGGCGGAGCCCGAGGTGAGGGTGTCGAGGCCGGCGATGCAGTGCAGCAGGGTGGACTTGCCCGAGCCCGAGGGGCCCATGATGGCGCTGAAGCGCCCCCGCTCGAACGCCAGCGTCATCTCGTCGAGGGCGCGCACCGCAGTGTCTCCCTGGCCGTAGATCTTGCTGGCCCCCTCCACCCGGGCGGCGGTGCCGTTCACGCCGTGCCCTCCCGCCGCTCCACCCGGATGGTGCAGTTGGTCACAACGGCGGCGATGGCCCCCACCGCCACGAACACCGGGAGCAGCAGCGCCCCTACGACCCCGATGGTGAGGGGGATCTCGATGAGGGTCTTGCCCTCTTCGTTGTCGATGATGATGCGGCGGATGTTGCCCTCGCGGATGAGCTCCTTGACTTTGGCGAGCAGCTCCTCGCCTTTCACCTTGAACTCCTCCACCCGGTCCTTGTCACCCTGATCGGTCATCTCGGTCTCCTCGTGGTCACACTGCCGGTGGGTAGCCCCCCGGCACCGGCTGATGCTAGGGAACGCCGGGAATTGGCGGCCCTCGATGAAACCTAGACCGCCGGGGTGACGCCGGCCCGGCGGCAGGGTGAACCGGGGGTGAACCCCGTCCTGGTGATCTCAGACCTGTTCCACGAGGAGGCCGTAGCGCTGCTGAGCCGCCTGGGCCGAGGTGCCCAACAGCCGGCCAATCCGGGCCCGGGAGACACGGCCGCACGGCCGGTTGGTCGGCCTGGTCCAGGCTCCCGCAGCGATCGAGGCATCGCCATCACCTCAGGGACTTCGCCCGGGCGGACGCGGCAGGCACGACGAAGTCCATCGCCTCCGCTGAAGCCAGGCCGACCTCCAGCAGACACCCGGCGCGATCGGCCCCGATGAGTATCACGAGGCCGTGCGTCTCGAAGACCCGGACCGCATGCTGGTAGGCGTGCAGCATGTCTTCGACGGCGACCTCGTGCTTGCTTCCACTCGCCGGGATCGCTAGATCCACTGCGTCAGTTCTTATTGACAGCATGACGCTCTCGGCCCCCTTGCGAGGCGAGAGGATCCCGGGGTTGTCGGTGCGCCGCGAGGCCCCTCGGGACCCCCTCGAAGATCTCACCAGGGTGGACCTGGTCCTAGATCTGCCCGGACCGCGACGAACGGGACCACCCCGAACGACGCCCCGTATCTCAGAAACGCCTTCTCGATCTGCATGCAGAGCACGAGTGTGCGCATCGACATCGCGACCCACAAGGAATTGAAGCGCCTGGCCGCTTCTCTCGGCACCACCGTGGGCCAGACGGTGGCCCTGGCGGTGCGGCGGCTTCGCCAAGAGCGCATCGCTGAGGAGCTGGCCGGGGCGCTCTCCTCGAGAGAGGCGGAATGGCTCGATGCTGAACTCGGGTGACATCGTCGAGCTCGACCCCGGCATTCCTTCGGGGCGAGAGGCAGGGCTACGCCGGCCCGCGGTCGTCGCCACCGCCCAGAGGATCCTCGAAGCCTCACCGAGCGTCATTCAGGTCGTCCCGCTGACGACGACGATCCGCGGCTTCGGTTCCGAGGTCCTGATCGAACCGGACGAGTCCAATGGTCTGGACCGGCCGGCGGCAGCACAGTGCCAGCACGTTCGGGTGGTATCAGGCGGTCGCGTCGACCGGGTGCTCGGCAACGTTGGCGCCGTGGCGTTGGCTCAGATACGCGAGACGCTCGGACTCATCCTCGACATCCCCTCGTAACGCCGGTCACTCGCCGTAGGGCACCACCACCCCTCAGGACCCCCTCGAGAACCTCGCCAGCGTGGAGTTCCTGTTTCAGCTGGGCCCGATCGTGCGGTAGCCGACCCTCGCCCGTCTCGGCTGACTCTTCCCCCAAGAGCCGAGCCTCCAGGTCGCTTAGCCGGGGAGGTCCGGATCGTTCATCTCAGCGCACGTCGCGCGGTTGGCGCTCGTGAGTTCCTCTATCTCCGCGAGCTGCGCGGCCGTGATGCCCTCGAAGCTGATCGAATCCACCGTCACATCGCGCCCCGTGGCGACGAGGGCAACCCCGCTGACGTTCTCACCGGTAAGCCGGGTGCCGTCACTGAGTTCGAAGACTACGGATTCAGCCGATTCGGGGACACCCCAGATGTACCAAGCGTGTGCCACCGGTGCCACGCACCTGCCGGAACCGCCCACACCGAACGCAAGGACCGCCGCGAACCGTTCCGCAGTCCGGACACATCGGCTCCCGCCGAACCGCTTCCCTTCCGAAGTGGAGGCGTAGTCGAACAGGCAGTACGGGTACTCCTCATACGAGTCGTCGTACGGCTGGCCAGCCATCTGGGCGGCGAAGAGCCCGAGGGTGTACTGGCCGTCGTAGCCGACCGTCCAGGCGAGGCGCCTTGCGGTGCCGGGCACCGGCCGTTCGAGGAACAGCGCCTCGAATTCGTCGTCGGAGACCGGTTCGCCCATCGAGAGCCACCCCCCTCCCGCCTCGGAGGTTGTCGTGGCCTCCGGCTCGGACGTTGCGGTCACCGTGGTCTTCGGCGTCGTTGGTGGCAGAGTCGTCAGATCAGGAGCCGAGGTTTCCCCCGGCACCGTGGCCGTCTCGCCCAGGTGCTCGCCGGCGCCTCCCCGCAACCACACCAGCGATCCCACAATGACGAAGGCCACCACCAGGGCCCCGGCCACGGCCAGGGCGGCATGGCCCCTCCGTTCCCCTGCCGGGCGTCCCCAGGGTCGCTCCGGCAGGGACACTGCCGCCGAGCGCAGTTCGCCGGCTGCGGCCTCTAGTCGCTCATCCAGATGTGCCATCGTGGTTCTCCCATCCGAGCCGCCGGGACAGGGTCTCCCGTCCCCGGCGCAGGTGTGTGTTCACCGACTCCTTCGAACACCCGAGCACCTCGGCCACCTCAGCCATGGTCAACTGCTCCAGATAGGTCAAGGCGATGACCTGGGCCTGCCGGCGAGGCAGCCGTCGGACCTCACGCCAGATGCGATCCGCATCGACGCTGGGCTCCGGGAAGGCCGCCGACTCCCGACGGGCCGCCAGGCGGGCGACTGCCCGCACCTCGGCCAACCTGCGCCGGTACGCCGACACCGACCTGTTGACGACCATCCGCCGCACCCAGGCCAACGGCTCATCGAGATCCCGGATCCGATCCCAATCCCGATACACGGCCTCCAGCACGTCGTGGGCCAGATCGTCCGCCGCCAACCTGCTGCCCGAAAGAGCGAAGGCGAGCGCCACCAACCGCGGTCGATACTGCCGATAGAAGTCCTCGAACCGCCCCCATCCGATCAGGACCGGCTCCGACGGCGCCTTCTCCACCTTCGTCACACCCACATCTCGCTTCAGCCCCACAGAAGTGTGACAGGAATCACATGGCCGAGGCCCCCTCGGGACCCCTGTCAGGAGTTCGCCAGGGTCACGTTCAGTGGCTCTTCGCGTTGGGGTGTGGGGGGTGTTGAGGGCCCGGGTCTGAGATAGGCAGTCCCAGGGCGCAGGCAAGGGCCCCGTCATTCTGCGGAATGTACGTCTGCAGAAGGAGAGGCCCTTGTCCAGGATCCAAGGTAGCCGCGGCGCCACCATGCTGGTGGGCTTGGCCGGATTCGCGGCTGGTGTCAGCGAACTGGTCGACGGCGAACTGTGGTTGTGGGTGGAGACGGTCGCCGACGTGGTCGGCTGTTCGGGCTGTGGAACCCGGGCGGTCGGGCATGGCCGCTCGGTGACGCTGGTGCGGGACCTGCCGATGGCGGGACGGCCCACGGTGCTGGTGTGGTCGAAACGCCGCTGGCGGTGCCCCGAGGCCGATTGTGCGGTGCGCACCTGGTCGGAAGGGACCCCGGAGATCGCCCCTCGGGCGGTGTTGACGGAGCGGGCCCGCAGACGGCTGGCCGGGATGGTCAATGTCGATGGTGACTCGATCGCCGGTGCCGCAGCCCACTTCGGGGTGGGCTGGCACACTGCGAACAGGGCGGTTGCCGATCACACCGACCCCCGTATCGACGATCCCGGCCGGCTCGAAGGGGTCGAGGCGATCGGGGTGGACGAGAAACGATTCCTCAACGCGACACCGACCAGCCGCACCACCTACACCACCCGGATCGTCGATCTGGACCGTCACCGGATCCTCGACGTCATCCCGGGCCGTTCCCGAGACGTCCTGGACGGCTGGCTCACCCAGCGGGGAGACCACTGGTGCGCCCAGATCCGCCTGGCCACCTTGGACCCTGCCGCCGGATACCGGAAAGCCCTCGAAGACCACCTCCCCCAGGCCACCCTGGTCGTCGACCACTTCCACGCCATCCGTCTCGCCAACCAGGCGATCGACGACATCCGCCGCCGCGTCCAACAGCACACCCTCGGCCATCGGGGCCGCAAAGCAGACCCCCTCTACCAGATCCGCCGCGTGCTGCTCACCGCCGACGAACGGCTCAGCGAAGACCGCTTCCAGTGGATGAAGGCTCTCCTGAACGCCGGCGACCCCGACGGGGAAGTCGCCGCCGCCTGGATAGCGAAGGAGCACCTCCGAGACGTCTACCGGGCCCGAGACAAAGCCCACGCCCGCCGACGGATGATCGCCTTCTACATCCACTGCGCCGACGCTGAGGTCCCCGAACTCAACCGACTCGCCCGCACCACCAGTTGCTGGGCCGAACAGATCTTCGCCTACCACCGAACCGGGAAGGCCTCCAACGGGCGGGTCGAGAACACCCACATGCTCGCCGAGAAGATCCGCCGCAACGCCCACGGCTTCACCAACCACGACAACTACCGACGCCGACTCATCGGCCGCCTCGGCATCAAATGGCCTACTCCCCCCACCGCACGAATACGAGGCTGCCAACCACACTCAGCCGCGTAGAGCCCGTTCAGTTCCAGATGGGACCAAACCTGATCCTGCTCTGCTCGAACAGGAACCTTCCCAGACGGGCTGTGCCTGTGCCTCTGAAGGCGGGGCTGCCAGGCAAACCCAATCCAGTGTCTAGTAGCGCAACAAGGCGGCGACGACGGTGTCAACACCGATCGTCTCCACCTCGGTGAAGCGGACAGCGCCGCCCCGGGCGAGCGTGTCCAGCACGGCGCGATCGACGAGATCCTCGTCCGCGATCGACGGACCCGTTGCGATCGTCACCTTTCCTGAGTCGGGCGCGACCCTTCCCCATAGGGGGGGCCCTTCAGTGACAAAGAGCGTCTCCACTCTGCCTTCGCGAGCGCTGGACACGACCTGCTCGATGTCGGTGATCGCGTTACCGGTACCGATCGCGTTTCGCAAGCGCTTCAAGTCAGCTTCAAGGTCACGCGCGACAAGACCTTCGATGAGCCCCCAAGCGGCAGCATGGAGCTCAATCGGTGAACGATGCTCGGGGTTTCCTTCGACCGCCCTGTGCACGAGATTCGGATACCGGGTCACCGACTGGTAGATGGGCAGGTAGTAGCCAACGCATGCCAGGACTAGAGGTTGGCGTGAATCGCCCAGCCGCTCGGTCGCCGCTCGATCGACCGCGCGGAGATAGCGCTCCAGCGCCGCCTTGTCGATCTCGGCCCCGGCGCCATGACCGTGAAACTGCGCCTGCCCTCCGAAGCTGTGGTACTGCACTTGGCGTTCGGGATCTTCGTGCGCGAGCGCTTCGGCCATCGATCCTGGCACCAGGGCAGGCTCCAGCACACCGATCGTGTGGCGGGTGGCGTGGAAGAGGCGCACCGCGTTCTGGCTAAGGGAAAGCACGAAGAAGGCCTCGTCGCTCAGGAGCGGCAGCACGGGCCGTACCCGGAACGATGCAGCCACCGTGACCTCCTCCGCCAAGGGCAGCGGCACCCGGTAGCTCCGGAATCGGCTCGGCGCGCAGAAAGCTGCAAGCCCGTCACCCTGGTGTTGCCAGAAGGCGGCGTCGTCCAGTAAACGACGCGGCGGGGCCAGCAGATCGTCGATGACGGCCTTGGGGACGTCGTTACTGCGAAGGTCACGGGCTGCGGCACTGATCAGGTTGCTCAACCGGATCGGTGCCTGGAGAGTCTCAGGACCGTGCCGATGTGTTGGGATGAAGATCGACACGCACGGCCCGTCGGCGGAGCCGAGAGCGGTGATGTCAGCGACCGATAGCCGGTCGATCTCGCCGATGGCGTTAGCAGCACTCATTCACTCATCCTACCGACGGGGGAGTGACCCGACCCCGACCCCGACCCTATCCACGGTCCACCGGCGACGGGAACTCCCAGACGCTGATCCAGGCCACAGCCACGTCAGCAGCACCTCGGGACCCCCTCGAAAACCTCACCAGGGTGGAGTTCCTGTTGCAGCTCCCCAGGCTCGGCTCCAGCGTGCCCAGAATCGGGTGAGCTCAGACCCGCTCAACGACCGGGCCGTACCGCTGTTGGGCGGCCTGGGCTGAGGTGCCCAGCAGCTTGCCGATCCTTGCCCAGGGGATGCCGGCCGCCCGGGCGGCAGAGACGGCGTCCAGAACCTGCCGCTCGCTACGCGCCCTTGCCACCGCGGCACGCTGCAGCAGGTACTCCTCGACCGGGCGTTCGTCGCTTCGGGCCGGCTCGTAGGTCTCGAACCGATGCGCCAGCCGGTCGGCGTGGTCGAGAATCTCCTGGATGGATCTCGGCATCAGCGTTACCTCAGGAACCTCGAACGGGCGGGCATGGCATGCACGATGAAGTCGATGCCCTCAGCCGACGCGACCCCGATCTCCAGCAAACGGCCTGCCTGATCGGCGCCGATCAGCATGACGAAGCCATTCACCTCGAACACTCGAATTGGGTGCTGGTAGGCATGCAGCATGTCATCGTCCCTGACCCCAAGTCGGCGTGCGCTCGCCAGGATCGTTGCGTCCACGGCGTCAACTTATCTTGACAGACTACCACTGTCACCCCCCTTCCGGACACGCAGCACCGGCCGCCGCCCGTGAAGGACAGCCAAGGGACCCCCCTCGGGATCCCTGACCGCCCCGCGGGAAGCGCCACCCCAGGCTCCCGGCAGGAGCCGTCCGTCACTCCCTCCAGCGCCGCGGCCGCTCGCGCAAGGCTCCGAAGCCCCAACGTTCGCAGAAGGCCAGAAACTGCTGCCGGGGGACCCCCGACCATTCCAGATCCGCCAGATCTTCTTGCAGGGGCACATCGCGACGCAGAGTCGCCAGGAACCGGTACACCAGGGCCTCGGACAGACTCGCCCGCAGCGCCTCGACCAGGCGGTCGACGCCGCGCACTGCCGGCTTCCAGAGCGACGCCTCCAGCGGGATGTCCTCCAGATGGGGATATACCGCCAGCACCGCCGCCGTCGTCTTGGCTCCCCAACCGCGCACTCCGGGCAGGCCGTCGGCACTGTCGCCCACCAGCGCCAGGTAGTCGGGAATCGACTCGGGAGCCACCCCGAACTTCTCCCAAACCCCGGCCTCGTCGAGGAAGGCCCCCTTCTGCCGGTTGTAGCCCACGACGTGTCGCCCGCGCACGCACTGCGCCAGGTCCTTGTCCGGGCTCATCAGCACCACCTGCTCGGCTTGCGGGGCAAAGCGCGCTGCCGCAGTGGCCAGGGCATCATCGGCCTCGTAGGTCTCCATGCGCCACACCACAACCCCCAGGGCTTCGAGGCCCTCCTCGGCGATGGGGAACTGGGCGAGGAGGTCGGCCGGAACCCCGGCCTCGGTCTTGTAGCCGGGGAAGAGGTCGTTGCGGAACGAGCGGATGACCGTATCGAAGGCCGCCCCCAGGTGGGTCACGCCGCCGTCGTGGAGCAGACTCAGGGTGCTCGCCACCAGGCCCTGGACCGCCCCGATCTCGGTGCCGTCGGCGGTGACCCGCTTCGGCGCCCCGTGGTAGTTGCGGAACAACTCGTAGGTGCCGTCGAGGAGGTGCAAGTTCACCGGGCGATCGTACCGGCCGGAGCCGCCCCGGGCCCGGGCTTCAACTACGGCACCCGCAATCCGTACTCTCCCGCCATGGAGGCCAAGCCGCCTGCAGCCTCGCGCTGGCTGCGGCCGATGTATGCCGCGGCCGGACTGGTCGCCGTCGGGGTGGGAGTGGCCGGCATCTTCCTGCCGCTGGTGCCCACCGTGGGGCCGCTGCTGATCGGCGCCTGGTGCTTCGCCCGGTCCTCGGACCGCCTCTACCGCTGGCTGGTGGGGCACCCCCGCTTGGGGCGCATCATCGCTCCCTTCCGCTCGGGTTTGGTGACGCCGCGCCGCACCAAGGCGTGGGTGATGGCGGCCATGGCGCTTTCCTTCGGGATCAGCGGGATGTTCCTCCTCAACAGCCTCGTGCCGCGGCTCGTCCTGGGAGCGGTGGCGTTGGTGGCCTTCGTTACGGTGTGGCGGATCCCGACGGCACCGCGGGATTCGGCGCCGGCTTCCTCTCCATCCGGGTAGCAGATGCCGTGGCGCTCGCCGTCCCGGGAGGGGGAGGCGTCGCCGGCCCCAATCGGCAAAGCATCGGGCTCGGCGTGTAGCGTCCGACGAGTGCAGCACGAACCGTGGCTGGCGCTGCTCGGGTCCGATCCTCGGCCCTGGCTCCTCGAGAGCCCGGAGCCGGCGGCGAGGTGGGCGGCGCTCACCCAGCTCCTCGACCTTCCTGCCGAGCACCCCGAGGTCCGGGCCGCCCACCGCGGCGTGCTCGACGACCCGGGAACCCGGGATCTGATGGGGCGCCTCGGGCGCTGGGGTGACGACACGGGAGCGTCGGGGCACAACAGCCCCCGCTACCAGCCCAACCTCCTGCACCTGCTCGCCGACATGGGGGTGCAAGCCGGCGATCATGCCGACGTCGACACCGTCATCGACGACATGCTCGACCACCAGGACGAGGTCGGCCGCTTCCTGGCGTTCGGCAGGCTTCGGGGCGGCGAGCCTACCTGGTCCGCCCTCCTCTGTGACACCCACATCATCACCGAGGCCCTGATCCGCTTCGGTCGTGCGGGGCATCCGGCCGTCGCCCGCGCTCTGGCTCGGGTCGAGGCGGACCTGGCCGAAACCACCCAGGGCCGGGCGTGGCCCTGTGTCCCCGAGGCGTCCTCCGGCTTCCGGGGGCCGGGTAGACGCCACGACTTCTGCCCCATGGTGACCCTGGAGGGGTTGCGGCTGCTCTCCCGCCTCCCCTCGGCATCCCAGCCTCACGGCCTGGAGGCTGCGGCCCGGGTGGCGGCACGCGCCTGGCGAGTGCGCGGGGAGGAGCAGCCCTACATGTTCGGCCACGGGTACCGCTTCAAGACGGTGAAGTGGCCCACCTTCTGGTACGACCTGCACTGGGTGCTCGACACCCTCGGGCGCTACCCGCGCTTGTGGAGCGGTGCGGGCGCCGACCCGGCCGACCGGGGGGCGATGGCCGAGATGCTGGCCTGCCTGGTCGCCTACAACTTCGATGCCTCGGGCCGGGTGGTACCCCGCTCGTGCTATCGCGGGTTCGAGACCTTCAGCTTCGGCCAGAAGAAGGCCCCCTCGGCTTTCGCCACCGCCCGCCTGGCGGTGGTGCTGCGCCGCTTCGGGGAACTGACCCCCGAGATCGTCGCAGTCAATGTCCTCGCCCTGGGAAGCTCTAAGGGCGGCGGCGGCACCGCGTTGCCGCCGCGCCGCTCTTCGGGCCGCGCCGGCTGAACTGGCCCCTGTTGTGACGGGGGGACCCACGCCTCCCCCGCCCGCCGACCCCCTTCGACCTCACCCGTCCTGCGACAAGATCAGCACGCCGTAGGGTCCCAGGCCCACGTCGCCGTGGAAGGGCAGGCCGTCCCAGGCGCCGGGCCGGGCGTCGGTGTCGTAGGCGTGCCGGCTGCCGAAGGACGCGTCGTAGCCAGCCCAGTCGCTGTTCAAGCGCACCCGCCAGCGACCCTCCCGGGGGAACCCGATGGTGTAGGCGGCGTGGGCCCGGTCGGCGAAGTTGGCCACCACCAACACGTCGTCCCCCGGCCCGCCCCGATCCCAGCGGTGGAAGGCGAGGACCTTGACCTCCGTGTCCACGTGGTGCACCGCTACACCCCGACCCTGCAGGCCGGCGGTAGTACCTCGCAGATTCCGGCGGAGGGAGATGAGGTCGCGGTACAGGGCGACGATGCCGGAGAAGCGCTCCCGCCGCGACCAGTCCACCGGGTCGCGATCGTGGAACCAACGATCCTCCAGCATCTCCTGGCCCTGGAAGAGCATCGGCACCCCCGGTGCGGTCAGCACCAGGGCCGCCCCCAGCGTGGAGCGCTTCTTGGCCGCCCAGGAGTCCGCCTGGCCCGGCCAGATCTCCTCGGGGAGGCGGGCCTTGCCGTTGGCCACCTCGTCGTGCGATTCGGTGTAGATCACCCGGCGCAGGGGATCGGCCCCGGCGCCACCGCCGATGGCGCCGGCCACCGCGACCAGGTCACGCGCCGTGTCGTCGGGGGCGACCAGCGCGCCGCGCACTACATGGGCGAACCCGCCGTCCCACTGCATGTCGAAGCCGGCCCCACCGGCTGCGGTGGGCCGGGTCAGGGCCGGATTGCCCCGCAGGTCCTCGGCGATCGTCGGCTTCCAGGGTTGCCGGGCGTCGATCTCGTCATTGACCCACTGCATCAACCCCCACCCGTCGGGTAGGGCGGTCCCCGGCGAGCCGTCGCCGCCGTCGACATCGCGAATGTAGGCGGTGGCGTCCCAGCGCAGACCGTCGGCGCGATAGTCCTCGAGCCACATCAAGGCGTTGTCCCGGATGTACCGGCGCACCTCCGGCCGGCCGTAGTCGGGGCGATCCCCCCAGGGAGTGTGGGAGCGGTGGTCCGGGTAGAAGTAGATGCCGCCCTTGCCCGGCGCCCCCCACCCGTCGAAGCGCCAGAGGGCGTTGTCTCCCGGTCCCCAGTGGTTGTAGACCACGTCCACCAGCACCGCGATGTCGTGGGCATGGGCGGCGTCGATGAAGCCCATCAGGCCCTCGGGGCCGCCGTAGGCCTCCTCCACGGCGAAGGGATTGGCCGGGTTGTAACCCCAGGAGTAGTCGGTGGCGAACTCGGTGGTGGGCATCAACTCGACGGCGTTCACCCCCAGCGAGGCCAGGTAGGGCAGCTTCTGGGCGGCGGCGCGGAACTGCCCCGGATCGCCCCCGGGGAGGTCGTGGAACGTCCCGACGTGGAGTTCGTAGACCACCAGGTCGTGCCATCCCGGCATGTGGAACGGCGCCCGCCGTCGCCGCGAGAGGTCCACCACCACCGCTTCCCCCGCCGAGTGGGTCACCAGCCGGGCGTAGGGGTCGATACGGGAGAGCACCTCCCCGCCGGCGGTGATCCGGTAGGTGTAGCGATCCCCCGGCCCGGCGCCGGGCACGTCGGCCGACCAGTAGCCGTTGCCTTCGGCGGCCAGAGGCCGGCAATCTCCACCGGAGAACGTCCCCACCACGCTCACCGCCTCGGCGTGGGGGGCCCAGACGCGGAACGCAACGCCCCCGGGATAGGGGATCGCTCCCATCCCGGGGCGGGAGGAGGGGACGGCGGCCGCCGCAGGGTTATCCATGCCGGCGGAGAGTCTCCCACGCCTGCGCCGCTCGTCGCCCGCCGCTACCCCGCCCGGCCCCGGCGGGCTACGCTCCCCTCATGCCTTACCGCCTGCCGCGGATCCCCACCGTCGTGGGCGATTGCCGCTTCGAAAGCTCTCTGATGTCCAATCGCTGGCGCCTGCTGCAGGACAAGGCGGTGCTGGCCCAACTCGACCGGGTGCCTTCGCGGCACATCTCGGCGGTGCGACTGGCCGACGGCACGCGCCTCGAGTTGCGCCCCGCCGGCTGGGGGACGGTGGTGGCGATGCAGGACGACACCGAAGTCGGCCGGGTGGAAAGACACTCCTGGTGGGGGCGGCGCTGGCGCCTCACCGGCCCCGGCTTCGCCTGCGACCTCGTCAGCGACCCCTTGCCCCGCCGCTGGTCGCTCCGTTTCGGTACCGAGCCCATCGGCCGGCTTGCCGGAACCCCTCTCTCCTACAACCGCCTGGCGGTGCACACCGACCTGGCCGTCCCCGTGGTGGCTCTCGCCCTGGCCTGGCACGTCCTCGCCCGGCCCTGGGAGGCGGCGGCGGCCCCCGGGGCCCTGGTGCCCTCGCGGGCACCGGCGCCCTCCCCCTACCGGGTAGTGCGCCCGAATGCCTGAGTCTCCGCTGATCTCCCTCGCCGAGGTCGCCACCCGCCGAGACGACCCGGCGCTGCGCCTCGCCGACGTGCGCTGGTACGTGGGCGAACCGGGACGCAACCGGGCCGAGTACGACGCCGGGCACTTGCCCGGGGCGATCTACCTCGACATCGACTCCGACCTCACCTGGCCCTCCGGCCCCGGCCGCCATCCTCTCCCTCCCGACCGGGAGGCCTTCACCCGACTGCTCGGGGCCCGGGGCCTGGGCGACGGGCACCTCATCGTCGCCTACGACGACGCCGGCGGGGCGTACGCCGCCCGGCTGTGGTGGATGCTGCGCTGGATTGGCCACCCCGGCGCTCGCCTCCTCGACGGCGGGCTGCAGGCCTGGGTGACCGCCGGCCTCTCCCTCAGCACCGTGGAACCTTCCTTGCCGGCGGCAACGATGACGGTGCACCCCGGCCCCACGCGGCTGATCGACCGGCCCGCCCTGTGGGAGCGCCTGGGACGGGTGACCTTGCTCGACGCCCGCGCCCCCGACCGCTACACCGGCGAGGAGCATCCGGTGGATCCCATCGGCGGGCACATCCCCACCGCCCGCAACGCTCCCACGGCCGACAACCTGGGGCCCGACGGGCGGTTCCTTCCTCCGGACGCGTTGGCCCGCCGCTACCGGGCCCTCGGGGTCGGGGAGGGCGACACCGTGGCCTCCTGCGGCAGCGGGGTCACCGCCTGCCACGACATCGCCGCCATCGTCCACGCCGGCCTGCCCGAACCGATCCTGTACCCGGGGTCCTGGAGCGACTGGTGCACCTCGGGCCTCCCCTACGCCACCGGCAGCGAACCGGGCCTCCCCTAGCCGGCCGCTTATCCCCCTATTAGCCGCCCGGTCCTACGCTGCACCGAGATGTCCACGGACGTGCGCCTCGGTGTGGAGCCGCCGGCGCCGGCGCCGCCCCGGTCGGCCAAGGCGCTAGCCCTGGCCGGGGCGCTGATCGTCCTCGCCGCCGGCGGCGCCTGGCTGGTCGGCGTTTTCGGCGACGGGGTCCCGACCACCACCGTGGCCGCGCCGCTCGTCACCATCACTACCACCGCCGGGCCCACCACCACCCTCCCGGCAGACGACCTCCTGGCCGCCGCCCGCCTCTTCTGGACCGCCGTGGGCGCCGGCGACGTCACCGCTGCCACCGGGGCCTTTCCCGCCACCGGCGCGGCGGCCGCCGATCTGATCGCCTTCGCCGCCGCCTTTCGCCCCGCCTTCACCGTGGGCGAATGCCGGGAGTTCGCCGCCAACGCGGTGGAGTGCCCCGTCACCGTAGGCAACGGCGACCTGCTGTCCATCGGCAGCGGCACCGCCGATGAGATGCTGCTGGTGCAGGACGACGGCTGGCTGGAGGTGCCCGCCGTGCTCGGCTCGGCCGCCGCCCGCCTCAGCCTCTACGCCCTCGACGCCCACACCGAGGAACTGCGTGCCGCTTGCCCGCTGACCGACAACTACGCCGTGCTCCGGCTGCCCATCGTGGGCTCGGCCACCGCAGCCTGCGGTGGCTACCTGGCCGGGCTGATCCCGGAATACCTGTCCACCCTGGGCTACCACAGCGGGCCCCGGGACTAGGCGGCATCCGGCCGTGCCGCGGCGTCCCCGCCTCAACGGCGCGGTGCCCCCGACTACTCCCCCGGCCGGGCGTCCGGCAGGAACGGAATCACATGAGGCCCGCCGGGAAGGACGGCAACCCGGGCTCCCGGGCCCGCCTCCCTCAGAAGGGAGCCGAAGGCCGCCTGGAGGTCGGGCACCGGCTCCAGCCAGGCGGCGCGCACCTCATCGTCGGAGAGGCCCGCCGTGTGCAGCAGCACCCGCGCCCGGGCCCCGATTTTGGCCTGGACGATCACCTGCCACAGGTCGGAAGCCGGGGCAAGCCCGGGCAGGGCGTCGAGGAACTCCCCGGGCCCGGCATAGGCGGCGAGGGTCTCCCGGTAGCGGCCGTGGTCGGGGAAGCCGTCGGAACACCCCGCCGCCACCAGGATGGCCCCGCCGGGTTTCACAATCTGGGCGGCGGCGCTGATCCCCTTCACCGTCTGGTAGAGGTTCTGGTCGAGGGGGTAGCCCCCGTTGGTGGCCACCACCACGTCGAACGACACCTCCACCGGGTGCATCACCGCTTCCCGGGCCGCGGCACACCCGGCGGCGTGGGCCTCCTCGGGAAGTCCGGCGTAGACGCCCGTCGGCTCCCGGTAGCGGTTCTGGGTCACCTCTACGGAGAGGTGCACCGCCGCCGGCGCCGCCGCCTGCCGGATGCCGTAGTGCACTGGGTTGTTCACCAGGACCCCCCAGGTCGCCCCGGGGTCCACCACCCGGGCCGGGGAGTGCAGGTCGAGGATGGTTTCCAGCGAGGCCAGGCCCGGGGCCACCATCTTGGGGCCACCGGAGAAACCGGCGAAGAAGTGGGGCTCCACCATGCCCAGGGTCAGCCGCAGATCCTGTTCGAGGAACTCCTCTTCCAGTTCGATGGGGGCCCCGCTGTCGGGCAGGCTGCCCAGGCGGCGATGCCGGTCGGGCCGGCGGGCGTCGTGCTGCACCACTTCGACGGCGGCCAGGATCTCGCCGCCCAGCATCTCCTCCATCTCCTCCGGAGTGCAGACGCGGTGGGACCCGGTGGCCACGAAGAGGGTCACCCGCAACTCGGCCAGCTGCTCCAGCACCGGGGGCAGCACCGTGCGCAGCGGGTAGGGGCGGGTGACGTCGCAGATGCTGATACCGGCCGTCCGGCGGCCCCGGGCGAGCTCCGCCAAAGGAGGCGAATCCAACGGGCCGGCGAGCGCCTCCAGGATGCGCTCCCGGGGGTCGGGCAGTGTGGGGAGCAGCCGGGGCTCGATGATCTCCGCTCCCGCCGGCACCTCCAGCGCCAGGGTGCCACGGCCGTAGGCCAGCCTCAATTCGGGCACGGGCGATCCCCTTTCTCGGTCCTCACTCCCGGGGACCGTACCGTACCTCCTGTCGGAAGGCGCCGGGCCGCAGCCAGCATCTCCCCGGATGCCGACCAGAATGGGACCCACCTCGTCGAAGGGCCAGCATGTACTCCCAGCCCAATCCTGCCGGCGCCGTCCCTCCTCCTCCGCCTCCTCCGCCGGCCCGCCGCGCCTGGATTCTCTGGGCCGCCGGCACCGCCGTCCTGGCCGCCGCGGCAGTGGTGCTGGTGGTGCTCCTCACCGGAGGCGGTGAGGACACCGCCGCCTCGAGCACTACCTCCACCACCCTGGCCACGACCACCAGCGGAGAGGCCACTTCTACCACCGCGGCCACCACCACCACGGCCGCCACCACCACCACCGAGACCACCACGACGACCGCGGCCACCACCACCCGCCCCCGGTTCCTGTACAACCGGGCCGAACTGGACTACTTCGAGGACATCGCCGGCCAGGCGGAGTACGGCGGCGGAGGCGGGGTGATCCACAAGTGGGACCAGGACATCGTCGTCCTCGTCTACAACGACGCCACCCCGCGTGACGTGGCCGTCCTCGAGAGGGTCATCGCCGACCTCAACGAGCTCATCGCCCCTCGCACCATCACGCTGCTCGACGACCCCGCCCTGGAGGACACCGCCAACCTGGAGATCTGGTTCGTCCCCGAAGCGGAGTTCGCCACGATCCTGCCCGAATACGTCCCGGTGAACATGGGCTTCGTGTACATCTGGTGGGACGAAGTCGGGGCCATCACCGACGGCGTGGTCCTCATCTCCACCACCGGAATCACCCCGGAGGAACGGGCCCACCTCATCCGGGAGGAAGTCACCCAGAGCCTGGGGCTGCTCAACGACACCGACCAGTACCCGGACAGCATCTTCCAGATCGACTGGACCACCACCAATCGCTACGCCCCCATCGACCGGGCGATCATCGAGATGCTGTACCGCCCGGAGATCATCCCGGGGATGACCATCGCCGACGCCCTGGCGATCCTGGAGGCCATACCGGCGGAGTAGGCGAGGGCGTTCCGCTGGAAGTGCCGGCCGCCGACGGGGTTCCATCGCGCCGTCCGCCGACGTACGGTGGACTCAGACTTGCCGCCCCCGTAGCACATGCCCGACAACGACAACTGCCTTCGGTCGCCGGGAGGCGGTCACTGAGCGAGGTGCCACGCGAAAGGGCCATGGTGGAGCGGCTTGGTGGCAACTATACTTACCGTATGGTAATGATCCTTTCCGAGGCTCTGAGGTGAACACCTCTCATCCGATATCCGACGTAATCCCTTCCAGCGAGGGGCAGGTGCTGTTGGTCCTGGCCGGCGCGACCGACGGGCTGTCGGCGCGAGCGGTGGCTCGGCTCACCGCAGGTCGGGTGAGCCACGTTCAGGCGAGCAAGGTACTCCGCCGGCTTGCCCGTGCGGGGGTGGTGATCGAGGAGTCGCGGCCGCCTGCTCTGGCCTTCCGCCTCAATCGCGATCACGTTTCCGCGCCGGCCATCGAACAACTCGCCACGCTCCGGCAGCGCCTGCTGCAGCGCATCGGCAGTTGGACCGAGGCGGCCGTCCCTGCACCCGATGCGGTTTGGGCGTTCGGGTCCTTCGCCCGGGGCGACGGCGGATCGCAGAGCGACATCGATCTGCTCGTCATCCGTCCGCCGGCAGTGCCGGTCGGCGACGGGGACTGGGAGTGCCGGCTCGCGGAACTGGCCTCTGCGGTGCGCTCTTGGAGCGGGAACCCCTGCAGCGTGGTCGAGTACTCGATGGAGGAGTACGCCGCCCTGCTAGATGCCGGCGAGCGATTGCCCCTCGACGTTGCCCGGGACGGGATCCGAGTGGCCGGCCTCCATATCCCACGGGCCCCCGTACCCCTCACCGGAAGGTGACCCCGCTGGGAGTAGCCCGGGAGCATCTCGCCAAAGCGCGGGAGTTCCTGGAGGCAGCCGAAATCGCCCTTGAAGCAGCATTGCCCAACCCCGCGGTGTCGGCCGCGGTGATCTCGGGAGTCAATTCCAAAGACGCCATCTGCCTGAAGCGCCTCGGCTCGACTTCCAAGACCGAGAAGCATGCGACGGCGCTGCGCGAACTGACAGCCGCAGGGCCCGACACGGCACGCCTCGCAACCGTCCTGCAGCGACTGCTGTCCGCCAAGTCCAAGGCCCAGTACCGGGCGGCATCCATCAGCGCACCAGACGCCCACCGTGCGGTGGCGCAAGCCAGGAAACTGTTCGAGGCGGCACAACTCATCGTGAGCAGCCGACGGTGCTTCCAGCATGCCTCCCGCAACCGGTGGGCCGGGTGGGGGTCGAAACCAGAACCATTCGGGTACACACCCCCAGCTCTGTAAGTGGACCTGCCACCCGGGAGGGAACGTGCCGGGGCGCCGCTAGGGATCGCCGACGCCCCGGCGCTCCTGGAGGCGATCCCCGCCGGGTGGACAAGGCTGACGGGCCAAGAACCCGGTTCTCCTGGTGGGGCGCCGGGGGGCGCCCAGCCCGCCGCCGGCGGGGCCTGCCCAGAACGGGGGCACGCTGCCGGGTAGAGTCGGCCCAGTCCGGCGGGAGGGCAGGAATGGCCGGTGCGGTGGAATGTGATCGATGTCACTCCGCCGACTGCACCCGGAGGCGGGAGCGGCTGCGGGAGGCGTTGCTGGCCCACGCCGAAGGTCGCTACCGGGCAGCAACAACGGCTTTGCTCTCCGATGCCGAGGAGCGCATGGCTGCAGTGCGGCCCGGCTACCCGCTTGTCGTCTTCGCCGCGGCCTACAACCCGGCGGCGCCGCATCCCAACCCCACTTCCACCGAGGTGACCCTCCTGTTCGACGGTCGCTGGAGGTGGAGCTCCATGGCCTGGGAGCGCTTCGGCACCAACCCCCCCATCCCTCCCACCCTCGGCCCCGGCCCAGTCCCGGAGGAGTGGCGGCTGCCCCCCGAGATCCCCGACGTCGGAGGGTCACTGCTGCGCGCAAAGATCAACATGAACGCTTTGCCCGACCTGGAGCAGGCCTTCCTGGATCAGGTGACCAGTGGCGGGGAAACGGGTGCGGGCACGCCCGCTCCCATTCTCCGGGCCCGCCAGGCGTTCGTAGCCGTTGTCGACCCGGTGCTCCAGCGCGTCGTCGAGATCACCCAGCAACGGAGCCAAGCCGAGTTGGAAGCTGAGGAGGCCTGGACCGTCTCTTGCGAGGAGGTCGTCGCTCGCCTCGGCGCCGCCGGAGAGGCAGCGGCACCCCCAAGACGCCGGCCCGTCGGCAGGGACGGCAAGCTGCCCACCGACCCCCGGCTGCCCAAGGCGCCTTGGTGGTGGGAACCGGAGGAGACCCCGGCTGCCGCCGGTCACCCGTTGCCCGCCGCGGTCGCCGCCGCGGGGAGCGGCCCAGCCGGCCGAGTCGAAACCGGAGGCGAGGCCGAGGGAGACCGCTCCTTCTCCATCGGCGAACGGCGCGAGGAGCGGTTCTCCATAGGATCGCTCGGGGAAGGCCGGATCGAGGGACGGGTCGGGGTCGAAGGACGGCTCGACGGCAGCTTCGAGGCGAGCGGTGCCGCAGTGGACGGCGCGGTCGAGGGCCGGCTGCGGGCCGGCGCCACCCTCGAGGGCGAGGTGGACCTGCTTGCCGGGCCGGCCACCGGCCGCGGTAGCGCCGAGGTCTTCGCCGGCGCTGAAGGCACGGCGCAGGCCTCGGGGCACGTCGGTCCCGATGGTCTCTCCGGCCGGGCCGGGATGGGAGGCTTCGTCGGCGACCGGGCGCGTGCCTCCGGTGAGGCGACGGCCCTGGGGGTGACGGCCCAAGGCGCGACCGAGTTCAGCACGGGAATGGGGGTCCACGCCGACGTCGCAGGCTCCGCCACCTGGGAGCGGGTCGGCTTCGAAATGGACCTAGGAGCCGCGCTGGGGATCGGGGGAGGGGGCAGTTTTGGAGTCTCGGTCAGCCCCCAGGGCATGTGGGAGCAGACTCAGGGCCTGGTGTCGGATCTCGGCGGGGGGGCGCTCGACAAGGGCGCGGACTTAGTCGACCTCGTGACGTGGTGGTGACGTATGTCGCAGTACGCCTTTCCGAGTGCGTCGTTCCCAGGGCCGCCGACGGTCTCCATGGAGGTACCCGAGGGGTGGGAGCCGCTGCCCGCCGCCGGCGGGCTAATCGCCTTCGGCGGGCCGGCAGAGGCGGGTTTCCGGGCCAACGCGGTCGTCTCGGCCACGCGAGTCGCCCCCGACACCGATCTCGCCGCCGTCACTTCGTGGGTGCACGACGCCGGCGCAGCCGCCCTGGTCGGGTTCGAACTGATCGGCGAGGGCCGGGCCGAGGTCGACGGGCACCCGGCGGTCATGCGCGCCGTCACCTTCGTCACGGGGCCCGAGGGCGAGCATCGCCTGTACCAAGCGCAGGTGCTGCTGCTGGTGCGCGACCAAGCCAAGACGCCCGTCGCCCACCTGGTCCGCTTCGAAGGCACTTGCGCCGCGGAGGCTGCCCGAGGCCTCACCACCACCTTCCGCGAGATGGCTCGCAGGGTCAAGGTGAAGCCGCCCAGCTCTCCGGCACGGCGCTCGCCGAGGTAGAGGGGAGGCAACCAAAACGGTGGGCCGGGTGGGGATCGAACCATATCCGGCCAACCCCACCCAGACCGATTGGCCTCCCCACAACCTCACCCACGAGCCCGCAGGCAAGAAAAGAACACCCCCGCTCACCGCCACGTCGCCGCCGAACAGGCGGCGACCCGGCCGGTCCCCCAAACGGTGGGCCGGGTGGGGGTCG
>JAFGCH010000019.1 GCA_016932695.1 Acidimicrobiia bacterium | reverse complement strand
TCGTGGTGGTGGCCCCGTCGTCGGAGGTGCAGGCCGCTACGACGAGGGCGAGGAGGCTGATGACGATGAGGAAACGCCGCATGGCGCCGAGTGTATCGGCGTGGGGCGCCCCACCCCAGGGGCGGGGCGATGCATAGCGCCCGGGCTCAGCCGATGCCCAGGTGGCGTAGGAAGGCCTCCTGGTTGGGCTCGCGGCCGAGGAAGTCGCGCAGCATCTCTCCCGCGTCCACCGCTCCGCCGCGCTCGAGCACCTTGCGCCGGTAGGCGCCCCCGACGACCGGGCTGGTCAGCCCCTCGCCTTCGAAGCGGGAGAACATGTCGTCGCCGAACACCTTGGCCCACAAGTAGCCGTAGTAGCCGGCGTCGTAGCCGAAGAGGTGCCCGAAACCCGCGGGGTAGAAGGTGCCTTCGTGGTGGGCGAACCCGGTCACCGCGGTGGTCTCCCGGGTGATGGCCATGAGGTCCTTCTCCTCGGCCGGGCCGTGGAAGTCCATGTCGAGCAGGCCGAAGGAGATCTGGCGCAGGGTGAGCAAGGCGACGTGCAGGTCGCGGGCCGCCGCCAGTTGCTCCACCAGGGCGGCGGGGATGGGCTCGCCGGTCTGGTGATGGCGGGCGAAGCGCTGCAGCACCGCCGGGGTCCAGCACCAGTGCTCCATGATCTGCGACGGCGCTTCGACGAAGTCCCACTCGGTGTTGTACCCGGCGAAGCGAGGGTGGCGGGTGTGGCCCAGGCTGTTGTGCAGCACGTGGCCGAACTCGTGGAAGAGGGTCACCACCTCGTCGTGCTGCAGCAGGGACGGCTGGGTGGCGGTGGGCTTGGTGAAGTTGGCGGCGATGGCGGTGCGCGGCAGCACGTACCCCTCGTCACCCTGGTGGGCGGGGACCAGGTCGAACGCAGCGGCGTGGCCGAACTTGCCCTCGCGAGGGAACAGATCGGCGTAGAAGGTAGCCAGCGGGCGCCCGCTCTCCCGGTCGGCGATCTCGTACACGGTGACGTCGGGGTGCCACACCGGCACTCCCTCGAGGCGGCGGTAGTGGAGGCCGAAGACCTCCCCGGTGAGATCGAACATGCCCTGCACCACCCGCTCCAGCGGGAAGTAGGCGGCCACCTCGCTGGGGTCGATGCCGAAGCGTTCCCGGCGGATCACGGTGTGCAGGTAGCGGAAGTCCCAGGGCTCGGGTACGGCACCGCCGTTGGCCGCGGCCAGGTCGGCCAGTTCGGCTCGGGACTTCTCGGTCAGGGGCGGGACCAGGGCGGCATAGAAGGCCTCCACCGCCCCCGGCTCCTTGGCCATCTTCTCCTCCATGCCGTAGTGGGCCCAGGAGGGGAGGCCGAAGATGCGGGCGATTTCGAGGCGGAGGCGGACCGCCTCTTCCAGGATCGGGAGGTTCTGCTCGCGGGCCTGGTTGAACATCTTGAACTGCATCTGCCGGCGCAGATCGGCGCGCCGGGCCTGGTCCATGAAGGGGTAGTACTCGGGGTAGTCGAGCGACACCCGGAAAGTGCCCTCCTCCTCGCCGGGGCCGAGGCGCGAGATGTAGTCCTCGGGCAGGCCGTCGAGGTCCTCCCGGGTGAGGTCCAGCCAGTCCTCGTACTCGTCGATGTTGCGGGCGAAGGCGACACCCAGCTCCACCAGACGGGTGCGAAGACGCTGCACCTCGGACCGCTGCTCGGGAGGCAGGCTGTGGCCCGCCCGGCGGAAGTCGCGCCGGGTGAACTCCAGCAGCCGCTTCTCTTCCCCGGTGAGGACGGCCGCTTCGGGGGTGGCGGCATAGGCCTCCACGGCCTCGTAGAGATCGCGGCGGAAGGCGAGGTCCGACACCCACTTGCTCAGCCGCTCCTCGGCGGCCTGGGCGGCGTCGCGCACCTCCTTGTCGGGGTGCACCCGGGCCATGAACGGGCCGCGGCCTCCGGCGATGACGGCGGCGGCTGCGATGCGATCGAGGGGGGCCATGGTCGATTCCCAGGTGCGGTTGTCCTGAGAGGCGACGACGGCGGCCAGCATCTCCTCGGAGCGGGCGATGGCATCTTCTACCTCGGCGCGCACCGAGGCGGCGGTGACGGTGGTGTAGTCGTAGAGCACGAGCGCTGAGGTTAGTCGAGGACCTCAGTCGCCCACGGCGTAGAGGAAGCCATCGCGAGAACCGATGTAGACCATCCCCTCCCAGGCGGCCGGGGTGGCCTCGATGGAGCCGGCGGTCACCACCAGTTCCCAGTCGAGCACCGGCGCCCGGGGGTCGGTGATGTCGTAGGAGCGCAGCGTCCCCCCTGCGGTGGCCACCACCAGGCGGTCGTCCACGATGATGGGGGAGGACATGTGGTGCGGCCCGCTGAAGGCCCCGGTCCCGATGTCCGCCGACCAGAGTTCCTCGCCGTCATCACGGTCCACTGCCACCAGGAAGCCGCGGTTGGTGACCGCGTAGACCACCCCGTCTCCCAGCGCCGGAGTGGTCCACATGCCGCCCTTGTACGGCGGGCTGGTGAGGGAGAACATGCCCCAGACATAGGGGTCGTCGGGCTCGTAGGGGTTCAGCTTGACCAGCTGCCCCAGTTCCTGGGCGCGGGCGTTGTAGCGCTCGTACTCCACCGGCACGTAGAGCATGCCCTGCTCATCGACCACGATCGACCCGTCGACGTCGTCGCCCACCCAGTAGCGGAAGACCACGGGATCCTCGCCGGCGAGGAGTTTCTCGATGTCGAGGCCGAACACCCGGCCGGCGGAGTTGGCGAAGTAGACCCGCCCCTCGAAGAGGGCGGAGGAGTTCTCCACGCTGGTGGCCATGTACCCGGAGGGGCTGATGGCATCGAGGAGGTCCTGGTCGTAGGTCTTGAGCTTGTAGATCAGCTCGGGGTCCACGGTGACGTTCCCCTCACGGTCGTAGCCGCGGTTCAGGCGCCACACGTAGTAGAAGCTGTTCTCACAGCCCTCGAAGAGCAGGTCGTTGACCACGCGCGGGCTGGCGTCCCAGTCGTGCCACCAGCGGCCCTCCGGCTCGTCGTCGGCACTGAAGCTCCAGAGCTCCTCCGGCTCGGCCCGGTCGAGAGCCACGATGCGCAACAGGTGATCGCGCGCCCCGAAGTAGACCAGGGGGAAGCCGTCGGGGTCGAGGGTGGGGGTTCCCTTGATGTGGCCGCCGGGCGAGGTGAAGAAGGGGTCGCGGGTTTCCTGCCCGGTGACGGCATCCAGGAAGTGCAGGCGGGAGTCGGTGGCCCCGAAGATCAGTTCGGTCACCCCGTCGGGGCGTTCCCAGACCACCGGCTGGCCGGTCCAAGTGATCCCCGTCCAGGGGACGCCTTGCTCGTCGTTGGACCCCATGGGGGTGTTCGGGTACTTCCAGAGCACCTCGGGGGTCTGGGGCACGGGCCCGGTCCCATACCAGGAATTGGTCGGGTTGCCGCGGAAGGTCAGCAGGCCGGTGACGGTGCTCCCCCAGGGCCGGCTCACGGTACGCCGATCCACCCAAAGGTGGAGGGGGATGGTGGTAGTCGTGGTGGTGCTCGTGGTGGTGGGGGCCTCGGTGGTGCTGGTGCTCGTGGTATCCACCGATTCGCTGGTGCTGCTGCCCGGGCCCGTGGTGGTGGAAGGGAGGATGGTGGTGCTTCCCGCCATGGTGGAGGGCGAGCCCCCGTCGGCCCGGTGGAGCACGGCGAAGGCGAGCAGGCTGAGGGCGGCCAGGCCCACGGCGAAGAGGAGGCCGACCAGGGCCGGGTGGCGGGCTTTGCCGGGCATGCGGCGCCCGAGTCTATGCCCACCCCTCCGGAACGTCGCACCACGATGCCGGGGAGGCCTCAGGGCTAGTCTCGATTGCCGATGCTGTTGCCCCAACTGACCGACCGGATCTCCGCAGCGGTCTGGAACCTGCATCCCGGGTGGGCGGTTGCCGTCGGCAGGCACGAGTACGACGGTCAGGTGCCGGATCTGTCGGCCGGAGCCATTGCCGCGGGCTTGGAGCGGCTCGGGCTGCTGCGGGCCCAACTGGAAGGGTTGGCGGGCCTCACCGTCTATGAGCAGTGGGAGCGGGAGGTGTTGCTCGGGGTGGTGGCTCGGGAGCACTTCGACCTGGAGCGGCTGGCCCGATGGCGGCGCGATCCCGCCTGGTACCTGCGACCGCTGGACGTGTCCGTCTACCTGGAGCGGGACTACGCCCCGGGAGGGCTGCGGCTGGAGCGGGCGGCCTCGCTGCTGGGAGAAGCCGGCGGCTTGCTCGCTCAGGGCCGGGAGAACCTGGCGGGGGAGGCGCCGCGGCCCTGGGTGGAGAGAGGAGCGGCGCAGGCGCGTCGCCTGGCGCGGCGACTGGTGGTGCAGGCCGAGTGGGCCCCCGCGGGCTCAGCGGCCTCTGCGGAAGCCGCCTGGCTGCTGGAGGCCGCGTCTCATGCCGCCGGCGAGTTGGAGGCCTACGCCTCCTGGCTGGAGGCCGAGCGACTGCCCGGCGCCGCCGATGAGTTCGCCCTCGGCGCGGCGGGACTGGCGGAATGGCTGCGGGCCGCCGAAGGGCTCGACTGGGTGGCAGCCGACCTGGAGGCCACCGCCCGGGCGCAACTCGCCGAGGATCGGGAGCGCTGCGGGTCTTGTGGAGGGCCTTCGGGCGGCCCGGCCTCGGCCGCCGGAGCCCGGTCGGCGGGCCTCGAGGGGGCGTTGCTGGAGGCGGTGAACCGCACCCGGCGCTTCGTCGAGGAGCGGGGCCTGGCCACCGTGCCCGACACCTTCACGTGGCGAGCGGGGATGGGATACCCGGGAGCAACGGCGGGCCTCGGATGGCTGCAGGCGCCCGGGCCCTACGACGACCCGGCGACACCGGCGGTCCTGTACCTGGCTCCAGAAGCGGCATCCCGGCCCGGGGTCTTGGTGTGGCTGGCCGTAACTGAAGGCTTCCCGGGGCGGCTCCTCCTGGCGCTCCATGCCGCCCGCGCGCTTGGTGAGGCCCGGCGAAGGTTCTCTTCGGCCGGTTTCTGCGACGGCTGGGAGGGCTACGCCGCCGACATCCTGTTGGAGGCCGGCTACGCCTGGGATGTCGGGGTGCTTCCCGAGTGGCGGCGAAACGCCCTGCTGACGGACTGCCGCATGCTCGTCGTCGCCGGTCTGCATGCGGGGTGCATGACGCTCGACGAGGCGGCGGGCCTCTTTGTGACGGAGGCCCGGCTGGATGAGGCGGCGGCACGCCGGGAGGCTCTGCGCTGCACCGGCGACCCGGCAGCTGCGGCGGCCGGGCTGGGGCGGGCAGTTCTCCGGCGACTGCGCGGCCGCTACGGGGGACCTCCCGGCGAGGTGCCGTCCGCCCGGTTTCACGACCGGCTCCTCTCTGCGGCGGCTCTGCCCCTCGGATTGCTCGATAGGCTGGCCGGTCAGTGAGCCCTCTTCCCGCCGTCTACCTGGAGCAGTTCGAGGAATCCCCCGGCTACTTGGAGTTCGCCTCCACCGGCCCGGTGTCGCACCGGGTGCGGGAGGCCATGGCGTCGGTGCTGGATGTGGTGGCTGCTCCACCCGGGAATGCCTCTCAGGCGATCGCCGCTCGCCACCAAGCTGCCACCGCTGCCATGGCCCGCCTGGTGGGGGCGGCCCCCGACCGGGTCACCACCATCCCCTCCACCTCGGCGGGCATCTTCCAGGTGGCCTTCGGCCTGCTGCGTGCCGGCGGCAACGTGGTGGTCCCCGCCCATGAGTTCCCCGCCAACATCTACCCCTGGCTGCGGGCCGAAGCCGTGGGCGGGCCGGCGGTGCGCCTGGTGGCCTGCCCCGACTTCCGGGTGAACGCGGAGCGCCTTGCCCCGGCGGTGGATGGGGAGACCCGGGCGGTGGCGGTGAGCCTGGTCGACTTCGTGACCGGCTTCCGAGTTGACCTGGAGGGATTACGCCGGGCCTTCCCGGAGCCCCTCCTGGTGGTGGACGCCATCCAGGGCCTGGGGGCGGTGGCCGCCGGTCTGGAGCCCGCCGATGTGCTGCTGGCCGGGGGGCAGAAGTGGCTGCGGGCCGGATGGGGCAGTGGGGTGATGGCCGCGGGGGAGCGGGCCTTGGATCGCCTCGAGGCGACTCTCACCGGGTGGTGTGGAGTGGAGCACTACCTCGACTTCGAGACCCCGCCGCCCCACGAGGTTCGGGAGAACGCCGGGCGCTTCCAGGAAGGATCTCCCCCCTACCTCGGCGCCCTGCAGATGGGTGCCGCCGTCGAAGTCATCGAGATGGCCGGCGTGGCCGGTATCGAGGGGGCCGTGCTGGAGCGGGCGGCGGCGATGGAGGAAGCCGTCCGCCGCGTCGGGGCCGAGGTGCTGGCACCCTGGCGCCGGCCCGGAGAGCGGGCCGGCATCGTCTGCTTCCGCCTGCCGGGGGAGGATCCCGCCGCCACGGCCGGCCGCCTGGCCGCAGCCGGCCTGGTGGTGTCCCGCCGCTCCGGTTGGGTGCGCGTTTCCCCGCATGCTTCCACCCCCCTGGAGACCGCCGCCCGGCTGGAGGAGGCCTGCGGCCAGCTGGCTAGGGACTAGTCACTCGACTCGACGGGAATGGCCCTCGTCTCTGAACGCACATGGCGTTACTCTGACCACTCAGAGTAGTTGAATCGTGGAGGGACCCATGCGGAGAGGCCTAGCCGTCACGGCCGTCGTGGCGATGTTGGCGACGCTGCCCCTGCTGGTGGTGGCTACGGCGCGCGCCGAGACCGCCACGGTCACCATCGATTTCGAGGGCCTCGTCGAGGGTGCCCTGGTGGATTCGGTGGCGGTGGGCTCCGGGGCCTCCGGCGCCGCGGTCGACGGCAGCATCAGGGTGGTAGGCGAGAGGCGTGCCCTTCCTGGGGTGAATCGGGCAATGGTGTTCGACGGCGCCTGCCTGCCGCTGGGTACCAGTCGGGGATGCACCGGTGGGGATTCCGATCTGTTCTTCCCCTCGCTGGGGAACCTGCTGATCGTGTCGGAGGACGGCGACGCCACCGATCCCGACGACGCCGAGGACGGCACCCTGACTCTGGACTTTCGCGGGTTCGGGCCCGGCGTGGTGACGATCGATTCGCTCGTAATCGCCGATACCGACAACCGTCGGCCCTCGCTGACGCTGGTGACGACGGCCGGCACGTCGGCCACCAGCCGCCTGACGGCCACCGGCGATCGCAGGTCGCGGCTGATCCGGCTGGACGCGGCGGGGATCGTGGAGATGAACCTCGACCTGCGGGGGGCGGGTGCGCTGGATCAGATCGTCCTCGGCGTGGAGTTGCCCCCGCCGGCCACCTCCTCGACGTCGACGACCACCACGACCACCACGACCACCGCCGCTCCCGGCCCAGCGCCCGCGGACCCCGGCGTTCTGGTCATGGAGATCTCGGCCAACGGCGCTTTCGCCGGGCAGGCGCCGGGTCCCAGCGTCGACGCCGGGGCGGCGGTGGCCTGGGCCTACGACGTCACCAACACTGGGTCGGCGAACTTGTGGGCGTTGTACATCTGGCACGACGGCCTCGGCCGGGCGGACTGCCCCGACCGCTCCCTGGCTGCGGGAGAGACGGTGCGCTGCACGGCGGCGGCCATCGCGGCTCCCGGCGACTATCGGGAGAGCGTGCAGGCCTGGGCCTGGGACGATACCGGCGCCGAGGCGGCGGCCCGGGTCGATGCCTACTACACGGGGGCCACTTCCGCCTTCGTACCGGTCCCGGCCATCGACCTCGAGGCCTATGTCGCCGGCGAGGACGCCGACGCCGCTCCGGGGCCCATGGTGGCGCCGGGGAGCAACGTCGAGTTCCGCTACGTGGCACGCAACACCGGCAACGTCGAGCTCTGGGGCCTTTGGGTCCGCGACGGTGCCCTGGGCACGATCACCTGCCCAACCCGCTACTTGCGGCCGGGAGACACCGTGACCTGCACGACTACGCGAACTGTGGGGGCGGGAGTGTTCGCCGCCTCCGTGGAGGCCCACGGCTGGGATGCCTTCGGCGCCGAAGCGATCGACACGGACCCCTACTACTACCTTGGGGCGAGCGGTACGGCGGCGGTGGAGATCGAGGCTCTGGTCGAGGGCTTCGACGGCGATCGCCCTCCCGGGCCGCGGGTGCGCCGGCCCGGCGAGGAGATCCTGTTCACCTACCTGGTGACCAACACCGGGGGGGTGCCCTTAGCCTCGATCCGGGTCACCGATGACGCCCTCGGTGAGGTGGCCTGTCCCGGGACGACGCTGGGGCTCGGCGAATCGATGACCTGTAATGCCACCACCGTGGCCCGCCTGGGTGAGTTCGCCTCTGCTGGGCGGGTAGCCGCCGACTCCACCGACGGCCCGGTGACCGACTCGGATCCCATCTACTACCACGTCCGGTCCGAGCCCCGCATCCACAACCTGGCCCTCGAGGTGACGGTCAACGGACGCGACGCCGACGACCCTGCCTCCGCTCCGAGCATCCCGGCGGGTGACTCCGCCCGGTTCTCCTATGCCGTCACCTACACCGGCAACAACACGGTCTTCAACGTGACCATCCAGGACCCCTTCATCCCCGCGTCGCTGATCTCCTGCAGCGGGGATCGGACGCTCACCGTGGGGGAGACGCTGCGCTGCACCGCGACCGTGCCGGCGACGGCAGGCCCGTATGCTTCGCTGGTGACGGTGGTGTCTTGGGATGCCGACGGGCGCCGGGTCACCGCCGAGGACTGGGTCCACTACTACGGCATGGCCTAGCCGTTCCTGCCGCCAGGCTGCGCGACGGTGACTAGTCACGGTGACGGGCTGCAATCGCCCTTGAGTGGCAACTACGTAGAGCGTTATTCTTGATGCGCGTAGTGGTCGTCTCTACTGGAGGGATCGTGGCCGCTGCTCGGCGCAGCGCGGTGATGCTGGCACTCCTGGTGCTGCTGGCCGCCCTGCCGGCGACGAGCCCGGTGGCAGCCCTCGACGGTGCGGACGGGCCCCTGGTGCTGCGGGTGGTGGCCAACGGCGTCTCAGCCGGTACGGCTCCCGGGCCCACCTTCGAGACCGGGGTGACCATAAGCTGGTCTTATCGGGTGACCAACTCGGGCACGGCCAACCTGTGGGCGTTGTACCTGTGGCACGACGGAGTGGGGGCCGCCGAGTGCCCCGACCGGTCGGTGGGGCCGGGAGAGACGGTGCGCTGTACAGCCTCGTCCACCGCCGAGGCGGGGGAGCACCACCGCGCCGTGCAGGCCTGGGCCTGGGACGACGCCGGCAGCGTCGTGCCCACCGACCGGGCGGCTCACTACGCCGGCACCGGGGACGGCGGTGCGCCCGACCCGTCGCTGGACTTGGAGGCCTTCGTCAAAGGGGAGGACGCCGACGACCCGCCCGGGGTCATCGTGGCTCCGGGGGCTCCTCTGGCGTACCGCTATCGCGTCCGCAACACGGGCAATGTCTCGCTGGTCGGCCTTTGGGTGCACGACGAGGCTCTGGGAGCCATCACCTGTCCGACGCTCACTCTGGCGCCGGGGGAGCGGGTGGTGTGCGCCGCCCGGCGGCCCGCCGAGGCAGGGGCCCACGCCGCCGTCGCCGAGGCGCGCGCCTGGGATGCCTCCGGTCGCGAAGTCTCCGATCGGGACCTGCTCCACTATGTCGGTGCCGCTTCGGATCCGGGGATCAGCCTGGAGGGCTTCGTCGACGGCTTCGAGGGTGATACCCCTCCCGGCCCGCGGGTGGGCCGCCCCGGTGCAACCATCCCCTTCACCTACGTGGTGGCCAACACCGGCGGCACCCTGCTCACCCGGGTGCGAGTGCGTGACATGGCCCTGGGCAGCGTGACCTGCCCGCAGCGCCGTCTGGCGCCCGGCGCTTCCATGACCTGCCGGGCCGAGACGACGGCCCGTCTCGGCGAGTTCGCTTCGGAGGCCCGGGTGAGCGCCCGCGCCGGCACGGTGGTGTTGCGCGCCTTCGATCCCATCTACTACCACGTCCGCAACCAACCCCGCATTCACCATCTCGACCTAGAGGTGACGGTCAACGGGGCGCAAGCCGATACCGCCGCCTCTGCCCCTGCCATCCCGGTCGGCGCCACTGCGGCCTTCGAGTACGTGATCACCTACACGGGCAACAACATCGTCTACAACCTGACCATCCAGGACCCGTTCATGCCCGGTGGCGCCATCTCCTGCACCGGCGACCGGATCCTGGAAGCCGGGGAGTCGCTGCGGTGCCTTGCCTCGGGCCCGGCCGTCGCCGGCCCCTATGCCTCCCTGGTGACGGTGGTCTCCTGGGATGCCGACGGCCGCCGGGTGGCTGCCGAGGACTGGGTGCACTACTACGGCATGGCCTAGGGGGGCATCCCTCCCGGCCGGGCCTTAGCATCGGGGGCAAAGCAAGCGGGAGGCGGGCCCATGCGGAAGGTAGTCCACGTCGTCGGTACCGGGACCATAGGTGAGCCGCTCATCGGACTGCTGGTGGACCACCGGGAGGCGTTCGGCATCGACGAGGTCACCTTCCACAAGCGGACCCCCAACGTGGAGGAGCGGGCCAAGATCGCCGACCTGGTGCGGCGCGGGGCGGCCCTGGCGGTGGACGACGAGCGGCGCAAGGACTTCGTGGCGCTGGGCTTGAGCCCCCGCCTGGGAGGCGCCGAGGCCCTGGAGCGCGCCACCGTGGTCATCGACAGCAGCCCGGCGGGGAACAAGAACAAGGAGATGCTCTACGCGGCCCTCGAGGGGCCCCTGGGGTTCATGGCCCAGGGGTCGGAGTACGGGTTCGGCAAGATGTACGCCCGGGGGATCAACGACGAGGCACTGGTGCGCGGCGAGGACCGCTTTCTGCATGTGGTCTCCTGCAACACCCATAACATCTCGGTGCTGGTGAAGGCCATCGCCTTCGCTGGGGGGGCCTCCCATTTGGCCGACGGGCGATTCGTGTGCATGCGCCGGGCCAACGACATCAGCCAGGACGGGTCGTTCGCCCCGAGCCCTACGGTGGGCAAGCACGACGACTCTCGCTTCGGCACCCACCACGCCCGGGATGCCCACGGGGTGTTCGCCACCCTGGGCCTCGACCTCCCGCTGTGGTCCTCGGCCATCGTGTTGAACACCCAGTACATGCACGTCTTGCACTTCAGCCTGACCCTGGACCACGAGGTGACCGCCGAAGAGGTGGTGGGGCGCCTGGAGGCCAACACCCGGGTGGCGCTCACCCGCAAGCGCTCCGCCAACCGGGTCTTCTCCTTCGGCAGGGATCACGGCTACTTCGGCCGGATCCTGAGCCAGACGGTGGTGCCCGTGCAGACCATCGCCGTGCGCGAGGGGCGCACCGTGGTGGGGTTCTGTTTCACCCCGCAGGATGGCAATGCCCTGCTGTCCTCGGTGGCGGCCACCCTGTGGTACCTGCACCCGGAGGGGTTCGAAGACCGCATGGACGTGTTGCGGCCCTATCTGTTCCGGGAGGTGTGAAGCCGGCCGCGCCCGGCGTCAGTCTTTGTAGCGCCAGACGATGCGGCCCCGCGACGGGTCGTAGACCGAAAGGTCCAGGTCGACGCGGTCCCCAGGCAGGATGCGGATGTAGCGGCCCCGACGCATCTTGCCCGAGGCCCGAGCCAGAACTTCGAGGCCACCGTCGACCTGCACGCGGAACATGGCGTTCGGCAGGGTCTCCACGACCGTGCCCTGTACGCGTACGACATCTTCCTGTTTGGCCAAGGAAGGCCCTCGCTGCCTGTTCGGGTGGAACGAGCGCCGGGATGTCGGGCCCGGGCCCGAGCATCTTACAGGTGCGGGCGTCGGCGGCGGGAACGCATTAGCCCGGGACGGTGTTGTAATAGGTGATGCGGAAGGGCGCCGGCGCGGGTCGGTCTTCCCCCCACTCCCCCCAACTCCGCTCCGGCGCCCCCGCAGCCTCCCCGGCGTTCCGGCTTTCCCCTCGCCGCCATTGAGTAGGGTGGAGGCCCGCGCCACAATCCCCTACGCGTGTAGTGGCAATCGACCAGAAGCACTGAGGAGCAACCGGCTATGGGCACCACCGTCGATATCGACCTGGGCAAGTACCGCCTGGGGTGGTCCGACGCCGAAGACTACGTGTTCAAGCCCGAGAAGGGACTGAACCCCGACATCATCCGCCGCATGTCGGCCATGAAGGGTGAGCCCGCCTGGATGCTCGATTTCCGGCTCAAGGCTTACGAGCGCTTCCTGCGCAAGCCGGTGCCCCAATGGGGAGGCGGAGGGCTCCTCGACACCATCGACTTGGACGACATCTACTACTACATCAAGCCGATGGAGGGGCAGGCCAAGGATTGGGACATGGTGCCCGAGGGCATCAAGAAGACCTACGAGCGCCTGGGCATTCCGGAAGCCGAGAGGAAGTACCTGGCAGGAGTCACCGCGCAGTATGAGTCGGAGGTGGTGTACCACCGCAACCGGGAGGACCTCGAACGCCTCGGCGTGCTCTTCTGCGATATGGACACTGCGGTGCGGGAGTACCCCGACCTGGTGCGGCAGTACTTCGGCACGATCATTCCCCCCGGCGACAACAAGTACGCCGCGTTGAACTCGGCGGTGTGGTCGGGTGGGTCGTTCATCTACGTGCCCCCCGGCGTGCACCTCGACCAGCCGTTGCAGGCCTACTTCCGCATCAACGCCGAGAACATGGGCCAGTTCGAGCGCACCCTGATCATCGTGGATGAGGGGGCCTTCTGCCACTACGTGGAGGGCTGCTCGGCTCCCATCTACTCCACCGACTCGCTGCATGCCGCGGTGGTGGAGATCATCATCAAGGACGGGGGCCGCTGCCGGTACACCACCATCCAGAACTGGTCCAACAACGTCTTCAACTTGGTCACCAAGCGGGCGGTGGCCCACCGCAACGCCAAGATGGAATGGGTGGATGGGAACATCGGGTCTCGGCTGAGCATGAAGTACCCCGCGGTATGGCTGGTAGGGGAGGGGGCCCATGGGGAGGTGCTGTCGATCGCCTTCGCCGGTGAGGGCCAGCATCAGGACACCGGCGCCAAGATCGTCCACGCTGCCCCGAACACCACCTCCCTGATCACCTCCAAGTCCATCTCCAAAGACGGGGGCCGGGCCGGTTACCGGGGCCTGCTCCGGGTCGAACAGGGAGCCGCCAACGTCAAGTCGTTCGTGCGGTGCGACGCCCTGATCCTCGACCCCGAGAGCCGCTCCGACACCTATCCCTACATGGAGATCGAAGAGGCCGATGCCTCCATCGGCCACGAGGCCACCGTATCCAAGGTGGGCGACGACCAGTTGTTCTACCTCATGAGTCGGGGGCTCACCGAGCCCGAGGCCACCGCCATGATCGTGGCCGGCTTCATCGAGCCCATCGTGCGGGAGCTGCCCATGGAGTACGCCGTGGAGCTCAACCGCCTCATCGAGCTGCAGATGGAGGGTTCGGTCGGGTAGGCGAGTGCAACGACCGGCCGAGCCGCCGCGCCGGGTCGCGCCGGCCCGGCCCCCCGGGGTAGCCCCGCGGGTACCCCGCTACCCTCTGCGGCGCCGGCTGATGGTGGCCCGGCAGAGGGGAGCGGCGGTGCGGGTGATCGGCAACATCCTGTGGCTGCTGTTGGGGGGCCTCTGGCTGGCGCTGGGCTACGCCGTCGCCGGGCTGGCCGCCTTCTTCCTGATCATCACCATTCCGTTCGGCATCCAGGCTTTCAAACTGGCCGGCTTCACTCTGTGGCCGTTCGGCAGCGTGATGGTGCCCCGCCCGGGAGCCTCGGCGGGGCTTTCGGCGATCGGCAATGTGATCTGGCTCTTCCTGGCGGGCATCTGGCTCGCCCTGGGCCATCTGGTGGCCGCGCTGGTCAACGCGATCACCATCATCGGGATCCCCTTTGCCGTGGCCCACCTCAAGCTGGCCGGGGCCGCTCTCATGCCTTTCGGCCTCACCGTTGTGTCGGCTGAAGAGGCGCGACGCCGCGGGGTGGCCGCCGCGGTAACAGTGGAGCCACTCGGGGAGTGAAGCAGCTCCTCATCGTCGGCGGCGTCCGCAGGCTGAGGGCAAGGCCCGGGCCCGCTCCGGCGCTCTAGGCTGCCGGTTCATGCGGCTAGTGGTGGCGCGGTGCGAAGTGGACTACACCGGGCGCCTCTCCGCTCATCTCCCGATGGCGGTGCGGCTGATCATGGTGAAAGCCGACGGCTGCGTGGCGGTGCACTCCGACGAGGGGGCCTACAAGCCGCTGAACTGGATGAACGCCCCCAATCACCTGGAGGAAGCCGAGGGGGAGTGGGTGGTCACCAATCGGGCAGGGGAGCGGCTCGTCATCCGGATAGACGAGGTGCTGAGCGACTCCGAGTACGAGCTGGGGGTGGCCCCCGGTCTCACCAAAGACATGGTGGAGGCCGAGCTGCAGCGCTTGCTGGCGGATGCCCCCCAGGTGATCGAGGACGGCCTGAGCCTGCTGCGCCGGGAGTACCCCACCGACCTGGGCCCGGTCGATTTGCTGTGCCGCGATCCCGGCGGGCAGGTGGTGGCCGTCGAGGTGAAGCGGAAAGGGGAGATCGACGGGGTGGAGCAGCTCACCCGCTACTTGGAGCGCCTGAACCGCGACCCCGGGCTGGCGCCGGTGCGGGGCATCCTGGTGGCCCAGGCGGTGACTCCCCAGGCGCGCACCCTGGCGGCCTCGCGGGGCATCGCCTGCGTGGAGGTGGATTACGACGCCCTCCGTGGGGTGGAGGGGAACAACCTGCGCCTCTTCTAGAGCAGGCTCTCGAGGTCCAGGTTGCAGGAGGGGTGGCGCAGTTTGGCCAGGGCCCGCCCTTCGATCTGGCGGATGCGCTCGCGGGTGAGGGCGAAGTGCTTGCCCACATCTGAGAGGGTGCGGGGGAGGCTGCCGTCGAGGCCGTAGCGCAAGACGATCACCTCCCGCTCCCGGGGGTCGAGGAGGCATATGGCCTCTTCCAGATGGCGGTGGGCGGAGTGGGCGGCGGCGAAGGTGAACGGGTCGGCGGCGCCGTCGTCTTCGACGAAGTCCACCAGGTCGGCGTCCCCATCGGTTCCCACCGGCCGGTCGAGAGAGACGGTGTCGCCCGGGGCCTCGAGCGCTAGGGCGACCCGCTCCACCTCGAGTCCGCTCATTTCGGCGATCTCCTCGAGGGTGGCCGGCCGTCGCAAGCGTTCGGAGAGGGCCAGGGCCGCTTCCTGAACTGTGCGCACTACGTCGACCATGTGCACCGGGAGGCGGATGGTGCGCCCCTGGTTCCCCAGGCCGCGGGTGATCGCCTGGCGGATCCACCAGGTGGCGTAAGTGGAGAACTTGAAGCCCTTGCGCCAGTCGAACTTCTCCACCGCCCGGATGAGGCCCAGGTTGCCTTCCTGTACGAGGTCGAGCAGGTCCAGGCCTCGCCCTGTGTAGCGCTTGGCTATGGAGATCACCAGGCGCAGGTTGCAGCGAATGAACTCGGCCTTGGCCTCCTCGCCCTCATGGGCCACCCGGTAGAGGCGCGCCCGGTCGGCGGGGGTCAGGGCCGGGTCGCAGTCGAGGCGGTGCTGGGCGCGACGGCCCTGTTCCATGGCTCGGGAGAGGCGGACCTCGTCGTCGGCGGTCAGGAGGTCGTGTTCGGCGACCGACTCCAGGTACCTGCCGATGGCATCCGACATGCCCGAGATGTCGCGCAAGTTCTTGGCCATCTGCGGCCTCCCGCCCGCTCGGCCGTGCCACCGTATCACGACGTACAGTGACGGTGCAAAGGCCGCGGGGACTACCTCGGTTGGGAAAGCGCTTACCGCGGACGGCCGGTTCTGCCTGGTCAGCAAGGGCTTACGCCGCTGCCGGGCATGATCGCCTTGCAGGCAGGGCGACCGCGGAGGGTGGCGGGGCCTCGGCCCGGGGTAGGGTGGCCGTCGTGGACGCCCTCGCCGATCTCAACGCCCGCCTCGTGGGATGCCGACGCTGCCCGCGCCTCGTGGCCTGGAGAGAGCAGGTCGCGGTGCAGCGGCGGGCGGCCTTCGCCGCCGAGGAGTACTGGGGCCGCCCGGTGCCCGGCTTCGGCGACCGGGAGGCGGGCTTGCTGGTAGTGGGCCTGGCCCCGGCGGCGCATGGGGCCAATCGCACCGGGCGCATGTTCACCGGTGATCGCTCCGGCGACTGGCTCTATCGCGCCCTGCACCGGGCCGGGTTCGCCGACCGGCCCCAGTCGCGCCACCGCGACGACGGCCTGCAACTGCGCGGCGCTTACATCACCGCCCCGGTGCGCTGCGCGCCGCCGGGCAACCGCCCTACCGGTGAAGAGAGGGCCGCCTGTCGGCCGTGGCTCCGGGAAGAGTTCGGAACGCTTGCCGGGGTGGAGCTGATCGTCTGTCTGGGTGGCGTTGCTTACGAGGAGGTGTGGCGCCTGCTGGCCTGGGCCGGCGCGGCGTTGCCCCGCCCCCGGCCTGCCTTCGCCCACGGCCTGGTGGCGGAGACGGGCGGGCCGACCGTGCTGTGCTCCTTCCACCCCAGCCAGCAGAACACGTTCACCGGCCGCCTCACCGAGGAGATGCTCGACGAGGCCTTCGCCGCCGCTCGGGCGCGCCTCGGCGGGGCCTTGGGTTACGGGAAGCGTCGTGCGTAGAGTGGCCCCGTCCCCGAGAGGCCCGGCTTGTTACCGCTGACCGAGCAGACCTTCGCCCGCGTCGCCGCCACCTTGCCCGAGTGGGCCCGCCCCTCGGCCGCGGCAGGCTACGAGGCGTTTAGCGCGCTTCCCCCGCCCGACCCGCGGCAGGAGGAGTGGCGCTACGTGGAGGTTGAGGTGGACCTCGACTCGCTGCAGTTGGCCGAGTCGCCGGGGCCCCCGCTACCCCCCGACGTCGCCCTGATCGGCGCGCTGGGAGAACCGGCGGGGCATGCGATCAACGTCGACGGGCACACGGTGGCGGTGGAGGCCGCCGACGGCGTGCGCCTGACTGCGCTCGGCCCCGCCCTGGCGGCCGACGGAGAGACGCTGCGCGGCGTGTTCCGCTCCGGCCCCGGTCCCCGCCTCGATCGCTTCGCCGCGGCGCACCATGCTTTCGCCACCGACGGCGTCTTCTTCCACCTGCCCCGGGGCCGGCGGTTGAGCGCCCCGGTACTGGTGGAGTTCCAGGCGACTCGGGCCAACTCGCTGGCCCTGCCTCGTCTCACCGTGCTGGTCGAAGACGGTGCCGCCGGCGCGCTGGTGCTGCACTACCGCTCGCCCTCCGGGGTGCCCCTCGTGGCGGTGCCCCAGGTGGAGGTCGTGGTCGGCCAGAACGCCCGGCTGGAGGTCAGCGTGATCCAGGAGTGGGGTGATGCCACCCGGGCCTATGCCCACCAGACGATGGTGGCCGCCCGCGACGGGGCCCTGGTGTTGGCGGAGGCGGGCCTGGGCGGGGTGAACGCCCGCTTGCACCTCCGCCTCGACCTGGAGGGGCCCGGTGCCGATGCCCAGGTGCTCGGGGCCTATTTCGGCCATCGGCGCCAGACCCTGGACTACCGCTACTACATGCTGCATCGCGCCCGCCACACCACCTCCAACATGTACTTGAAGGGGGCGGTGGGGGACACGGCGCGCTCAGTGTTCACCGGCCTCATCCGCATCGAGCCGGAGGGGCAGGACTCCGATGCGATGCAGACCAACAAGAACCTGGTGCTGGCCGAAGGGGCAGAGGCGCACTCGGTGCCCAATCTGGAGATCCTGGCGAACGAGGTGCGCTGCGGCCACGGTTCCACCGTCAGCCCACTCGACCCCGAGCAGCGCTACTACCTGATGAGCCGCGGCCTCGACTCCGCCCGCGCCGACCGCCTGCAGGTGAAGGGCTTCTTCGAGGATGTCCTGGCCCGTTTCCCCCAGGCCGCGCTGGAGCCGTTGCTGCGGCGTTCTCTCGTGGCCCGCTACGACGGCCTGCAACGGGAGCAGAGTCGATGACCCGTCTGCGGGTGGCCACCTTCAGTGCCCTGCGCGACGGGGCGGGGGTGCGGGTCGACGCCGGCGGGCATCGCCTGGCCCTCTTCCGCGTCGGCGGCGAGGTCTTCGCCCTGGGGGATCGCTGCAGCCATGCCGAAGCCTCGCTGGCCGAGGGAATCCTCGACGGCGGAACCGTGGAATGCCCCCGGCACGGCGCCATGTTCGACCTGCGCACCGGGGCCGCCCTCTCCTTTCCCGCCACCCGGCCGGTGCCGGTGTACCGGGCTGAGGTGGAGGGGGAAGCGGTGTTCGTCGAGGTGGGAGAGGAGAGCCCATGAGCGCCGCCCTGGTGGTGCGGGGTCTGCAGGCGAGCCTCGGCGACCTGGCCATCCTCAAGGGGGTCGACCTCGAAGTCCCCTACGGCGAGGTCCATGCCCTCATGGGCCCCAATGGTTCGGGCAAATCCACCCTGTGCCATGTGCTCATGGGCCAGCCGGAGTACACCGCCTCCGGATCGGCGCTGGTGGGGGGTACCGAGGTACTCGGGCTTCCGGTGGACGCCCGGGCGCGAGCCGGGCTGTTCCTGGGCTTCCAATACCCCGTCGAGGTGCCCGGAGTGACCTTGCGGGAACTGCTCGAGGAGATGGGGCAGGCGGCAGGCGCCGGAGCGGGCTACTGGTCGACGGTGGAGGCCGCGGCCGAACGGATGGCGCTGGCCCCCTTCCTGGGGCGCCCGGTCAACGAGGGATTGTCGGGAGGTGAGAAGAAGCGCTCCGAGATGCTGCAGCTGCTGGCTCTCCGCCCCCGGGTGGCGGTCCTCGACGAGATCGACTCGGGCCTCGACATCGACGCGGTGCGAGAAGTGGCGGCGGCGGTGGAGGCCATGCGCAGCCCCGACCTCGGTGTCCTCCTCATCACCCACTACAGCCGCATCCTGCGCTACATCGCCGTGGATCGGGTGCACGTCATGGCCGCCGGCAGGGTGATCCGCTCCGGAGGCAAGGAGCTGGCCGGGGCACTGGAGGCCGGCGGGTACGACGCCATGGTGCGGGAGGCGGAGCCGGCGGCGCCGCCCGCTGCCGACGACTTCCTTCAGGGCCTGTAGCCGCGGCTCAAGCTGGGGGGTGCCCCTCCAAGGCCTGGGCCAGGGTGGCCCACGGCAGGTCGGCGCACTTGATGCGCACCGGGAAGCGCCGCACCCCCTGCAGTGCCTCCAGATCGCCCAGCGCGGCCCCCGGCCGGGCGGCATCGAGGCCCGCCTCGCCCGGTTCGATGTCCATCATCGCTTTGAAGCGATGCATTAGGTCTTTGGCGTCGGCAATCGTCTTGCCGGTGATGGCCTCGGCCATCATCGAGGCCGAGGCCTGGCTTATGGAGCACCCCCGTCCCCGGATGCGCACGTCGGCGATGCGGTCGCCGTCGAAAGCGAGGTCGATGGCGATCTCGTCCCCGCAGAGCGGATTCTGGCCGTCGGCGTGGGCGTCGGGGTGTTCCAGGGCGCCGCGCCGGCGGGGATGGCGGTAGTGGTCGAGGATCACCTCGCGGTAGAGGTCGTCAAGAGACACCGAAGAGCCTCCTCGCCTCGGCGAGAGCGGGGAGCAGGGCGTCCACATCCTCCCGGGTGTTGTAGACGTAGAAAGAGGCCCGGGCGGTGGCGGGTACCCCGAGAAGGCGGTGCAGCGGCTTGGCGCAGTGATGCCCGGCGCGAATGGCGATGCCCTGCTGGTCCAGGATGGTGGCCAGGTCGTGAGGGTGGATGTCGGCCAGGGTGAAGGAAACCGCCCCACCCCGCTGGGCAACGTCGGCCGGTCCGTATACGGTCAGGCCGGGCACCTCGCCGAGCCGCTCGAGGGCGTAGCGGGTGAGTTCGGCTTCGTGGCGGTGGACCTCGTCCATCCCGACGGCGCTCAAGTAGTCCACCGCCGCTCCGAAGCCCACCGCCTCGGCGATGGGCGGCGTGCCGGCCTCGAAGCGATGGGGGGCATCGGCCCAGGTGGATTCGTTCCAGCCGACGTCGCGGATCATCTCACCGCCTCCCTCAGCCGGCTCCATGGACTCGAGCAGTTCGAGGCGCCCCCAGAGGGCTCCGATGCCGGTGGGCCCCAGCATCTTGTGAGCCCCGAAGGCAAGGAAGTCGGCCCCGAGGGCTTGCACGTCGGTCGGCGAGTGCGGGGTCATCTGGGCGGCATCCACTACGGTCAGGGCCCCCACGGCTCGGGCCGCCGCCGCCACCGCGGTCACGGGGGGCATGGTGCCCAGCACGTTCGACATCCCCGATAGCCCCACTACCTTCACCCGTTCGTCGAGCAAGCCGGGCAGGGCTTCGAGGTCGATCTGGTAGTCGGCGGTGAACGGCAGATAGATCAGTTCCGCCCCGGTGTGGCGGCAGACCAGCTGCCAGGGGACCACGTTGGCGTGATGCTCCATGGTGGTGAGCAGGATGCGGTCGCCGGGTCGAAGGTGGTACAGGCCCCACCCGAAGGCGACGGTGTTGATGGCCGAGGTGGTGCCGCGGGTGAACACGATCTCCCTGGCGGAGGCGGCGTGGACGAAGGCCGCCACCTTGGCGCGGGCCCCCTCGTACAACTCGGTGGCTTCCTGGGCCAGGGCGTAGGCCCCCCGGTGGACGTTGGCGTTGTGCCGTCGGTAGAAGCGGTCCATGGCCTCGAGGACCGCGAGCGGCTTCTGGGTGGTGGCGGCGGAGTCGAGGTAGACCAGGGGCCGCCCATTCATCTCGCGCTGCAGGAGGGGGAAGTCGGCCCGCAGGTGAGAGAGGTCGGTCACCCCGCCCGCCCCGGCCGGAAGGCCTCGTAGCCTTCGTCTTCGATGCGCCGGGCGAGGTCGGGCCCGCCGCGCTCCACCACCCGCCCGTCCACGAAGATGTGCACGACGTCGGGGGTGATGTAGTCCAGCAGGCGCTGGTAATGGGTGATGATCAGAAAGCCGCGCTCGGGGCCGGCCACCCGCTGCACCCCTTCGGCCACGGTGCGCAGGGCATCGATGTCCAGCCCGGAATCGGTCTCGTCCATGACCGCCAGGTCGGGCCGCAGCACCGCCAGTTGCAGCACCTCGTTGCGCTTGCGCTCCCCTCCCGAGAACCCCTGGTTCAGGTAGCGGTCGGCGAAGGAGGGGTCCATCCCCAGCTCCTTCATGGCGTCGGCCACTCGCAGACGCAGCTCGAGGACGGTGAAGGCGGTCCCGGTACGCCCCGAGAGGGCGGCCCGCAGGAAGTTCACCACCGACACCCCGGCGATCTCCTCCGGGTACTGGAAGGCGAGGAACATCCCGGCTCGGCCCCGCTCATCGGGGGCCCAGTCGGTGATGTCCTCACCCTTGTACAGGATGCGGCCGGAGACCTCGTACGCCGGGTGGCCCAGCAGCACGTTGGCCAGGGTGGACTTCCCCGATCCGTTGGGTCCCATCAGGGCATGGATCTCCCCCCGTTCCACGGTGAGGGAGACCCCTTTGAGGATCTCGGTGCCCTCCACCGAAGCGTGGAGGTCTTCGACGACGAGGAGCGGTGCATCGGCCATAGGCGACCCAGGATATCGGGGCCGTGCCGCCAGTCACGCGGAACCTCCGGGTCTCAGGCGGCCAGCGTGAGGCGCTGCTCGGTGGTGGTCTCCATGAGCACCTCGACCTCGCCTCCGGGGAACCCACGCATCACCATGGTCATGGCCATCGGGGTCTCCGTCACGCTGCGCAGGACGATCCCCTGCGCCGGGTCGAACCAGGTCGTCATGGTGACGGTGTACTCCTCCATGAGGACATCCACCGCCACCCCCATCGACTCGAATTGGGCGATCGCGGCATCGAACTCGGCCGGGTCGGCGCCGCCCAGCAACTCGGGGGTGGCGCGCAGGGCCGCCATCAGGGCGGTCAGGTCGGTGCGGAGTTCGGCGGTGGTGAGCCTGCTGTCGATGCGGTACGCCGTGCGCCCCAACACCTGTTCCTCCGCCACCACCTTGTGCCGGCCGTGCTGACGGAAGGCCAGGCCGAGGACCTCGCCGGAGTTGTCGGTCTCCCACTCGGCGCCGACGTAGAGGCCGGTGATGGGGAACTCGGGCCCGAACTGCTGCGGCGTGAGGGTCTCGCCGCCTCCGAAGCCGGAGAGGACGCCGAGCATCTGGGCAGAGAGGGCGGTCCCGTTCACGCTCATCGAGACCGGTCGCCCCTGCGGGTCGACGACTACGACCACTTCCTGTTCCATCTGGTCTGCCAGGTCGCTCAAGGGGATCAGGGTCTCCCCGCCTAGGGTCGTCATCCGGGCGCCGCCCTCCAGCAACTCCTGGGCCACGGTGATCTCGACGGTGTCGGGGGAGGGGCCGACGGCGAATCTGAGATCGAGCCGCCCCGTGACCGACATCACCAGGGAGGCATCCATGCCGGCGGCAGCGGCCGCGTTGCCCGACGCCGTCATGTCCATGTCCATGGAGGCCTCGAGGTCGTAGGCCAGGCTGTCGCCGGGCTCGTAGGCGTAGCGGAGCACTGCTCCGGTGCCCTCCTCGGGCCCCCCGGAGCCGCAGGCTGCAACCAGCAGGACGAGGAGCAGCCAGGCGGCGGGGCCGCGGGTTCTCATGGTGCCTCCAGTACGACGACGGCTCGGCCGGGGAGCCGCGCTCCCCGGGGATGTCATCGGCTAGTCGCGCAGCGCGCTGAAGGTGGCGGCGAGCAGATCCTCGTCGAAAGGCCCGAGGTGCTGCACGTAGAAGCGGGAGACCCCAAGGGCTTCCAGCGCCCCGAGAGCGCGGCGCGCCTCCGGGGCGGGGCCCACCGGCAGCCCGCGCTCTCGCAGGCGCGTCTCGATGGCCTCGGGGGCCCGCCCGAAGGGGTCGGCGGCGGCCACCGCCCGCAGGTGGCGCCGGTAGGAGGCTTCGTCGGGGCCGGTGACCGCCGGCGCCATCAGCGAGATCAGCAGGTCTTCGGGGCGGCGCCCGGCCGCGGCCGCTGCCCGACGAGCGGCGGCGATCCGCGGGGGCAGGTCGGCGGCGGAGAGGAAGGTGGCGTTGTACTCCTCGGCGTAGCGCCCGGCCAACTCGGGGGTGCGGCGAGCCCCGGTGCCCCCCACCACCAGGGGGAGAAAGCCGGTGGGCAGGGGCCGGATCGTCTCGGCGGCGAGGCGGTAGTGCTCCCCGGAGAAGCCGGCGGGCGCCTTGCCCAGTGCGGCGCGCAGGTACTGCAGGGCCTCCTCCAACCGGGCGTAGCGCTCCGCCCAAGGAGGGAAGGGCAGCCCGAAGGAAGCGTGCTCCTCTTCCATCCACCCGGTGCCCAGGCCGAGGATGAAGCGCCCGCCGGACATCTCATCGAGCGTCGCCGCCGCTTTGGCGATGATGGCCGGGTGGCGGAAGGTCACCGGACTCACCAGCACCATGAGGTGGATGCGCTCGGTCTCCCGAGCTAGGCCGGCCAGGGTGGTGAAGGCCTCGGTGGCGTGCGGCTCGCCGACGCGGGGGAAGGCGAGGTGGTCCGAGCGCCCGAACACCTCCAATCCCAGGTCCTCGGCCAGCCGGGCGGCCGCCAGCAGTTCGGCGTAGGTCATCCCGACGTGCGGCTCCGTCATGATCCCTAGTTGCATGTTCCCTCCTACCAGCCGCGGCGCTCCCAATCGTCCAGGGAGGGCCGCTCGGCGCCGATGGTGGTGGCCGGACCGTGGCCGGGCAGCACCAGGGTCGTGTCGGGCAGCGTGAAGAGGCGGCGGCGCAGTGAGTCCATGACCCGGCGGAACGCCTCCGGGCCGTCGGTGGCACCGGGCCCGCCGGGGAACAGTGTGTCCCCGCTGAAGAGGGTGCCCTCCGCCAGGAAGCACACCGAACCGGGCGTGTGGCCGGGGGTGTGCCGCACCTCGAAGGTCACCCGGCCGCAGCGGATCTGCTCTCCATCGGCCAGGGGGAGCGCCTCCGGCAACTCGGCGAGGACGGCGTCTCCGGGGTGGAGTCGCAGGGGTGCGCCGCAGCGGCGGCTCATCTCGAGGGCCGCTCCCCGGTGATCGTGGTGGCCGTGGGTGAGCAGCACCGCCTCCACCACCAGGCCCGTCGCGGCCTCGGCCAGGCGGGGCGCATCGGCGGCCGGGTCGATCAGCACCACCCGCCCGGTAGTCCGGCAGCCGGCCAGGTAGACGTTGTTCTCCAGCGGCCCGGCGACCAGTGACCTCACCAGGAGCCGCCCGTCTCCTCCGGCGTGCTCTCGATGCACCGCGCCTCCTCGGGCGGGTGAGGGTAGTCGCGGCTAGGAGGTGGCGGTGCCGCGGAGCATCTCGGCAATTCCGTCGAGGGACTCGGCGGGGAGTTGGCCGGTGAGGCGCTGCAGCACCGTGCCGTCGGCGGAGACGAGTAGCCAGAAGGGGACCGCCGGGATCCCCAGCGTGGTCACCAGGGTGCGTTGCGAGTCGTCGGCGAGCAGCGGCATGTCCCACCGGGCCTCCGCCAGCCAGGCCGCGGGCGGGAAGTTGGACCGGTTCGGGTCGGTGTACACGCTGAGGGTGATGAGGTCGATTCCCTCGGGGCCGTCCCCGTACCACTCCTGGAGGATGGGCACCTCGGCATTGCAGTAGGGGCACCAGTGGGCCAGGGCCACGATCAGCTTGGGCCGGCCGTCGGTGGCGATGGTGAGCCGGCGGCCGGCGAAGTCGGTGCCGGTGATGACGGGGAGGGGCCGGCCGATGGCGGTGTCGGTCTCGGCGCTCCCCAGCATGGGCAGGGGGGAGCCGTCGACTGCCACCGTCGCTCCATAGGCCTCGGCGGGATCCCAGGGGACGGTGGTAGCGGTCGCCGGCCTCGTGGTGGTGGTCGCCGCCTGGCCGGAGTCGCCGGCACCGGCCACCAGCAGTCCTACGGCCAGGCCGCCGCCGAAGCCGCCCACCAGGGCCAGGACCAGGGTGGGGACCACCCAGGACGGCAGACGCGCCCCCGGGGTCGAGCCCCCACGGGGTGCCTTCAGGCCCACCCGCAGGGTATCTGCGGCCCCTTCCGAAGAGGCGGTCGGGTCCACGTCAGGTCCGGGCCAGTTCGGCGATGACCGACTGGAGGGTGGCGGTCGATAGGCCGCCGATCAGGCGGAGAGCCACCTTGCCTTCGGCATCTACGAAGACGAAGTAGGGGTAGGCGGTCAGCCCGAAGGCGCGGGCGACGCTGCCCGCTTCGTCGTCCATGATGAGGGGCGCCGGCCATCCCTCGGCGGCGAACCACTCCGAGGGCGGGTAGTTGACCTGGTTCTCGTTGACCCCGGTGCTCACCGCGACGAGATCCAGCCCCGCGGGGAGGCCGGCCCCGGGGAGCCAGTCGGCGATCAGCGGCATCTCCTGGCGGCAGACGCTGCACCAGTGGGCGAAGAACACGATCACCTTCGGCCGGCCGTCGCGGGTGATGCTCACCGGCGTGCCGGCGAAGTCGGCGCCGGTGACCTCGGGGATCGTGAGGCCCAGGCCGGTTTCGCTCTCGATGCTCTCGAAGGGAGGCAGCGCCTCCCCGGCGACCATCGGCGAGCCGACCTCCGCCGCCTCGGAGGCCGACCCCATGGTCACCACGATGACGGCCACCAGGCCGACGGCGAGGACCACTCCGGCGATCAGCGCAATGGGCAGGCGCCGGGGAGTCGGGGCGGCGGGTTTGCGGCCGGCGGCGGGGGACGGCCGGGCCGGGCGCTTGGCGGTGGTCGTTGGGCTCACTGTCACTCCTGTCCTGAGCGGGGCAGCATATGCGGGGCGGGGCCGCTAATCGAGAGCTTCCGCCCGGCGGTAGGCCGCCCGGTCGTAGAGGATCCCGGCGGTGATGGCGGCGAAGGCGACCGCCGACATGAGCGGCAGGGTCAGCCAGCCGAAGGCTTCGACGTAAGCGGTGCTGCACGACACTGTGGTGGAACAGGCCACTTCGATGCCGGGGAACAGTTCGACCAGGTAGTTGTAGACGGCGAGCACCGCCCCGGCGGCCGTCAGGGGCAGGGCATAGCGGGCCAGGAACCGGTCCTTGGTGACCGCCCCCACCGGCAGGATGACCACGAGGGGATACAGGGCGATGCGCTGATACCAGCACAGCGAGCACGGCTCGAAACCGACGACGTCGGAGTAGTAGAGGCTCCCGACGGTGGCGGCCACCGCCACCAGCCAGGCCAGCCACAGCGATTGGCCGCCCAGGTAGTCGATCAGGCGGCCCTGGGCGGCGGCCGCACCGGGGGAGAAGCGGGCGGCGGCCCAGAGCACGACGATGCCCGCGATGAGCGCGGCCACCGCCAGGGTGGCGATCCCGGCCAGGGTGGTGATGGTGTCGACCATGAGGGCGCCGGTCTCCTAGGGGGGCGGCACCCTACCGGATGCGCCGGCCTACCTGCCGGCGGGCCGGGGCGGGGTTCACGGCCGGCGGGACGGGTACCATGCCCGGAGATGGAGGTGGCGGAGTGATCGTACGTTGCGGCCGCTGCCGCACCCAGGTGGAGGTGCCGGGACCGGGGCGTTACTCCTGCCCGGCCTGCGGCACGGTGATGGAGGTACGCGACCGGGCGGCCGACCCGGGGCTTGTGACCCCGCCGCCGCCCGCTCCCGAGCCGCCGCCCTCGCCGCGGGTGCAGTGCCCCGAGTGCGGGTTGCGCTTCATCGTTGGGGCGGTGGCCTCGGCCCCTTGCCCCAACTGCGGGGCCTTGGTGTCGGTGCCGCAAAGGGGCGCCGGGTGAGCCGCCGGGACTGGGAGGAGGCCTACCGGGAATCGCCCAAACGGCGGGAGCGCTTTGTCACCTTGTCTTTCGAGGAGGTCCCGGCGCTGGGCCTACCCGCCGAGGGCGAGCCGCCGGAGGCCATCGGCTTCCCCGGGCAGTACCCCTACACCCGGGGCATCCACCCCACCGGCTACCGCGGGAAGCCTTGGACTATTCGGCAGTTCGCCGGCTTCGCCGGAGTGGAGGAGACCAATCGGCGCTTCCGTCACCTGTTGGAGCAAGGCCAGCACGGCGTCTCGGTGGCTTTCGACATGCCCACCCTGATGGGCCTCGACAGCGACCACCCGCTGGCCCGCGGCGAGGTGGGGGTGTGCGGAGTGGCGGTGGACTCCGCCGACGACGTGGTGCGCCTCTTCGAGGGGATCCCCCTGGGCGAGATCTCGGTCTCCATGACCATCAACGGCCCCGCCCAGGTGATCTTCGCCTTCTTCCTGGTGGCCGCCGAGGAGCAGGGTGTGGACTGGTCGCGGGTGCGGGGCACGCTGCAGAACGACATTTTCAAGGAGTACATCGCCCAGAAGGAGTGGCTGTTCCCCCCCGAGCCGCACCTGCGGCTGATCACCGACATGATCGCCTTCTGCGCCCGCCGGGTACCGCAGTGGAACACGATCTCGGTGTCTGGGTACCACATCCGCGAAGCCGGGGCCACCGCCGCCCAGGAGCTGGCCTTCACCCTCGGCGACGGGTTCGCCTACGTCGAAGCCTGCCGGGATCGGGGGATGGAGGTGGACGAGTTCGCCCCCCGGCTCTCCTTTTTCTTCGACGCCCACATCGACTTCTTCGAGGAGATCGCCAAGTTCCGGGCGGCGCGGCGCATATGGGCCCGCTGGATGCGAGAGCGGTACGGGGCTAAGGACGAGCGATCGCTGAAGCTCCGCTTCCACACCCAGACCGCCGGGGTGTCCCTCACCGCCCAGCAACCCGACAACAACGTGGTGCGCACCACCATCGAAGCCCTGGCCGCGGTCCTCGGCGGCACCCAGAGCCTGCACACCAATGCCCTCGACGAGGTCTACGCCCTGCCCACCGAGCGGGCCGCCGAGATCGCCCTGCGCACCCAGCAGGTGATCGCCGAGGAGACCGGAGTGGCCGATGCCATCGACCCCTTGGGCGGGTCGTGGTTCGTGGAGGAGATGACCGACCGTATGGAACGTCGGGCCGAGGAGATCCTGGCCTACGTCGACCGCCTGGGAGACGGCTCGATGCTGCGCGGGGTGCTGCGGGGCATCGAGGAAGGCTGGTTCCAGCGGGCCCTGGGCGATTCGGCCTACGAGTTCGAGAAGGCGGTGTCGTCGGGGGAGCGGGTCATCGTGGGGGTGAACCGCTTCGTCCAGGAGGGGGGCGAAGATCTCGAGATACTGCGCATCCCCGGCGAAGTGGAGACGCAGCAGCGGCGGCGGCTGGACGAGCGCCGGTCGTCTCGGCGGCAAGAGGAGGTGGACCGGGCTCTGGAGGATCTCGTCGCCGCGGCGCGCACCGAGGCCAACCTCATGGAACCGCTGGTCGCCGCGGCGCGGGCCCGGGCTACGGAGGGTGAGATCGTCGCCGCCCTGCAGTCGGTCTTCGGCGCTTACCGCGAGCCCCCTCGGGTCTAGGCGCCTCCCGCAAGCCGCGCCGCCCGGTAGGATCTCCCTGCCGTGAACCTCCGACGAGTATCGGCCATCCTGCTTCTCGGCGCCTCCGCGGTGCTCGCTACGGGCTGCGGCGGCAACGACGAGCCGCTCACCTTTGGGGAGGGGAAGATCCCCGCCTCGGTGCCGGGAGATTTCCCGGTGCCGCAGGGAGCGGTGGTGGGCTCAACCATGGTGGATCGGGTGAATCACCGCACCGAGTTCGCGCTCACCATGGCTCAGGAAGCCACCGCCGTGGTGCAGTACTACACAGTGAACCTGGTCAGCGCCGGGTTCGTCGTGGATCGCTCCGAAGGCGACCTGTTCTCCTGGCGCATCGAGTTCAGCCGAGGTGAGTTGCGGGGCAACCTGGTGATCCAGCCGGGTGGGTCCGGGCTGGCCGCGGTGGTGGTGAGCCTCAACACCTCCTGACCCGGCCTCGGCTAGTTTCGGGCTCACAGGCCAAGGATGGAGAGTATGGGGCGTTTGCGCCGGTTTCCCGAGAGCCGCTTCGTCGGCTTGCGCGACGAGATGCGGATCTACGACTGCGACGACGAGGGCCAGTTCGAGGCGCTGCGGCGGCGAGTGGAGGAGGAAGACCTGGTGGCTCGCGCCCTGGTGGCGTCGTTCTCCCCGGATACCCTCGCCGAAGCGCGCAACCGGGGTTTCAAGGCCCGGTAAGGGCAGCGGGGCTAGGCGTAAGCCGGCGCTAGATGGTCGGCGACGGCGTCGGCCACGCGGCTCTCCCTGCCGAAGAAGAAGTGGTCGCTGCCGGGCAGCACCAACAGGTCCGCCCCGCAGGCCGCCGCATAGGCCCGCAGGTCGGCGGTGGCGGTGAACTGGTCGCGATCCCCGATGATGAACAGGCGCCGCCCCGGGGAGAGCGCCTCCGGCGGGGGTAGGCCGGGGGAGAGCCGACGGGAGATCGGTGGGGCGATGGCCGCCAATGGGACCGTTCCGTTGACTGCTGCCTGCCAGCGCAGGGCGGCCACGGCGCCGAACGACCATCCGGCCAGGGCCGGCGCCTCTTGGGGAAAGGCAGCCAGGGCTGCGGCTGCAGCGGCGGCCACGTCGCCCTCCTCGGCGTGCCCCCCGCTCCAGCTTCCGCCCGAGGCTCCCACGCCGCGGAAGTTGAAGCGCAGGACCGGGCGGCCGCGGTGGGCCAGCCGCGCCGCCACCGTGCGCAGCAGGGGGACGTTCATCGTTCCTCCGTAGAGGGGGTGGGGATGGCAGAGGACCACCGCCGGGCCGGCGGGGTTGGGCGGGAGGTCCCAGCGCCCCTCGAGCAGGGTGCCGTCTGCGCTGGGGATACGCACCGGCAGGCTCCGCCCGCGGGCAGGAGATCCGTCCGGCAACGCAGGGGGGTGGGCCACCCGGCCAGGCTACCCCGGTGACGCTGAGTGGCAAGGTGTGGGGCCAACCGGCGGCTAACCTCGAACCAGGCGATTGCTTGGGGGTTCCTTGCACGACGCGGTCATCATCGGTGGGGGCCCGGGCGGCTATGCCGCCGCCCTGTACGCCCACAACTACGGGCTCTCCGTTGCCATGGTCGAGAAGGACCTGGTGGGGGGTGCCTGCCTGCATCGCGGGTGCGTCCCTACCAAGGTGTGGCTGGAGACCGCGGAGGTGTTCGCCACAGTGGGGGCAGCGGGGGAGTTCGGGGTGGTGGCGGGCCCTCCCGGCCTCGACTGGAGCCGTGCCCGGGAGCGCAAGGGCGCAATCGTCGGCCGGCTGCATCGCGGCCTGGGCGGCCTCTTGCGCCAGCGGGGCGTCGAGGTGGTCGCCGGAGTGGGGCGGCTCGACCTTCCCGGCGGAGTGCGGGTGGCGACGAGCGAGGGGGAGCGACGCCTCGAGGGCCGTGCCGTCATCATCGCCACGGGGTCCGTGCCCCGGAGCATCCCCGGCTATGAGATCGACGGGCAGCGCATCGTCTCCTCCGACCACGCCCTGGAGTGGACGGAGCGCCCGGAGAGGGTGGCCATCATCGGGGCCGGGGCCATCGGCTGCGAGTTCGCCTCCTTCCTCTCCGACCTGGGTAGCAGGGTGTACCTGTTCGAGGTGCTGCCCCAGATCCTCCCCGGCATGGAACCCGAGGCCGCCAGGGTGCTGCACCGGGAGCTGTCCGCTCGCAAGGTGGAGGTCCATGCCGGGACTGCGGTGGGCCCGGCGCGGCTGTCCGGTGAGGGGGTGACGGTGCCCTACGACGGCGGCGAGGCTGCGGTGGATGTGGTCCTGGTGGCCGTGGGCCGCTCCCCGGTGACTGCCGGTATCGACCTCGAGGGGACCCGGGTCGAGCTAGAGCGCGGGTTCGTCGAGGTGGACTCCCTCACTCAGCAGACTGCCGAGCCCGGCGTCTACGCCGTCGGCGACATCGTGGCCGGCACCCCGCAGCTGGCCCACGCCGGGTTTGCCGAGGGCATCGCCGCCATCACTCACATCGCCACGGGCCGGCCGGCCCCGGTGGACTACCGGGCGGTGCCGGGCATCGTCTACACCCGGCCCGAGGTGGCCGCGGTCGGGCTCACCGAGGAGCGGGCCCGGGAGGCCGGCTACCAGGTGGTCACCCACAGCCATGGGTTCCAGGCCGCGGCCCGGGCGATGATCCGCGGCGAGAACCGCGGCCTGGTGAAGATCGTCACCGAGGCGGGCGGGCCCATCCTGGGAGCCACCATCGCCGGGCCCGCCGCCGGGGAGTTGATCCACGAGATGGTCCTGGCGGTGGGCTGGGAGGCGCTGCCCGCCGAGGCGGCGGCCTTCATCCACGGCCATCCCACCCTGGCCGAGGTGGTGGGGGAGACCCTGCTCTCCTCCGCCGGGCGCAGCCTGCATTGAGGAGGACGGGTTGAGCGAGATGCGCGGTGCCGCCGTGGAGTTGAGCGAGGCGCAACTGCTCGCTCTCTACGAATGGATGCTCACCGGCCGCTTCCTCGAGTCGGCCTTGCTCGAGGAGGATGAGGCCGGGCGGGGTGGCTTCCGCCATCCGGGATCGGGTCAGGAGGCCTCTCAGGTGGGCTTCGCGTCGGCGCTGGACCCCGGCGATTTCTACTCCGGGGGGCATCGCGACCTGCTGGCGACCCTGGTGCGGGGGGTCACGCTGGAAGAAGCCCTCCTCGATCTCCTCGGGAAGGCAGCCGGGCCGTCGCGGGGCCTGCGCCCCTTCGGCGCCCCCGCTCCGGGCAAGGGCATCATCGGGGTCTCCGCCGCCAGCGTCGATGGGGTGGCGGTGGCCGTGGGAGCCGCCTTGGCCTTCCACTGCCGGGCAGAAGCCCGGGTCGCCCTGGCGCTCTGCGGGGAAGGGGCGACGGCTTGCGGGGTGTGGCACGAAGCGGTGAACGCCGCCGCCGTCCACCGGCTCCCGGTGGTCTTCGCGGTGGAGAACAACCAGTACGCCTACTCGCTGCCCAACGAGAGCGTCTCGCCCCTGGCCTACACCGCGCACCGGGCCGACGGGTACGGCATCCCCGGCATCGTGGTCGACGGCAACGACGTGCTGGAGGTATACGCCGCCGCCCGTGAGGCGGTGGAGCGGGCCCGTGCCGGGGAGGGGCCCAGCCTGGTCGAGGCGGTGACCTTCCGCCACCACGGCCATCACGTCGGCGACCCCGCCGTCTACGTCGATGCGGAGGCGCGTCGCTCCTGGCTGGCCCGCGACCCCCTGCCCCGCTACGAGGAGTACCTGGGCAGCCGGGGCCTGCTCGACGAGACCCGCCGCTCCTACCTGCAGGATCGGGTGCGGTCCCGGATCACCCAGACGCTGGACTGGGCCCGCCGGCAGGCCGACGCCGGTCCCCCGGAGGCTGCTGGCCCCGTTGGGCCGGAGGGAGAAGCACGGCCCGGTCGTCTTCCCCGGCCCCAGGTCACCGTGGCGGAGGCGCTGGCCGGGGTCCTGGACGAGGAGATGGCGCGCGATGAGGCGGTGGTGGTCCTCGGGCCCGACGTCGGGCGCCTGGGCGGGCCGTACGAGGCCACTCGAGGGCTACTGGAACGCTACGGGCCCCGGCGGGTCATCGACTTCCCCAGCGCCGGGCCCGGCCTGGTGGGAGCGGCCTTGGGGGCGGCCCTCGCCGGCCTGCGCCCGGTGGCGGAGGTGGCCGGGCGTCATCTCCACGCCTCACTCGGTCTGCTCGCGGGGCATGCCGGCTCCGGCGATCACCCGCTTCCCCTGGTGCTGCGCGTGCCCTGTGACCGGGGCGGGGATTCCGGCCCCGGCGCGGCTACCGGCCTGGGCCTCAAGGTGCTGATGCCCGGCACCCCGGGCGCCGCCCCGGACCTGCTGGCGGCCGCGGTGCGGGACCCGGGGCCGGTAGTGCTGCTCGAGCCGCTGGGGTTCTACGGCGCCGCCTCCGGGCAGGACGGGGCGCCGGCGGTCGCCCCGGGCCGGGCGCGGCTTGCCCGGGAAGGCGCCGACGTGACGGTCGTGGCCTGGGGAACGGCCGTGGCTGCCGCCCTGGAAGCCGCCGACGAAGCGGCGGCCTCAGGGATCGGCGTGGAGGTGGTGGACCTGCAGTGCCTCGATCCCATCGATGGGGAGATGGTGCAGGAGTCGGTGGCCCGCACCGGCCGCCTGGTAGTGGCCTCCGACGGCTGTGCCCTCGGCGAAGTGGGGGCCGAGGTCGCCGCCCGGATCGCCCAGGATGGCTTCTGGCATTTGGATGCCCCGATACGGCGGGTGGGGCCCGTTTGGGGGACCCTCGGTTCGTCCCGGGAGGAGGCCGCCGGGCCCCGGCCGGCGGACATCCTCGCCGTAGTCCTTGCGTTGGCAAATACCTAGGAGGAGCGCTCATGTCGGTCACGGTTCGCATGCCCCAGTTGGGGGAGACGGTCACGGAGGGGACCATCCTCCGCTGGGCCAAGCAGCCCGGTGACCCCATCGCCGAGGATGAGGTGCTTCTCGAGGTCTCCACCGACAAGGTGGACACCGAGGTGCCCTCTCCCGCCGCCGGGGTCGTGCTGGAGATCCTGGTCCCGGCAGGCCAGACCGTCGCGGTGGGGACCCCGTTGGCCGTTATCGGAGAGGCGGCGGCGGCTCCTGCCGCGACTTCGACAGCCCCGGCCGCCACCATGGTTCCGGTGGCGGAGGCGCCGCCGGCCGCCGCGCAGGTGCCGGTGCCGGAAGCCGTCGCGCCCGCTGCTCCGGTGGCGGAGGCTCCCGAGCCTGCGGTTCCCGAGCCTGCGGCTCCCGAGGCCGCCGTCCCGGAGGCTGCGGTCGCGGAGGTTTCCGAGCCTGCGGCCCCCGAGGCCGCCGTGTGGGAGGCTGCGGTCGCGGAGGCGCCTGCTCCGTCCGCACCTGCTGACCTCGGCTTCCTCTCGCCTGTGGTGCGGCGGCTGGCCGCCGAGCACGGGCTCGAACTCTCACAGATCCGGGGGACGGGCCGCGATGGCCGCATCACCCGGCAGGATGTGCAGGCGCTGATCGACGCCCGAACGCGCGGTGAAGCCCCGGCGCCGGCGGCTGCTGCCGTGGCCGTCCCCGCCGCACCGGCGGCGCCGGAGGCCCCCGAGGCTCCGGTGGCTCCGGCACCGCCCGCCATGCCGGTGGTGGAGATCCTGCCTGCGGCGCCCGAAGCGGAAGAGGAAGAGGAGGAAGAAGAAGAAGAGGAGGCCGTCGCGGCGCTGCCCAAGAGGGTGGGCCTGGGACGAGGCTTGGACACGCTGATCCCGGAGGCCGGGATCGCGCCGCCCGCCCCCCCGCCGGCTCCGGCGGCGCCTGTGCCGGCTCCGGCTCCGCCGGCTCCGCCCGCCCCGGCGGCTCCGCCGGCGCCCGCCGTCGAGGAGGCTCCGCCATCCCGCATCACGTTGCGGCCCGGCGATCGGATGGAAGACCCGAGCCGGCTGCGCCTGCGCATCGCCGAGCACATGCTGGCCAACCGGCGGACGGCGGCTCACGTCTGGACCGCGGTCGAGGCCGACTTCGAGGTGGTGGAGCGGGTGCGTCGCCGTCACCAGGAGTCGTTCAAGGCGCGGGAGGGTTTCTCGCTGACCTATCTGCCCTTCATCGCCCGGGCCACCATCGACGCCCTGGGGGCCTTCCCGGTGGTGAACTCCTCCTTCTACCTGGAGGAGAAGAAGTCGGTGCTCCACGGGGTGGTGAACCTGGGGATCGCGGTGGACATGGACCAGCGCGGCCTGATCGTGATGAACATCCCCAGCGCCGACGGCATGCGGATGCGGGAGTTGGCGCGGCGCATTCGCGGCGTGGCCGAGAAGGCCCGCTCCGGCAACCTGGTGCCCGACGATGCTGCGGGGAGCACCTTCACCATCACCAATCCGGGACCGTACGGGTCGATGATGTCGGCACCCATCATCAACGTGCCCGAGGTGGCGATCCTCTCCACCGACACGGTGGTGAAGCGGCCGGTGGTGGTGACCGATTCCACCGGGGCCGACGCCATAGCGGTGCACCACGTGGGCTACCTGGGGCTGACCTGGGATCACCGGGCGTTCGATGGGGCGACGGCTGTGCTCTTCCTGCGGCGGATCAAGGAGATCCTCGAGACCCGGGACTGGGAGCAGGAACTGGCGTGACGATGCTCCGGGCCCGCTGGCTGGGCCGGGTGCCCTACCGGGAGGCCTGGGACCTGCAGCGGGCCTTCCACGATGGCCGGGCGTCGGGGCGGGCCGGGGCCGACTACCTCCTGCTGCTGGAGCATCCCCCGACCTACACCATCGGCACGGGGGGGGATGCCGCTCACGTGCTCACCACTCCCGAAGAATTGGCCCGGCTGGGGGCGGAGGTGCATCGGGTGGATCGCGGCGGGGACGTCACCTACCACGGTCCCGGGCAGCTGGTCGGCTACCCCATCGTGCACCTGGGGGAGCAGCCCGATGTGGTGGCTTACGTCCGTCGCCTGGAGCGGGCATTGATCCTGGCTTTGTCCGACCTGGGGGTAGAAGCCTGGGCGGAGGCGGGTTACACCGGGGTGTGGACGGCCCAAGGGAAGGTGGCCGCCATCGGGGTGCGCACCGGGCGCCGGGTCACCATGCACGGCTTCGCGGTCAACGTTGCCGCCGACCTGAGCGGCTTCCGCCACATCGTGCCCTGCGGCCTGGCCGAGCGGCCGGTGGCCGCGGTGAGCGGAGTGGCGGGGCGCCGGGTGTCCCTCGAGGAGATGGCGGCGGCGCTCCTCCCGCGCTTCGTGGAGGTCTTCGGGTACGACATCGCTGAGGTTCAGGAGGCGGCCTACACCGGGGGCGCCGGGCGCAAGGAGGCCTCCTTCGAGGTGGACCGCCTGGTCGCCGCCGGGGTCTTCTCCCCCGAAGGGCGCCGGGCGACACCGGTCACGGTGATGGGGCGGCTGCCCGGGGAGCCCGAGCGGCCCGACTGGATGCGGGTCCGGGCCGACCTGGGGGCGGGCTATCGGGACCTGAGCGCCCTGGTGGGCGATCTCGGCCTGCACACCGTCTGCCAAGAAGCGGGATGCCCCAACATCTTCGAGTGCTGGGCCGCGGGCACGGCTACCTTCCTGCTCCTGGGAGACGTGTGCACCCGGGCCTGCTCGTTCTGCGAAGTGACCACCGGGCGGCCCGGGCCGTTGGACCCCGGCGAACCGGCGCGGGTGGCCGAAGCGGTCGCCCGCCTCGGGCTGCGCTACGCGGTGCTCACCTCGGTGGACCGGGACGATCTGGCCGACGGCGGGGCGGCGGTCTTCGCCGAGACCATCCGTCGCATCCGGCAGCGGGTGCCGGGATGCGACGTCGAAGTGCTGATCCCCGACTTCAAGGGAGACGGGGACGCTCTCGGGATAGTGATGGCGGAGAAGCCCGAGGTCCTGAACCACAACCTCGAGACGGTGGTCCGCCTGCAGCGGGAGGTGCGCACCGCAGCCCACTACGGCCGTTCGCTGGCTCTGCTCGCCCGGGCCAAAGCGATGCACCCGGCCGGGCTCACCAAGTCCGGCCTGATGGTCGGCCTGGGGGAGACCAAGGAGGAGGTCCTCGGCGCGTTGGCGGACCTGCGGGCCATCGGCGTGGACTTGGTGACCATCGGGCAGTACCTGCGGCCCACCGCTCGGCATCGTCCCATCCACCGCTACGTGACGCCGGAGGAGTTCGCCGCTTACCGGGCTCACGGGGAGGCATTGGGCTTGCCCCGGGTCGAAGCGGGGCCTCTGGTGCGGTCCTCCTATCACGCCGGGGAAGCTCGCCGGGCGGTGGGGTAGCGGCGGTCGGTCCCGGCAGGCAAGCGGGCGCTAGCCTCGAGCGTCGTGACTACCTTCGACTACCCGTCCCGATTGGGTCGAGCCCGCGCTCTGATGGCAGAGCGCGGCATCGACGTGCTCTTGCTGTCGGTGGGCGCCGACCTGCCCTACCTCACCGGCTACCGGGCCATGCCCCTGGAGCGTCTCACCATGCTGGTCCTGCCGGGGGACGGCCCGGCGGTGCTGGTGGTGCCTGCACTGGAGGCGCCGCGGGTGACGCCTCGCCCGGACGCCTTCGTGCTGGAGGCCTGGGAGGAGACCGAGGACCCGGTGGCCCTGGTGGCGGCGCGCTGCGGGGCGGCCCGGCGCCTGGCAGTGGGCGACACCACCTGGGCCGTCTTCCTGCTCGCTCTCCAGGAACGGCTGCCCGACGCGGCCTTCACCCCCGCCTCCACCGTCACCGGGGAGTTGCGCCTGCGCAAGGAAGCGGCGGAGGTCGATCTGCTGCGGCGGGCGGGGGCGGCGGTGGACCGGGTGGTGGCGCGCCTCGACGGCGCCCGCTTCTCGGGGAAGACCGAACGACAGCTTGCGGCGGAGGTGGCCGCCATGGTGGTGGAGGAGGGCCATGAGGCGTCCGCCTTCAGCATCGTCGCCTCCGGCCCCAACGGGGCCTCTCCGCACCACGAGTCGGGCGACCGAGTGATCTCCCCGGGCGACGCCGTGGTGCTCGACTTCGGCGGACGCTTGCAGGGCTACCACTCCGACATCACCCGCACCTTCTTCGTGGGCGATCCGCCGCCTCGCTTCAGGGAGGTCTTCGCCGCGGTGCAGGCGGCCCAGGAGGCAGGGGTAGCCGCCGCCGGGCCCGGCGTGCCCGCCCAGGAGGTGGATCGCGCCGCCCGCGGGGTGATCGCTGCTGCCGGGTTCGGGCCCTTCTTCATGCACCGCACCGGGCACGGCATCGGCCTCGAAGAGCACGAGGCGCCCTACATCGTGGAGGGCAACACCGCTCTGCTGGAACCGGGTGTGGCGTTCTCGGTGGAGCCGGGCATCTACCTGCCGGGGGAGTTCGGGGTGCGGATCGAGGACTGCCTGGTGGTGACCGGGGAAGGAGCGGAGCGCTTCAACCGGGCACCCCGCGATATCCACTTTGCCGTCTGAACCGTCTCCCTGCGCCGGTTAGCCTGGGCTGCCGTCAGCGAGCGGAGAAGAGCGATGAGGCGCAGCGTGGAGCAATTGGCCGCCGACACCATTCGGGCGCTTTCCATGGACGCCGTGCAACAGGCCAACTCGGGGCATCCGGGGATGCCGCTGGGCATGGCCGACCTGGGCGTGGTGCTGTGGACCCGGTTCTTGAAGGTCGACCCCACCGACCCCACCTGGCCCGACCGCGACCGCTTCGTGGTCTCCAACGGGCACGGGTCGATGCTGCTCTACAGCCTGCTGCACCTGGCCGGCTTCCCGCTCTCCATGGACGACCTGAAGAACTTCCGCCAGTGGGGGTCCCCCACCGCCGGCCACCCCGAGCGCCACCCCGCCCTGGGAATCGAGACCACCACCGGCCCCCTGGGCCAGGGCCTGGCGACCGCCGTCGGCTTGGCGGCGGCGGAAGCCCACCTGCGGGCCGTCTTCGGGCCCGACTTGGTGGACCATCGCACCTACGTCTTCGCCGGCGACGGCTGCCTGATGGAAGGGATCTCGTCGGAGGCGGCGTCGCTCGCCGGCCACTTGGGGCTGGGCCGTCTCATCGTGCTCTACGACGACAACCGCATCTCCATCGAGGGGTCGACCGGCCTGGCCTTCACCGAGGACGTGCCCGCCCGCTTTGCCGCCTTCGGCTGGCAGACCCTGGCCGCCGACGGCCACGACCGGGAGGCGGTGGCGGCGGCGCTGGGAGAGGCCCTGGCCGACGAGACGCGTCCCACCCTGCTCTCCTGCCGCACCCACATCGCCTACGGCGCCCCCACCAAGCAGGGTTCGGCCGAGGCCCACGGCTCTCCCCTGGGAGAGAAGGAGATCGCCGGGGCCAAGCAGGCGATGGCATGGCCGGTGGAGCGCTGCTTCGAGGTGGACCCCGAGGTCTACGCGTTCTTCGGTTCCGTCATGGCCCGGGGCACGACGGCCCGGCGGGCCTGGGAGGAGAGCCGGGACCGCCGCTTCTCCGCGGAGCCCGAGGCGGCGGCGCTCTGGCGGCAGTATTGGGCGCCGGGCCGGGTCGAGGTAGGCCCGGTCGAGGGATTCGAGGTCGGCCGATCCCTCGCCACCCGGGCCGCCTCGGGCAAGGTCATCAACGCCCTGGCCCCGCGACTGCCCGGCCTGGTGGGCGGCTCGGCCGACCTGGCCCCCTCGAACAACACGCTCATCGCCGGCTCGCCCGACTTCCAAGCGGCCACCCCCGAGGGGCGCAACTTCCGCTTCGGGGTGCGGGAACATGCGATGGCGGCCATGGTCAACGGCCTGAACCTCCACGGCGGCCTGCGGGCATACGGCGCCACCTTCCTGGTGTTCAGCGACTACCTGCGCCCGGCGCTGCGCCTGGCCGCTCTCATGGAGTCCCCGAGCATCTTCGTGTTCACCCACGACTCGGTGCTGCTCGGGGAGGACGGGCCCACCCACCAGCCCGTCGAGCACCTGGCTTCCCTGCGGGCCATCCCGAACTTGTGGGTGGTGCGCCCCGCCGACGCCGGCGAGACCGTCGAGGCTTGGGAGGTAGCCCTCAACCGCACCGACGGGCCCACCGCTCTGATCCTTTCCCGCCAGAACCTCCCGGTGCTGGATCGCGCCGGCAAGGAGGGCGGGGTGCAGCGGGGCGGCTACGTGCTGCGCGACGGCACCGACGCGGTGCTCATCGCCACCGGGTCCGAGGTGTCGCTGGCCCTGGCCGCCGCCGATCTCCTGGCCGCCGAGGGGAGGAGTCTCCGGGTGGTGAGCCTGCCGTGTTGGGAGGCCTTCTTCGCCCAGGACGACGACTACCGGCGGTCGGTGCTGGGTGAAGGTCTCCCTCGGGCCTCGCTGGAGGCCGGCACCACCTTCGGCTGGGAGCGGCTCACCGCCGTCTGCGGCCTGAACTTGGGCATCGACCGTTTCGGGGCCTCGGCGCCGGCCGGGCGCCTCGCCGCCGAGTTCGGCCTCACCCCGGAGGCGGTAACCGAGCGTCTGCGCCACTGGTTGGGATAGGAGCCGTCGCAACCGTACCCGGTAGGGCCATAATCGCCCCATGCAGCACCTCTTCCACGTCGCCGCCGGGGCCCATCGGGCCGAGTCCGCTGCTCCCGGGGCCCTGGAGGCGGTGCGGTCGTCGGGCGGCTGGCTCTGGCTGGACGTCGTCGACTTCACTGCCGAGGAGGCCCTCGGCATCGGGCGGGCTTTCGGCTTCGATCCGATCGCCATGGAGGACGTCACCGACCTCGGCGAGTTCCCCAAGGTCGACGCGTACGAGGAGCACGCCTTCGTGGTGGCTCACGGGGTGGCCGCCGACCCGACCCGGCTGCGCACCTCCGAGTACGACGCGTTCGTCGCGCCGGGGTACCTGGTGACCTTCCACCGCGAGGATTTCCCGGAGTTCGGTTGGGTGCGCGAGCGGGTCCAGGAGCCCGGCTGGCTGGCCGGGTCCGGGCCCGATCAGCTCTTCGCCCGCATCGCCGAGACGGGAGCCGCCCGTTTCGAGCCGCTGGTCGATGGTCTCGAGGAGCGCGTGCTCGAAACCGAGAGCCGGGCCCTCGCCGGAGACCACACCGTGGTCGGTGAGGTGCAGGCGCTGCGGCGCGATGCGCTGCTGCTGCGCAAGATCGTCGGGCCGTTGCGCGATACTTTCACCCGCCTCGGCACCGAGGAACTCCATGGGATAGGGGAGCGGGCCCGGCTGCGCTCCCAGAGCGTGCGGGACCACTACTTCCGCATCGCCGAGTCGCTCGACACCGCCCAGGCGGTGCTGGGAGCGGTGCTGGAGACCTACCGCAGCACTGTGGCGGAGCGCACCAACGAAGCCATGAAGGTGCTCACCGTGTTCACCGCAGTGCTGCTGCCCATGTCCCTGGTGGCGGGGATCTACGGCATGAACTTCGCCCGGATGCCCGAACTGGGCTGGCGGCTGGGCTACCTGTGGGCGCTGGTGGTCATGGCGCTCCTGGGCCTGGGCTTGTGGGTGTACTTCGCCCGGCGAGGGTTCATCGGCGGCCCGCGGTGGAGGCAGGCACCCCGGGTCGTCGGCAAGGGCCTGGCCGACCTGGTGCGCTTGACCCTGAAGCCGATCACCGGGGTGGCGGGCCTGCTGGTGGGTCGCCCGGGCAAGGACGAGGAGAAGGCAGGCAAGGGATATGCCGGACCGGCGGCGCAGTAGCCCGAGCGCGGTGGCCGGCCGGGTGGCGGCGGTGTTCCCCACCCCCGGGCGGGTGCCCGGGGAGCATCGCCTCCCCGGTCCCCTCGAGCAGCGTGCCTACTTGATCGGGGGCCGCGTGCGTGCCTGGGAGGGGCCCTTGCGGGAGGTCTACTCCCCGCTGCGCCTGCGGTCGGGGTCGTCGTTGCGGCGGGTGCGGCTGGGGGCCTATCCCGCCCTGAGTGCCAAGGAGTCACGGGCCGCCCTGGCGGCGGCGAGACGTGCCTACGACGACGGCCGCGGGACCTGGCCCACCCTGCCGGTCGGCGAGAGGATCCGCCACGTCGAGGCCTTCACCGCTGCCATGGTGGCCAGGCGAGGCGAGGTGGTGCGCCTGCTGATGTGGGAGGTGGGCAAGTCGCTGGCCGACGCCACGAAGGAGTTCGACCGCACGGTGGAGTACATCCGGGGGACGATCGATGCTCTGAAGGATCTCGACCGGGTTTCGTCGCGCCTGGTGATCGAGCAGGGAGTGTTCGCCCAGATCCGCCGGGCCCCGCTGGGGGTGGCGCTCTGCATGGGCCCCTTCAACTACCCGCTGAATGAGACCTTCACCACGCTTGTCCCGGCGCTGATCATGGGCAACACCGTCGTCTTCAAGCCCCCCAAGCTGGGGGTGCTGCTCTGGCAGCCGCTGCTGGAGTCGTTCCGGGACTGCTTCCCGCGTGGCGTGGTGAACACCGTGTACGGCGACGGGGCAACGGTGGTGGGGCCGCTCATGGAGTCCGGGGGCGTCGACGTGCTTGCTTTCATCGGCACCAGCCGGGTGGCCGATATCCTCAAACACCAGCACCCTGAGCCCCACCGGCTGCGCAGCGTGCTCGGCCTCGATGCCAAGAATCCGGCCATCGTCCTGCCCGACGCCGACCTGGGCAACGCCGTCGGGGAGTGCTTGCTGGGGGCCCTCTCCTTCAACGGGCAGCGCTGCACGGCGCTGAAGATCCTCTTCGTGCACCGGGCGGTGGCCGATGAGTTCGTCTCCCGCCTGGCCGCCGCGGTCGATGCCCTGCCCGTCGGCATGCCCTGGGACCCGGGGGTCTGGATCACCCCGATGGCCGAGGAAGCCAAGCCGGCCTACCTGAGGGAGCTGGTCGACGATGCCGTGTCTCGCGGGGCGGCGGTGCGCAATGCCGCCGGCGGCACGGTGCTGGAGACCTACTTCCACCCGGCGGTGCTGTACCCGGTGGCGGGCGGCATGCGGGTGTGGGACGAGGAGCAGTTCGGCCCGGTGATCCCGGTGGTGCCTTTCGCCGAGGTTTCCGAGCCTCTCGACTACGTGAGGAACTCGCCCTTCGGCCAGCAGATCAGCCTCTTCGGCTCCGACGCCGCGGGCATGGCGCGCCTCATCGACCCTCTGGTGAACCAGGTCTGCCGAGTCAACCTGAACAGCCAGTGCCAGCGGGGCCCCGACGCTTTCCCCTTCACCGGACGCAAGGACTCCGCCGAGGGCACCCTGTCCATCAGCGATGCCCTACGGGTGTTCAGCATCCGCACCCTGGTGGCGGCCAAGGGGAGTGAGGCCAACAAGGAGCTCCTTTCGGCCATCTTGCAGGAGCGCCGCTCGGCGTTCCTGTCGACCGACTTCATCCTCTGAAGGCGGTGGGTGGTTTCCCTACGGTCGAGATGGTGCGACCATGGGGCCAGGCAAGAGCCTCGGAGGTACTCATGGCCAACAAGGACAAGGGTGGCGGCCACGACAGGAAGGCCGCATCCAAGACCCTGAAGGAGAAACGCGCCGCCAAGAAGTCGAAGAAGGCGGGCAAGGGCTAGGCGCCTGCGGGCGCTTCGGGGGCGTTCGGGCCGCCGGCTTCCCCGGCGGTCCGGCGTCCCGCGTTTGAGACCTCCCGCCGCCCGGCAAGACCCGGGGGCGCGTCGGGCGCGGCTTCTCGGGGTAGGGGCGCGCCGGATTAGCTCGCGAGGCCCGGGCGGGGAGGTCAGGGATCCCGAGGGGCTGGGGGTCTTGTGTCTTGCCTTGGGATAGGTCATAATTCTGACCTATGAGCGACACGGTGCCGTTCTCCGACGCGAAGGCGCACCTCTCCGACCTCGCCGACCGGGTGGAACTGCAGCACGATCGGATCCTCGTGACTCGAAACGGCCGGCCTTCCTTCGTGCTGATGAGCCCCGACGACCTCGAGTCCCTTGAGGAGAGCCTCGACATTCTCCGTGACGACGAGCTCATGGAGTCGTTGCGCCGGTCTCGTGTCGAGGCCGCTGAAGGTAAGCGCTTGCGCCTGCGAGACCACATCTGAGGCAGCCGGTTGTACGAGGTAGAGATCACCCCAGAGGGCCTCCGGCATCTCGAACGCCTGCCCGAGAAGGTGCGGGCGGCCGCCCTCGAGTCGATCCTGGGACCGATCGCCGCCAACCCGCAGCGGCTCGGCAAGCCGCTCCTCGGCGAACTTGAGGGTCTCTGGTCCGCTCGGCGAGGCGACTACCGGATCATCTACGAGATTGTCGAGGCCGACCAGGTCGTCATCGTCCACCGTGTGCAGCATCGCCGCGACGCCTATCGATCCCGCTGACCTGGTCGGCCGCGGCGGGTCAATTGGGACGGAGTCGGAGCAGGAATTCCACCCTGGTGAGGTTTCCGAGGAGGTCCCGAGGCACTCCTGCTGAGAGCTGACGCACGGTTCTACCGCTCGGTGATCCTCCCCGGGTCGCTCCTGGTCACGCTAGAGGCCTGCGCGCCGTGACGAGGATCGCCGAACGGGTGTAGGCGACCTTGCCTTCGGAATCGACGTGGCCGGCGAGGAGTTCGAATGCATCACGCTCGAACGAGCTGAGGGTCTCAGGGTCGGCCTTGATCCGCTCGATCTCCTCTTCCCACATGTAGGCGACGCAAGCCGCCCACTCGGCCGGGTTCTCGTAGGTGTACGTCCCTTCGAAGTGCGCGAGGCGAATCTCCTTGAACCCGGCGAACTCGAGGAGCCGGACGTAGCCTTCCCCGGTTCCGGCGAAGTAGCCGCGTTTGGTGCAGTCGGGGAGTCGTCGGCGGACGAGCTCGCCCATCCACTCGTTGTCCTCCTGCCAGAGCCAGTTGCTGGTGTAGAGGGTGCAGCCCGGTTTGAGGACGCGAAACGTCTCGCGCATCAGCGGCGCGTCGTTGAGGATCCTGTCCGTGTCGAAGTCGTAGTCGTTGTCGAGGCCGACGAGCCCGACGATCACCGCGTCGAAGGAAACGTCGGGGAAGCTCATCGACCGGCCGTCCATGAGGAGGATCTCGGCGCTTCCGATCGCGCGCCTTGAGATCTCCTTCCGGAGCCACTCAACCCAGTCCTCTTCGACCTCGATTCCGACGATGCTCCCCGTGGGGCCGATCCGATCGAACGCCGGGAACAGCGTCCCTCCCCCGGCCGACCCAATGTCGAGGACCCGCATCCCGGGGCGGAGCTCGGTTGTCGCGATAAGCGCCTGCGCCGTTTCGACCCAGACCGCAGACTCCCGGTACCTCCCTCCCCACAGATCCTGGGTCACGACTCACCTCCCGGTTGCGACCCGGACGCGTCTGGAAACTACCGCATTAGCGTCTTCTGTCCGTTCTCTCTACCGGGGAATCTCCTGTTGCGCCAGCCGGCGGCAGCCGGTGGCGTTCGCCAGGGCGGAGCTGGGCGCTCACCTGATCGGGCCGAGACGGAACCGCATGACTGAGGCGGCCAACTCTCGACAGAAGCCCCGAGGGGAGGGGATGCTGACGTCAACGTCCCCTGAGGGGGCAATGTCAGCCGTGCCGGGGGCGGCGCGCAGCCCTCTGTCGACTACGCGGCGATCCTGATCCTGAAAGCCGGCGGGGGAAGATGCCTGCAGGGGTGCTGAGGGGCAACTGACGTCCCTTAAGCCTGGGGTAGCGACGCGCAATGTCATACCTCCTGCGATCTCAGTGGGGTTGAGCTCTATCGGGAGCGCCATCGGCCGCGCACTGCTCCTCCGGGCTCAACCTCCCGTCGAGGCCCCCCAGTCTCCAGGACATCCGCTCTGATCCGGCTGTCGGCTCCGTCCATCACGCCTTCCTGGGGGAAGGATGTGCCTGTTGCCCGCATAGCATGGCGGTGATGGGTCAGCGACAGGGTCCCGTGTGGCGAAGCGCTGCGTGGTTCTTCGTGGCAACCTACATGTGGACTTGGGGGCTCCTCGGTCTTGCTTTGCCTCCCAGAGCAGCAGCGACGGAGCCCGCCACCCGTCTGCTTCAACTCGCTGCCGGAATTGGGCCGGCCGTTGCTGCCTCACTGCTTCTTCGATGGGAACGCGGCCGGGTGGGACTGGGCCGGTTCTGGGGCCGAGTCATCGACGTGCGATCAGTGCCGGGCAAATGGTGGGTCATTACCGCAGTCGGCGCCGGTGGCCCTGCCGTGGTCGTGTGGGCGGTGGCCGGAGCCAGGGAGTTCGAGCCATCTGGGATCACAGCGGTACTCGGAATCGCTGCCTTCGCCCTTGCGGCATCGTTCGCCGAAGAACCCGGATGGAGGGGCTACGCCCTCGACAAGCTCCGCCAAAGGCGGCTGCTGGCCTCGGTCGTGATCGCAGCAGCGTGGGCGGGCTGGCACCTCCCGCTCTATGCCATCGAGGGGACTTTTCAGCACGACGAGGTCGGTTTCGCCACCACGCTGTTCTGCATCTTCATGGCGGCGCTGCTGCCACAGACGATCCTGATGGTGTGGGTCCTCGATCACACCCGACCGAGCATCCTTCCTGCGGTGGTGTTCCACGCCCTCACCAACATCTCCGGCGAACTCCTCACCCTCACCACCACCCAGCAAGCCGTCCGCCTGGCCGTCTGGGCGGTACTCGCCGCGCCGGTCGTAGTGAGGTGGCTTCGAAAGGCACCCAGCGAGGATGGCGTCCGGGCCGCAGAGCCGCCGCCAATCGAGCCATGACCCGCCAGGCCGCCCAACCTGCTGTGGTGCCTCAGCCTGGGGTGCGGTGTGGCCTCGTTCGGCCGCCCGGCCCGGGGCCTGCCCGGCACTCAGGTGGCCACCGTGATCCTGAAAGCAAGCACGGGAAGGTCCTGATAGGGGTCCCGAGGGGCTTGCGTCGTTCCTCGTGTTCGGTGTGGAGGTCGCGACGCGGCATTGGGAGCCGTTCGTCGTACCGTTCGCAGGTGACTCAAGCCAACCGCACCACAGGCCAGGAACAGAACATCGAGGTCTTCCGGAAGGTCGTCGAGCAAGGCTTCAACCTCGGCAACGTGACCGCTCTCGACGATCTCTTCACAGCGGGTTTCCAGGAGCACCAGCGGGGGTTCCCAACGCCGGACCTCTCAGGACTGAAGCGAGGGATCCAAGGGCTGCGGCGGGCGCTGCCCGACCTACGGCTCCGCATAGCGGACACCATCGTCGAGGGGGATAAGGTGTGCTTCCGTCTCGTCGGTGAAGGCACCCATCAAGGCCCGTTGGGGCCGCTCCCCGGGTCGGGGAAGCGCGTCACGGTGGACGTCGTCGATGTCTGCCGGTTTCACGATGGCCGGATCGCAGAACACTGGGGTGTCGCCGATCGGATGGGGATCATGGAGCAGGTGGGGATGCCGCAGCCTCCTCGCTGGCTTATGCGGCTGATGATGAAGCGGAAGAGCTGATCTGGCCGGGCCCGGTCTGGGGCCCCACCGACCGGGGCGTCGACCCATCAATCGGCACCGCCCATAACTCCCGGCCGGTGTCCGGCCAGCAGGCGGCGATCTCGGTGGCGGCGTATGTGGGGTCGAGGCACGAGACCAGTGCCTCGTCCGCTTTCCACCAGC
>JAFGCH010000018.1 GCA_016932695.1 Acidimicrobiia bacterium | reverse complement strand
CGCCGAAGCGGGCGTCACCGCCGACCTCGCCGCCGGCGTCGCCTCGGGCGCAGTGACGGCCACCCTCATCGGCTTCGAGATAGCCCACGGCTCCACTCATCCCGACTCCCTCACCGGCGACGACCGGCGCAACACGCTGCTCGGCAGGGCGGGCGACGACCTGCTGTACGGCGCCGGGGGCAACGACCGCCTGGTGGGCGGGGAAGGCGACGACTCCCTGTACGGCGGCCCGGGGGACGACCTGCTGGATGGGGGCGACGGCGAGGCCGACTCGGCCGACGGCGGCGACGGCACCGACACCTGCGCGGCCGAGGCCCTGGAGAACTGCGAGGCCTGAGAGCCGAACGGGCCGATCGGACCCTCAGCCGGCGGCGGCGCGCCGGGCGTCCTCGGCCAAGAGCGGCACCATCGCCCCCAGCACGGCGAAGCGCTCGTCGCTGGTCTGCCCGCGCCGGTAGCGGATGTAGATCTGCTGGACGATCACCGCCACCCGGTACAGCCCGAAGGCGTGGTAGAAGGCGAGGTCGGAGACGTCGAACCCGGTGGCGGCCGCATACCGCGCCACCACCCCCGAGCGGGGCAGCGCCCCGCTGAGAGCGGCGCCGCCGGAGCCCAGCAGGGCGTAGAGGCCGTCGCCCGGTTCCGCCCAGTAGGCCAGAGTGGCCCCCAAGTCGATGAGCGGGTCGCCCAGGGTGGCCATGTCCCAGTCGAGGACGGCCACCACCTCGCCGTCCGGGGACACGATCAGGTTGTCCAGCTTGAAGTCGTTGTGCAGCAACACCGCCGCCTGAGGTGGCGGCACCGCCCCGGGGAACCAGGCTCCCAACTCCTCCATGGCGGGGACCTCTTCGTGCTTGGACCGGTTCCAGCGGTCCACCCAACCCGTCACCTGGCGCGCGGCGAATCCCTCGGGGCGTCCCAGGCCCTCGAGCCCCAGGGCCCCGTAGTCGACCCGATGCAGCTCGGCCAGGGCGTCCACCACGTTTCCGGCCAGGCGGAGGCGGAAGCCGTCGTCGTCGGGGAGCGCCGCCGGCCATCTCTCTCGCACCACCATCCCCCGGCGCCGCTCCATCAGGAAGAAGGGGGCGCCCATGATCTCCGGGTCGGTGCACAGCAGAAAGGCCTGCGGGGCCTTGGAGTAGGCCCGGTGCAGCACCGAGAGGACGGCATACTCCCGGGCCATGTCGTGGCTGCCCGGCGCCACCGGCCCCAGCGGCGGACGGCGCAGCACCAACTCCAGTTCGCCCACCCGAACGCAGTAGGTGAGGTTGGCCCGGCCCCCGGGGAACTGGGAGAAGGCCAGGGGAGCGTCGCCGACTACATCGGGCAGGTGCTCGCGCAGGTAGGCGGCCACCCGCGCCTCGTCGAAACGCTCCTCGCCCCGGATGGGAGCGGTATCCACGGCGCGCCGCCTACTCCCCGCCCACCATCGCGACCCCACCCGGCTCCACCCCGGCGGTGAATCCCAGAATGGCGGCGGCCAGGTCGCCGGCGTGGGTGAAGAGCGCCTCGTGCCGGGCTTCGGGGATCTCCACTACCGCCGCCCCGGGGATCAGCGCCGCGGTGGCCTGCTGGCGCAAGGGGGGGATCAGCTGGTCCCGGGCGGGGATGACGCAGAGCACCGGCATCGACACCTCCCCCAGCCACGCCCGGGAGTCGAAGCGGGCCAGGGCGAAGCCGGCCTCGTAGTGGAGGTCCGGATCACGCCCTACCAGGGTTTCCCAAAGCCAGGCAGCGTGCTGCGGCGGCACGGCACCGGTGCTCAGCAGGTAGCGGTGCATGACCCGCGGCACCACCAGGAAGCCGAGGCGGGCCAGCGCCCGCTGCGCCACCAGGAGCAGCACGGCGGCGGCTCGCGGGCCCCGTACCGGCTGCGCCCCGGTCGCCGCCAGCACCAGGCGCTCCACGCGAGCCGGATGGCGGCGCGCCAAGGCCTGCGCCACGGCGCCCCCCAGGGAGTAGCCCACCACGGTGTAGCGGCCCGGCCCCAGGGCATCGAGCACCGCGGCCATATCGTCGGCCAGGTCCTCCACCGAGAAGCGCCCGCGGGTGCGATCGGACTTGCCGTGGGCTCGCAGATCGGGCGCCACTACGCGCCGCCGGCCTTCCAGCAGGGGAATCACCCGGTGCCAGGCCGCCAGGGAATCGAAGGCCCAGCCGTGGAGGAGCAGCACCCGAGGCGCTTCTTCCGGCCCGGCTTCTCGTACCAGGAACTCGTGCCCGCCGGCGGTGAGGGTCCGCCCGGGCGGGCCTGCCGGTCGCTCCTGCCCGGCAGGGAAAGCCGGGGGTACCCGCGGCCCCAGGAGGCGCCACAGCGCCCACAGCCCGACACCGCGGGCCAGGCATCGGCCCCGGCTCATCTCCCCAGCCTAGGTCGGACCTCGCCGGGGAACCGGCACGAGGCCGGCAGCCCTGCGAGCAACGACCGGCCCCGAGCCGCCCGGCCACGAACGTGAAAGCGCTTGCTTGGTGGGATTTGTCGCCGGAGGCGAGGCCGCTAGTATCTGGATCGGTGCCCTCGTGGCGCCCCACCCGCAGGCCCCCTCGCCCCCCTAGGGGGCCTGCACACCCACCGGGATCGGCCCGGAGCGCAAGCTCCGGGCCGAT
>JAFGCH010000106.1 GCA_016932695.1 Acidimicrobiia bacterium | reverse complement strand
TGCTCTCTGTTCCACTTTCCGTCGGGTCGCCCCGCCTGGGTGTTACCCAGCACCGTGCCCTGTGGAGTCCGGACTTTCCTCGACGCCTCACGACGCCGCGGCCGCCCGGCGGGCTCACGCGTAGAACGGTAGCGCCACCCGGCCATCCGGGCTAGAGAGGATTGTCCCGGGGGGCGCCGGATCAGCCGGCGACACGGCGTCCGACGATCTCCTGCCCGCGGCTGTCGTCCCAGCGCCAGTCGGACCACACCACCAGGAACTCGTCGCGGGCCGAGCCGTAGGCCACGGCGGGGTCGTCCTCGTTCTCCCCGGCGCCCGGGCCGCATACCCGGAATTCGCCGCCCACCCGGGCGCCGTCGGCAGCGAGGCGCCGGGCGAAGGTGTCGCCCGTCCGCGTGGCGTAGTTCCTCCAGTCCTCCCACACCACCAGGTATTGGCCGCTGCCGGGGTCGAAGGCTACATCGGGGGTGTGCTGGCCCTCCGGTGCCTGCGAGGTCACACGGATGTCCCCGGCGGGGCGGGTGCCGTCGGCGCTCACCCGCCGCCCGAAGATGTCCCAGCATCTGGTGAAGAAGCTGCGCCCGTCCTGCCACACCACCAGGAACTCGGCGGCGCCCTCGTTCCACGCCACGGCGGGTGATTGCTGGTGGCCGGCGGCGAGGCGGTTGACCCGGAAGTCGGTGCCCCGGTTCTTGCCGCCGGCGGTGACCCGGCGGGCGCGGATGTCGTAGCCGTCGGCGGCGTAGGCGTGGCGATCGTCTTGCCAGGCCACCAGGAAGCCTCCCGATAGCGTGTCGGCGGCAACGTCGGGGGCGATCTCCTCTATGGCGGTGGCGAAGACGAACTCACCCTGCACGCCGTCGACGCTGATGCGGAAATCGTTGCCGCGGGGAGCGCCCAGCGCCGTGATCAGGCGGCCGTAGACGTCCCAGTTGCGATTGGAGAATTCGCGGGAGTCCTGCCACACCACCAGGTAGCGGCCGGTAGCCGGGTTCCAGGCGACCGCCGGGGAGAAGTCGTGTCCCTCAGCAGCGTCCCCGGAGATCAGGAAGTCGTCGCCGATGGCGGCTCCGGTGGCTTTCAGACGGCGCCCGTAGATGTCCCGTCCTCGGGACCAGGCGTCCCGTTCGTCGGCCCACACCACCAGGTACTCGTTGCGGGTGGCGTTCCAGGCCACGTCCGGGGTGAACTCGTGCGAGGTGGAGGCGGGCCCGCTGATGCGGAAGCCGCCGCTGCGGGGAGTGCCGTCGGCGGCCAGGCGGCGGCCGTAGACCTTGGCCGGAGAAGAGCGCTCATCGCTCCACACCACCAGGTACTCCTCGTCGGTGGTGTTGAAGGCCACCTGCGAAGCGACGTCATCGCCCAGGGAAGGCGGCGGGCTGATGCGGATCTCCTTGCCGGTGACCGGCGCGGCGCGCGGGGGTTGGATGCCGGCGGCGGAGGCAGCAGTTGCCAGGACGACGAAGGTGGTGACCAGGACGACGCCGAAATACGGTGCCTTGACGGACATGCCCTGCCTCGCTTCCGCCGGGAGCCCTGCCGTCAAGACGATAGTCGCCGGGGTCGCCCCTCAGACGTCGGCGAGGTGCTCTTCGAGGCTGGCCACCCAGCCGGCCGGAAGGCGCCAGTGGCGGCCTCCGGCGACCATCAGGTTCAAGTAGGCCGGCTCGGGGCGATACTCCCCATTGGCGCTCTCACAGACGTGCACCACCACCTGGTGCCGGTGCCCTTCGCGATCCATGGCCTGGGTAGTCCGGGCCACCCGGCCCTCCTCGGCCTGGTGAGCGTTCAGCTTGACGAGATCGGGCCGCTCCAGCTTGAAGACGGCCCCCCACACGGTGTTGCCGCTCTCCGGCTTCACCGAAGGCAGCCCCCCGTCCCCATTGCATATGGGGAAGTGCAGCCGCCACTCGGGAAGGTGGGCGATGAAGCAGAACTCGGCGCCCGGCGCGACCCGGCGCAGCGTGGCCGGATCCATGTGCGCGTCGTAGGCGAAGTAGAGCAGTGCTCCTCCTCGTCCGGTACTGACGGATTGTACCGCCGTCGGGACGGGCCCCGGCCGGGCCGAGGCCTCACGGGAACCGAAACCTCCCTCGACGGCGTCGTAACGGCGGAGACTTACGCCGAGAGAGCACTTCGTCGAGGAGACCCGCGTGGCCATCCCCCTGGACCAGTGGCTGGAAGACGAGCGACCCTGGGCGGCTTTCGCCGCCTGCCGCGGCGCCGACCCGGACTTGTTCTTCGGCGATGGCAATGGTGAATCTACGGGGATCGCCCGACGCATCTGCGCCGGCTGCCCGGTGCGCGAAGAGTGCCTCGATTGGGCGCTGGAGGCCCGGGCTTCCTTTGGGGTTTGGGGCGGGACTACGGAGCAGGAGCGGCGCCGCCTGGCCCGGCGCAGCGCCTGACGGCGACATCGTTTCGCCGGTGGGGCAGAATGTGGCGCCGCTTCATCCATCAGGAGCCAACATGACTCATCATCCGGTACGTCCCGGCCTGGCCGACCCGCGCGACTTCTTGAACATCGACACCTTGTTGGACGATGAGGAGCGCCTGATGCGCGACACGGTGCGCCGGTTCGTCGCCGAGCGGGTGCTGCCGGATGTGGCCGATTGGTTCGAGGCGGGTGTGTTCCCTCGGGAGGTGGGCAAGGAGTTGGGGAACCTGGGGGTGCTGGGCATGTACCTGGAGGGGTACGGCTGTGCCGGCACTTCGAATGTGGCCTACGGGTTGACCTGCTGTGAGTTGGAGTTTGGGGACTCGGGGACCCGTTCGTTTGTGTCGGTGCAGGGGTCGCTGTCGATGTTCCCCATCTGGGCCTACGGGTCGGAGGAGCAGAAGCAGCAGTGGCTGCCGGGGATGGCGGCGGGTGATCTGGTGGGGTGTTTTGGGCTCACCGAGCCGGACGCGGGTAGCGACCCGGGGTCGATGCGCACCACGGCTCGGCGGGACGGGTCGGACTGGGTGCTGAACGGCACCAAGATGTGGATCACCAGCGGGGGGATGAGCGACCTGGCGGTGGTGTGGGCCCGGGCGGAGGAGGGGATCCGCGGCTTCATCGTGCCCCGCAACACCCCCGGGTTCACCGTGAACAACATCCCGCACAAGATGTCGCTGCGGGCGTCGATCACTTCGGAACTGGTGCTCGACGACGTGCGCCTGCCCAAGGATGCGGTGCTGCCCGGGGTGATCGGGCTGAAGGGCCCGTTGTCCTGCCTGAACGAGGCCCGCTACGGGATCCTGTGGGGGGCGGTGGGCGCCGGCCGGGCCTGCTATGAGGCGGCTCTGGACTACGCCAAGGGGCGGGTGATGTTCGGCAAGCCGATCGCCTCGTTCCAGCTGATCCAGCGGCAGTTGGTGGAGATGATGGTGGCGGTCAACGAGGGCATGCTGGTGTCGCTACACATCGGGCGGATGAAGGACCAGGGGCCTATCGACCCGGCCCACATCTCTTTCGGCAAGTTCGACAACGTGCGCCGCGCTCTCGAGGTGGCCCGCCTGGCCCGCTCGGTGCTGGGGGCCAACGGGATCACCCTGGACTACCCGGTGATCCGCCACATGAACAACCTGGAGTCGGTGTACACCTACGAGGGCACCAATGAGATCCACTCGCTGATCATGGGCCAGGCCATCACCGGCATCGCCGCCTTCGAGTAGAAGGCCGACGTGGCACCGGGCCGACTCACCGCGGAAGACCTCATTGCCGGTCTGAGATGTGCCGGTCTCCGGGTCACCGCCCCGCGGCGCGCGGTGTGTGCCGTGCTGGCTGCAGCCGGTCGAGATCACTTGACGGCCGCCGACGTGGCGGCGCGGGCCGGCGCGGCGGCGAACCTATCGACCGTCTATCGCACCCTGGATGCGCTGGAGGGGCTGAGCATGGTGGAGCACGTGCACCTGGGCCACGGTGCCGGGGCCTACCACGTGGGACCGTCCGCCGCCCATCACCACCTGGTCTGTGAGGTCTGCGGCCGCACCATCGATGTGCCCATCGACGCCTTGCAGCGAGCCATCGAGCAGGTGACCGCACCACTGGGCTTTCTGCCCGACAGCGCGCACTTCGCCATCGTGGGGCGCTGCGCCGAGTGCGCCGGGGCCTGACGGCGTAGAGGTCGCGCGGGAGCGGCGATTCGCGGAGGCCCGGCTGGCCATTTCGGCCGGGGGTTGGCTGGGTCGGGGTGGAGTGCTTGTCCCCAATGAGGCCCACGAAGTCACCCCTCGCTAGGGCAGCACGCGTCACGCAAAGCGCGTAAGGTGAATACGTTCCGTCTCCCACCGGGCGTGATGGGAGAGGAGCCTGGGGGTTTCCACGCTCCTGTAAGACACAGGAGGAGGGAGGAATCATGAGACGCCGTCTCATTGTGCTTCTGGTCCTGGCTGCGCTCCTGGCCGCCGTAGCGGCCGCGGTGCCGGTGGGCGCCAAGCCGAAGGCAAACGCTTGCACGACGATCCAAAGCGGCGAGTTGCTGCGCAGCGACGGGGTGCCGATTACCACCGGCTACGACGAGTGGGGCTACAACTACCAGGCCCACCTGTTCAACGGCTACTACTGCGACGCCTATCGCGATGCCGCCTGGTGCCAGCCCTACAAGGACGATCACCTGGCGATGAAGTGGAACGACGCCTGGCTGTCCAACAAGGACTGCGACGGCGACGGCCTGCTCGACCGGCACTACGGCTACCCGAGCTACATCGGCTCGGGGGCTTGGGAAACGAACCACATGTCGGGCGAGTACGTCGGAGATGACGGCAAGGCCTGCAGGTGGAACTACTTCGTGAAGATCGTGGCGGCGCCGGCAGACGCCGTTGCGTCCGGCGGCTACTGGTACGCCGCCGACGGCACGGAGATCGGCCCGACCATCTGGGGCGAGTTCGCCATAGTCCAGGAAGTGTCCAACGACACCTGCACCGGCGAGCACGGACTGCTGTACAAGTCGCCTTTCGGCCCCGGCTTCGGGCACTTCGCCCCGTGAGCCGACAAACCGACGGCTGATCAGGTTGGGCGCCCCTCGGGGCGCCCAACTGCTAGGTGGAGGGCTTGGACTGCGGCCGCGTCAGCCGCCATCCCAGCAGCAGCATCCCCAGGGCGGCCCCGGCGGCATACCACCAATCCGGCCCGCTTCCCAGGCCCAGGCGCAGCGGTTCGGTACCCAGGCGTACGCCGGAGGCGACCACCAGGGCGGCGGCGCCCACGATCCCCGGGAGCGGCGTTCGCCGCTTCCACAGGTGCAGGGCCAGGGCGCCCAGCAGCAGGCCCAGGGCAGCGTAGACCTCGACGGGGTGGCGGGTGACGGTGCTGCCCTCCTGGGCGACGGCCCAGGGGAGGCTGCTGGAGGTGCCCAGCCAGGCGCCCCGGAACAGGCCCGACAGGTGCCAGGCGGCCAGTCCGGCCAGGGCCGCCGGGGCGAGACAGTCCAGGGTCCTCCACAAGTTGTGACGCGCGTACAGCGCCAGCACGGCGAGGGCGGCGAGGGCGGCAAAACCGGTGTCCACCCCGGCTCGGACCACGACGATGTCGGCGGGATGGGCGAGGGGGTCGTTGCCCCCCGCCACCATGGCGGCCAGGCGCCCGGCCAGCAGGCCGCTCAGGGCGGCCGCCAGGGCGGCGTCGCCCAGGCGGCGCGAGGAGCCCGCCGGGTTGGTGCGGCCTGCCTCGAACCAGAGCGTGACGCCGAAAGTGACCACGGCCACGGCGACGGCGCCCAGCAGGGTGAACTCCACTAGCCCTCCCGGCCCAGCAACTCGTCGATCTGCAGGGCCAGCGCGCCCTCGTCGATGACTCCGGCGTGGTGGTGGACCAGGTGGCCGCCGGGGGCGAAGAAGAAGGTGTGCGGCACCCCTGCGGCTCCCAGGCCGCCGGGGACGCTGCCGGAGGGGTCGAAGTAGTGCTCGAGGTTGACGAGGCCGAACTCGGCGATGAACCCGCGGGCCGCTTCCTGGTCGTCGCGCACCGCCACCCCCACGAAGCGCACCCGGTCGCCCGACTCCTCGTGGGCCCGCCGTAGCAGGGGAGCCTCGGAGCGGCAGGGGATGCACCACGAGGCCCAGACGTTCAGCACCACCGGGCGGTCGGAGGCGGCCAGCAGGGCCGACATGGCCGCGTAGTCGGTCGGGGGCAACTCGGAAACACCCTCCGGGGGTACACCCGCCGACCCGCAGGCGGCGCTGAGGAAGGTCAGAGCCAGGGCGGCAATGAGGTAGCGGCGCACGGTGGGAGAGAGTAACGGCGGGGTGGCGCCAGGCCACCCCCGCGGCATCAGTCCCCGACCCGGGGGCGCGCCAGCGCCTTGGTGATCTCTGCCCGGCCTACCTTGATGGCCTTGGCATCCCGCCGCAGCGCTTCCAAGGCGGCCTCGCGCAACAGGCCCGTCAGGTCGGCGAAGGAGAGGCCTTCGGTCTTCTCGGCCAGGGCATCGAGGTCCACATCGTCGGCAAAGGGGATGTCCGACATTCCCAGCAGGGCGCGGCGCGCCTCGACGTCAGGCAGGCCCAACTCCAGGTGGGATTCGAAACGACCGGCGCGCAACAGCGCCGGGTCGATGAGGTCGATGCGGTTGGTGGCCCCGATCACCACTACGTCGCCCCGACCGGCGATGCCGTCCATTTCGGTGAGCATCGCCGCCACCACCGTGTCGGTAACCGTGGTGGTGGAGCGCCCCCGCACGGGGCAGAGGGCGTCGATCTCGTCGAAGAACAGGATGGAAGGCGCCGCCGCCCGGGCTCGGGCGAACACTTCGCGCACCGCCCGCTCCGACTCACCCACGTACTTGTCGAGCAGTTCGGCGCCCTTCACCGAGAAGAAGGCCGCTCCCGCTTCGTGGGCCAGAGCCCGCACCACGAAGGTCTTGCCGGTGCCCGGAGGCCCGTAGAGGAGCAGGCCCCGAGGCGGGGTGATGCCTAGGCGGGAGAAGCGCTCCGGGTCGGTGATGGGCCACACCACCGCCTCCGTGAGGCGCTGCTTGACCTCGGCCAGGTCGGCCACCCGATCGAACCCATGGGCCGGCATCTCCCCGGTGGGCACCGAGCCCAGCGAGGGAGTGGTGCCGGCGATGGCCTCGAGCAGGGCGGCGGTGGTGAGCGGGCCTCTGCCGGCGGCGAGCATGGCCGAGGCGTGCACCACCGCGGCCACGATGTCGGCGCCCGAGAACCCGGCCGAGCGGGCGGCCAGCTTCTCGTGGTCGATCTCCTGGGCGGGGACGCGGCGCAGGGCGGCGGCGAAGAGCAGGCGGCGCCGCTCCAGGCTGGGCGGGGGGATCACCAGGCGGCGAGGGAGCAGCGGGGAGCCGACTACGGCCTCTCCCAGGGCGGCGGCCGAGCCGACGCCCAGCACACAGGCGACTCCGGGCTTCCCGGCCACGGCATCGAGGAACCAGCGGAGGATGGCAGCGGTCTGGGTGCGGAACAAGCCTTCCTCCCCGGCTACGGCCTCGAGGCGGTCGACGAAGAGGACCAGCGGGGGAAGGGCGGCCTTGACGGCCTTCTCCAGCACGTCCAGCAGGCGCTCCGGCTTGAACACCAACTCCAGGGAGATCTCCTCGACCCGAGCCTCGGCCCGGGCCGCCGCCGCGGCGACCAGCTCCGATTTGCCGCAGCCCGCCGGGCCTTCGAGCACCACTCCGGCAACCCGGGGCAGGCCCCAGGCGGAGGGCAGATCCTCGGGCGAGGTGAGCAGCTTCAGCCAGCCCGAAAGGGTGTCCACTTCGGCGTCGAGGCCGGCGAGCAGGGCTTCGCCGGTGGTGGGGCCTTCTCCGGCTACCGCCCCCTCGGGATGCTTCGGGGCGTCGTCGCGCTGGCCGCGCGGGCCGACGACGGTGGCCGAGCCCACCAGGCCGGCCGGGCCGGGGACCACCTCGAGCACCTTGACGTTGATCGGCTCGGTCTGAGTCCCGTCACCCGCGGCGTAGGAGGGGTCGACGGCCACCACGTCGCCGGCGGTCACCGGCAACCCCTGCAGGGCGCGCACCAGGTGCCGGGTGTCGAGGGGGAGGGTGTCGGCGTCGAGGATGACTCGCATCGCCTGGGGCAGGTTGACTCGGGCGACGGGGACGGCCTGACCGGGGGCAACCCCGGCGTTGGCCATGGCGCGCTCGCCCAGCAGCAGGGAGGTGGGAGCACCCACGTCGGCGGGCCGCACGAGCACATGGGTGCGGCCGATGCGGGCGATGCCGCCGCCGGGCAGGCCCATGGCGGCGAGCAGGGTGGCATCGGCGCGGGCTATGGGATCGGTGCCGAGGCGAACCGTGAGACGCATCGGCGTGGAGGCTACTGCGCGAGGCCCAGGTCCCGGCAGACCCGGGCG
>JAFGCH010000105.1 GCA_016932695.1 Acidimicrobiia bacterium | reverse complement strand
GATTGCGATGGATGAGGGTCTACGGTTCGCTATCCGTGAGGGTGGGCGTACCGTAGGCGCCGGCCGCGTCACCAAGATCATCAAGTAGTCGCTGCGCCGATCACGAGGTACTACTCCCCATGCCCTCCGACAAGCGTCCCCCCATCACCCTCGCCTGCGAGGTCTGCAAGCGTCGCAACTATGTGACGACCAAGAACAAGGCCAACACTCGCGAGCGACTTGCCATCAAGAAGTACTGCCGGTGGTGCCAGAAGCACACGGCACATCGCGAGACCCGTTGACCCTGCGGCGGCGGCCCCGGGCCGCCGCCGGGTGGGGCCGTCGATGACCCTGGAAGCACTGCGCGGGCGCGCCGTCGCTCCTGCGGTGTTTGCCGTCACCCCCGGTGTCGTGGCCCGGTTCGTCGCTGCTACCGGGGACGAGGCGACGCGCTGGAGGGAGTTCGCCCCGCCGGGGCTGGCCGCTGCCGCCTTCTTCGCCGCGGCTCCCGCCTTGCTCGCCCTGCCGGAGGTGGCCGGCCCTGCCCGCTCGCTGCTCCACACCGAACAGGCTTTCACCTGGCAGCGGGCCCTGGCAGTGGGTGAGGAGGTGGCGGTTGCCGGGAAGGTCGCCTCCGTGCGGAGCCGGGGGGCGATGCACCTGGTGACCTTCGAAGTGGCGGCGGCGGGAGCGGCCGGGCCGTGGCTGCAGGGCGCCGCTACGTTCGTGCTTTCCGCCGAGGCGGTGGCCGCCGCGGCGGAAGAGGTGGAGCCGCCGCCGGACGCCCGCGGCATCTGCGACCCGGCTTCGGTGCTGCCCCTCCCCGGGGAGGGGGCCGCCCTGTCCCCACTGCGTCGGTCCGCCAGCCGGGCCGACCTGGTCCGCTACGCCGTCGCCGGCGGCGACGCCAACCCGATTCACCAGGACCACCGGGCCGCCCGGGCGGCCGGGCTGCCCGGGGTCATCGTCCACGGCCTGCTGCTCGCCGCCTGGATGTTCCAGGCGGCGGCCCGGTACCGGCCAGGTCCTCACCCGCTGCGGGACGCCCGGGTGCGCTTCCGCCGGGCGCTCCGGCCGGCCGTGCCCGCCGTAGTCACCGGGACTGTGGCGGCGCGGGGCGAGGTGGGGGCGCTGCTGGATCTGGCGCTGGAGGCGGCCGACGGCTCCGGGCCGGTGGCCACCGCGGCGATCCGGGTAACCCCATGACCCCCGGCGAGGTCCAACGGGCCGAAGAGGAAGTCCTCGACCGGGCTCGCAACGGGGACCGGGAGGCCTTCGGCGATCTGGTGGAGAGGTACCAGGACACCGTGTACACCTTGGCCGTGCGGCTGGTGGGCCCCGACCTGGCGGCGGACGTAGCCCAGGAGGCGCTGCTGCGGGCCTGGCGTGCCCTGCCCCGCTTCCGCGGCGAGGCCGCCTTCGGTACCTGGCTGCACCGCATCACGGTGAACACCGCCTGGACGCTGCGCAAGCGGGCCCGGCGTCACGCCGTTCAGCCGCTGGAGGGGGACTTCGAGGACGGCGGGTTGCGCCCGGAGCGGGCGGGGGAACTGGCCGAGATGCGTGCCGGGCTGGGGCGGGCGTTGTGCGCCCTTACCCCGGGGCAACGAGCGGTGGTGGTGCTGCGCGATGTGTACGGGTGGAGCAACGCCGAGACGGCCCGAGAGTTGGGCATTACCGAGGTGACCGCCAAGGTGCGCCTGCACCGGGCCCGGCTGCGGCTGCGGACGCTCCTGGAGGGCAGCAGGTGAGGAACCCGTTGTGCTTCTTCGCCTCCCGGTTTCCGGGGGAGGGGCCGGCCTTCCTGGCCCGCCACCGGGCCTGCTGCCTGCGCTGCCAGGCGGCCGCGGCCCGGGAGCGGTCGTTGCGCCGCGCCCTGCCCGGCCTGGCCGACGAGGTCCTGGTAGCGCCGCCGGGGCTGCAGTCCGGGGTGCTCTGCCGCCTCGGTGAGCAGGATGCGGCCGACCCGCGCCGGCCTCTGGTCGTCCGGGCGGCGGCCCGCTACGCCGCGGCCGCCGGGCTGGTCCTGGCCACCGGCCTGGCCTTCGCCGCCGGCCTGGCCCGGCGCCAGTCGCGCGCCCTGGGCTGAGCCGGGCCGAGGGATCGTCCTCGGCCGGGATGGGGGCGGCTTGCGAGTGAGCCGCCGAGGCTATGTACAATGCCGGCCGTTCGCCCAGGAGGCTCGCGCGCGTCGCGGGCTCCTCCGCACCCAGGGGCGTAGCTCAACTGGCAGAGCACTGGTCTCCAAAACCAGCGGCTGGGGGTTCGAGTCCCTCCGCCCCTGCTCGATCGGAAGGAACGACGGAAGATGAACCGAGAGCTGCGAAGGCTGGCAGAGCGTGAAGAGCAGCGGGAGCGCGATCGGCGCGCCCGGGGCCAGAAGCGCCGCGCCCGTCGGCGGATCAACATCGTCCAGTTCCTCTCCGAGGTCCGTACCGAGTTGAAGCGGGTCGCCTGGCCCACCCGCCGCCAGGTGGTCGTCTTCACCACGGTGACCCTGATCACGGCCGGGGCGGTGACGCTGTACACCTTCGGCCTCGACATCGGCTTCAAGCGGGCCATCCTCTCCCTGCTCGAGTCCCTGACGGTGTGAGTGACGTGAGCGACGTAGCCCAGGATCAGGTGGAGGGCCTGGACCTCCCCGCCCCGGAGGTGCTCCCTCCGGCGAGCCCGTTCGACCTGCCCGGGGCGTGGTACGTGATCCACTCCTACTCGGGCTACGAGAACAAGGTGAAGGCCAACCTGGAGACCCGCATCCGCTCGATGCATCGCGAGGATGCCATCTTCGAGGTGGTCATCCCCATGGAGGATGTGGTTGAGATCAAGAGCGGGCGGAAGGTCACCGTGGCCCGCAAGCAGTTCCCCGGCTACCTGCTGGTGCGGATGTTCATGGACGACGACTCCTGGGCGGTGGTGCGCAACACCCCCGGGGTCACCGGCTTCGTAGGCAACGCCAACAAGCCGACTCCGCTCTCGCGGCGCGAGGTGGAGCGCATCCTCGGGGTGCGCAAGGACACCGAGGAGAAGAAGGCCCCCCGCTTCAAGCCGGAGTGGGAGGTCGGGGAGACGGTGCGCGTGGTGGAAGGGCCCTTCGCCGATTTCAACGGTGTGATCGAGGACATCAACGTCGATCAGTCCAAGGTGCGGGTCCTCGTCGACATCTTCGGCCGGGAGACGCCGGTCGAGCTCGGTTTCGAACAGATCCAGAAGTTCTAGTCCGCGGAGAGGTTCCCCATGGGTCGTAAGAAGGTCGCCGCCCTGCTCAAGCTGCAGATCCCGGCCGGTCAGGCCACGCCGGCACCGCCGGTGGGCCCGGCGCTGGGGCAGCACGGGGTCAACATCATGGACTTCGTGCGGGCGTACAACGCCGCCACGGAGAGCCAGGTGGGCACGATCGTCCCGGTGGAGGTGACGGTCTACGAGGACCGCTCCTTCACCTTCGTCACCAAGACCCCGCCGGCAGCCGTCATGCTGCGCCAGGCGGCCAAGGTGGAGAAGGGCTCGGCCCAGCCCCACGTGAACAAGGTGGGCTCGGTGACTCGGGAGCAGGTGCGCCAGATCGCCCTGACCAAGATGACCGACCTCAATGCCAACGACATCGAGGCCGCTATGCGGATCGTGGAGGGCACGGCCCGCTCCATGGGCCTGACCGTCAAGGGCTGAACAGCCAAGGCCTCAAGAACCAAGCGCTGAGAAGAGAAGTGGGAGGCCCGCCGCCGGCGGGTCGCCGGAACCACGAGGAGAGACCCCAATGGGCAAGAAGCAACGAGACGCCGCCGCTCGCTACGACCGCACCGCCACCTATCCGCCCACCGAGGCGCTGGGTCTGGTGAAGGCCCTGGCTCACGCCGGGTTCGACGAGTCGGTCGAGGCCGCCTTCAACCTGGGCATCGACGCCCGCCAGGCGGACCAGATCGTCCGGGGGACCGTGACCCTGCCGCACGGCACCGGCAAGTCGGTCCGGGTGCTGGTCTTCGCCGACGGCGAGAAGGCCCGGGACGCTGAGGCGGCGGGAGCCGACATCGTCGGCGGGGCGGAACTGGCCCAGGCGATCACCGCCGGCCAGCAGTCCCTCGACTGGGACGTCACCATCGCCGTCCCGTCCATGATGGCCGAGGTGGGCAAGCTGGGCCGCCTGCTGGGTCCGCGCGGCTTGATGCCCAACCCCAAGGCCGGCACCGTCAGCGACGACATCGCCCGCACCGTGCGGGAGTTCAAGGGCGGCCGGGTGGAGTACCGCAACGACCGCTACGGCAACGTGCACGTGGTGGTAGGCAAGGTGTCGTTCCCCGTCGAATCCCTCAGCCGCAACCTGGCCGCCGTGGTCGAGGAGCTGCAGCGAAACCGCCCGGCGGCGGCCAAGGGGCGCTACATCCGCAAGCTGAGCCTGGCCTCGACCATGGGTGTGGGCATCAAGGTGGATGTCAACCAACTCGACGGCCTGCTCGAACTGATCCGCTGATCTTGCCTGGCGCGGGTCTCTCGGGCCGGGGGGGCGCGAGAGCCCGGAGAGGCCCGAGCGGAGGGGCATCCGCCAGGTTGTGGTGAGCCCGGCTTGTGCGCCGGGCTCACTCGCGTGTCGGGCCGGGAGAGACATGCCCGGAGGTTGCGATCGGGACTTCCGCCGAGTGGCGGCGGCCCAGGACTCTGGGGCTGTTGGGGTGCGAAGACGACGGGGGGACCCGGGGCCGCTACGGGTCCGCGATCGGCGACGGGCCAGGAGGTCGCCGATCCGACACACCGGCGGGCCAGGGTAGGGGCTAGCCGCAGGCCGATGGCGACCCGCCTATGGGGAGCGTTGGTGGGGACGCTCTCCTTCGGCACCACGGATCCCCCCGTGTCGTCTCATCATCGCGCCTTTGGGGCCGGGTTGTCCAGCGGCAGCCCCTCGTATCGCGCCCGTCCCTCGCCTTGCCCGCCGCGGCCGCCCCCACTACGCTGCCGCCTCACAACTCACGGACCGCAGACCGCCGGCCCCCCCGGGGCCAAGGGCCGCCAGGCCACCGGCGCAGGTTCGCCGGGCTCCTTGTGGGCTCCCGCGACCTCGGTCCGGGAGCCTTTGTTGTGCGAGGGCTCGCCCTCGCCGAGCGTCAAGGAGAATGGATGCCACGACCCGAGAAGGTCCAGGCGGTGGCCGACATCCGGGAGCGCCTCGAAAGGGCGCAGGCCGTGTTCGTGGCCGAGTACGCCGGGCTGACGGTCAAGGAGCAGCGGGAGCTGCGCCGCGGGTTGCGGGCTGCGGGAGGCGAGTTCCGGGTGGTCAAGATGACCCTGGCCCGGCGCGCCGCCGACGAGATGGGCCGGCCGGCCTTCAAGGAGCTGCTCGCCGGTCCGGCGGGCCTGGCCTATGCCTACGACGATCCGGCCGCCACCGCCCGCCTGCTGCGCGACTTCGCCCGCGACCATATCCGTCTGCTGGTCAAGGGGGCGCTGTTCGGGACGGGAGTGCTTCCTCCCGAGCGCGTCGCCGCCCTGGCCGACCTGGAGCCCCGTCCGGTGCTCCTCGCCCGGGTGGCGGGCGCCCTGCAGGCCCCGCTGGCCGCCATGGCCGGCGTGCTGGCAGCATTGCCCCGCGGCCTGGCCACGGCGATGAGCGCTTTGGCCGAGAAGAAGCTCGCGGCGGCGGCCCCGCCACCTGCGGCGGAGGTGGAGCCCGAGCCCGAGCCTGCCCCGGCGGCGGTCGATGCGGCGGCTGAAGCGGCCCCCGAGCCTGCCCCGGCGGCCGAGATGGAGCCTGAGCCCGAGCCTGCCCCGGCGGCCGAGATGGAGCCCCAGCCCGAGCCTGCCCCGGCGGCGGTCGATGCGGCTGCCGAAGCGGCCCCCGAACCCGCCCCCGAATCCGAAGCACCTGCCAGCGAGGCGGCGCCCGCCGTCGAGCAACCGGCCGAGGAGGCCGAGAAGATCGAGGCCGACCAGGCCGAGGAGGAATGAACCCACGATGGCCACCAAGCTGACCCACGACGAACTGCTGGAGATCTTCGAGGCGATGACCGTCCTCGAGCTCTCCGAGTTCGTGAAGAAGTTCGAGGATCGTTTCCAGGTGACCGCCGCCGCCCCTATGGCGGTGATGGCCGCCCCCGGCGCCGCCGCGGCGGCTCCGGAGGAGGAGAAGGACGAGTTCGACGTCGTCCTGATCGCCGCCGGGGAGAAGAAGATCCAGGTGATCAAGGAAGTCCGCACTCTCACCAGCCTCGGGCTGAAGGAAGCCAAGGCCCTGGTGGACGAGGCCCCCAAGCCGGTGCTCGAGGGCGTCGGCAAGGAGGAGGCCGAGAAGGCCAAGGCGCTGCTCGAAGGCGCCGGCGCCATCGTCGAACTGAAGTAGCTCCGGCGCCCGAGCCCCCCGGGCTCGCGCGGAGGGTGCAGCCGCCTAGGTGTGGTGAGCCCGGCTTGTGGGCCGGGCTCACTCGCGTTTTGGGGACGCCGGCGCCGGGCCCGCGCTCTCCGCCGGGAGGAGTAAGTTGAGAGCGGCAAGACATCGCCTCGGCGCGGTTCCTCCCTTTGGGGGGAGGTCTTCATGCGGATCCGCTGCGTAACCCTGTTCCTGGTAGGTCTGTTGGTGGCCGCGGCCCTGCCGGCCGCGACAGCGAACGGCTCCGGGGGCTACCTCGTGGCCTGGGGCCGCGACAACCACGGGCAGGCTTCGCCGCCGCCCGGGGAGGACTTCGTGGCGATCGCCGGCGGCCGCCATCACAGCGTGGCGCTGCGTTCCGACTGGTCGATCGTGGCCTGGGGCCGCAACGACCACGGGCAGGCGTCGCCCCCGGCGGGGAACGACTTCGCGGCGATCTCCGCCGGCTCCGAGTACGGCCTCGCTCTGCGTTCCGATGGGTCGCTGGCCGCCTGGGGGCGGGATCAGTACGGCCAGGTGTCGGGGGCGCCGGCGGGCAACGACTTCGTGGCCATCTCCGCCGGCTCCAATCACGGCCTGGCGCTGCGTTCCGACTGGTCGATCGTGGCCTGGGGCTGCAACGACCACGGGCAGGCTTCGCCCCCGGCGGGGAGCGGCTTCGCGGCTGTGGCCGCCGGCTACTACCACAGCCTGGCGTGGCACTCCGACGGGTCGGTCGTCGGCTGGGGCGACGACAGCTACGGCCAGGCGTCGCCGCCGACGAGCCACGACTACCTGGCGGTCGCCGCCGGCTGGGAGCACAGCCTGGCGCTGGTCGCCCCCGGGCCCCCGTCGGCCTTCGGCAAGGTGGCTCCGGCCGACGAGGCCGCTCACCTGGGGTCCGCCGTCTCCCTCTCGTGGGAGTCCACGCTCGGGGCGGCCGGCTACGAGTACTGCGCCGATACCACCGACGATGGGGCCTGCGCGCCTTGGGTGGATGCCGGCGCGGAGACGAGCGGCGGGCTCACCGGCTTGTCGGACGTCACGATGTACTTCTGGCAGGTGCGGGCCCGCAACGGCCAGGGGCTCACCGAGGCCGACGGGGGCGACTGGTGGGAGTTCACCACCGGGCCTCCTGGGGCCTTCGGCAAGGTGGTGCCGGCGGATGGGGCGGCCGGCCTGTCGAATCGGCCGACCCTGTTCTGGCGGGCGGCGCCGGGGGCCGACTCCTACGAGTACTGCGTGGACCCTTCCGACGACGACCTCTGCGCCGGGTGGCAGGAGGCCGGGACCGCCACCAGCGTGACGCTCACCGGACTGGCCGACGACACCACCTACTTCTGGCAAGCGCGCGCCGTCAACGGCTTCGGGCCGACAGAGGCCGACGGCGGCGATTGGTGGTCGTTCGCCACCAGGCCGGCCGGCGCTCCGATCGCCGGCGGCTCCATCGCCCACTGGGGGTCGCGCCCCGGCAATGCCCCACCACCCGGCGGGTTCGACTTCGTGGCGGTCGCCGGTGGCCAGGAGCACAGCGTGGCGCTGCGGGAGGACGGGTCGCTCGTCTCCTGGGGGCAGGACTCCTTCGGTGAGGTGTCGGACACGCCGGCCGGGTCCGGCTTCGTGGCGGTCTCTGCGGCGGGCAACCACAGTGTGGCGCTCCGCGCCGACGGCTCGATCGCCGCCTGGGGGGACGACTACCTGGGTCAGTCTTCGCCCCCTGCGGAGAGCGCCTTCGTGGCGGTGGACGCCGGCTGGAGCCACGGGGTGGCCTTGCGAGCCGACGGCTCGCTCGCCGCCTGGGGATGGGACGGCCACGGCCAGGTTTCGGGGACGGCGCCGGGAACCGACTTCGCGGCGGTCTCCGGGGGCGGGAGCCACAGCCTGGCGCTTCGCTCCGACGGGTCGATTGCCGCTTGGGGGTGGGACGGCCACGGTCAGGTTTCGGCGACGCCGCCGGGAACCGACCACACGGCGCTGGCCGCCGGGTATCAGCACAGCCTGGCGCTGCGGGCCGACGGGTCGCTCGCCGCTTGGGGCAATGACTCGTACGGCCAGGTCTCGGGGGCGCCGGCAGGCACCGACTTTGTTGCCGTTGCCGCAGGTCTCTACCACAGCCTGGCGCTGCGGGCCGATGGGTCGCTCGCCGCCTGGGGGCGGGACGGCGACGGCCAGGTTTCGGGGGCGCCGGCGGGGAACCGGTTCATCGCCCTCGCCGCCGGGTCGCGGCACGGCCTGGGGGTGGCTGCCGGCCCGCCGGATGGGTTCTCCAAGGCCTCTCCGGAGGACGGGGCCCAGGGG
>JAFGCH010000104.1 GCA_016932695.1 Acidimicrobiia bacterium | reverse complement strand
TACTTCCCCGTCCCGCCCACCGACCACTTCGCCGACCTGCGCTCGGAGATGACGCGCCTGTTACTCGAGGCGGGCATGGAGGTGGAGTTCCACCACCACGAGGTGGGCACCGCCGGGCAGTCCGAGATCGACATCCGCTTCGGCACGCTGCTGCAGACCGCCGACCGGGTGACCCTCTTCAAGTACCTGGTGAAGAACGCCGCCTGGCGGCGGGGCAAGACGGTGACCTTCATGCCCAAGCCGATCTTCCAGGACAACGGGTCGGGGATGCACGTGCACATGAGCCTGTGGACCGGGGGCAAGCCGCTCTTCTACGACGAGAAGGGGTACGGCGGCCTGTCGGACATGGCCCGGGCTTACATCGGCGGCCTGCTGGCACATGCCCCGGCGATCCTGGGCTTTGCCGCCCCTACCACTAACTCGTACCGGCGCCTGGTGCCCGGGTACGAAGCCCCGGTGAACCTGGTCTACAGCCAGCGCAACCGGTCGGCGGCGGTGCGCATCCCGGTGCACTCGCTGAAGCCGGCCGCCAAGCGGATCGAGTTCCGCTGCCCCGACCCTTCGGCCAATCCCTATCTGGCCTTCGCCGCCCTGCTGCTGGCCGGCCTAGATGGCGTGACCCGCCGGCTCGACCCGGGGGCGCCGGTCGACAAGGACCTCTACGACCTGCCCCCCGAGGAGTTGGCCAAGGTGCCCTCGGTGCCGGGCTCGCTGGAGGAGGCCCTCGACGCCCTGGAGGCAGACCACGAGTTCCTGCTGGCCGGCGGGGTGTTCACCGAGGAGCTGATCGAGGACTGGATCGCCTACAAGCGGCGCCATGAGGTGGACGCGGTGCGGCTGCGCCCCCACCCGTGGGAGTTCAAGATGTACTACGACCTCTAGCAGCGTCTGCCGGGTCGCCCTCAGGCGTTGGTGCCTTCGGTGGTCGAGGTGGTGATGATGGTGGTGGGCTCTTCTCCGCCGTCCCCCTCGGTGGTGGTGGAGGTCGTGTCGCCGATCCCACCCGTCTCCTCCGCCAGCGCCCGCAGGTTGTCGATGGCGTCGAGAATCGCGTCTATCTGGTCCTCGAAGTCGATGATGGCGGCGCGGCGCAGGCTGCCGTCGTCGGGGGCTTCGAGGCCCAGGATGATGTCCTCCACCCGGGGGGCCAGTTCCTCGACCTCCAGGACCAGCTGCACGTGGCCTTCCGCCAAGGCGGGCGGGACGTCGGTGGCGGCTGCTACCTCGTTCTCCCAGAGGACGATGTTCGTCCGCACGGCCTCGAAAGAGGCGCGTGCCTCGTCGAAAACGATCTGATCGCTCTCCCAATCGGTGTTGATTCCTTGGATGTCGCCCAGGAAGGCGTTCACCTGGGTCTCGTACACCTCCAGGGTGACCAGGAAGGCGGCCACGTCGATGGGCAGCGTGGTGGTGGTCGTCGTCACAGGCGGCGGCAGCGTGGTGGTGGTGCCGGCCTCGCTCTCCGCCGGCTCCAGGCTGTTCACAAAGGTGATGGTGAGCACGATCATCGCCAGGATGATCAGCGGCAGGATCCAGCGTCCGTGCTTCGGGTCGGCGTTCCGGGGCACGGCCAAACGGTAGTCGTTTCCGGGCCTTCTTCCCGTCACTGCGGCTACCCTCGCCGCTCGTGGAACTGCGCGGAACCTGTGCTCTGGTGACCGGAGGGGCCCATCGGGTAGGGCGGGCGATCGCCCTGGGCCTGGCCGAGGCGGGCTGCGACCTGGTGCTGCATTACGGGTCGGCGGCGGCCGCGGCGGCGGCGACGGCGGCCGCGGCGGCGGCGCTCGGGGTGCGGGTGGCGACGATGCAGGCCGACTTGGCCGACCCGGAGGCCCCGGAGCGGGTGCTGGCGGCGGCGGGCGGCCCGGCACCGGTGCGAATCCTGGTGAACAGCGCCGCGGTCTTCCCCGACGACGACCTGGAGGGCATCACCTCCGAGGGGTGGGATCGCACCCTGGCGGTGAACTTGCGCGCCCCGGTGCTGCTCACCCGGGCGTTCGCCGCGGCGTTGCCCGCAGACCTGGAGGGGGCGGTGGTGAACGTCACCGACTGGCGCACCGCCCGGCCCTATCGCGAGCACTTCTCCTACACGGTGGCCAAGGGGGGCCTCGACACCTTCACGCTGGCCGCGGCCGAGGCCTTGGCCCCGCGCATCCGGGTGAACGCGGTAGCCCTGGGGGCCATCCTCCCGCCTCCGGGCAAAGGATCGGAGTACTTGAAGGCCCTCGCCCAGCAGATCCCCGCCGGCCGGCCCGGGGGCACCGACCCGGTGGTGGCGGCGGTCCTCTTCCTGCTGCGCAACCCCTTCATTACCGGCGAGATCCTTCGGGTCGATGGGGGGGCCCATCTGCGGTAGGGGCCTTCACCGAGTACATTCGGCGTCGTGGACCGCATCGTTATCAAGGACCTCCTGGTGCGGGGGATCGTCGGGATCAACCCCGACGAGCGCGAGCACGAACAGGACATCCTGGTGAACGCCACGCTGTGGGCCGACACCCGCCCGGCGGCAGCCAGCGACGCCATCGAGGACGCGGTGAACTACCGCTCGGTGGCCAAGGCGATGATCGCCCACATTCGCGAGGGCCGGCCCCATCTCGTGGAGCGCCTGGCCGAGGAACTGGCCGGCATCTGCCTGGCGGCCGACCTGCGTATCGCCGAGGTGGAAGTAGCCGTGGAGAAGCCGGGGGCGCTGCGCTACGCCCGTTCGGTGGGGGTGATCATTCGCCGCTCTCGAGAGGACCGCTCGGGATGAGTTCCGGGCGGCGTGCCTTGCTCGCCCTGGGCAGCAACATCGAACCGGAGCGGAACCTGCCTGCCGCCTTGGAGTTGCTGGCAGCCCTGCCCGGCGTCGAGGTAGTGGCCGTCAGCGGCGTCTACGAGAGCCCTTCCCTGGGTCGGCCCGGAGACCCCTGGTTCCACAACGCGGCGCTGGCGCTGAGTACCTCCCTCTCTCCCGAGGCACTCCGGGCGGAGTGCCGCCGGGTGGAGGCTTCTCTGGGGCGGGTGCGCGGAGGAGACCGCTACGCCCCGCGGACCATCGACATCGACCTGGCGGCCTACGAAGGGTTTGAGGGAGAAGTAGAGAGCAGCCGGGTACCCGACCCCGATATCCCGCATCGCCCGTTCCTGGCCGCCGCCCTGGCTGAGGTAGCGCCGCATTGGGCCTTGACGCCCGATGGCCGCACCCTGCGCGAGATCGCCACTCGCTTCGACCTCGCCCGGGAGCAGGTGCGGCGGCTGCCGGGCCCGGGAGCGGTGGCCTAGTCGGGAACCGCGCGCCCGAGTGCCGGCGTCTCACTGATGAGGCGACGGCGCGCCGCGGGACCTCCCCCCTGCGGCGGCGTCCGGGCCGGCGGCCCGGCAGGCCGAAGCCTCGATCGACGCCGCTAGCGCCGACGGTGACCTTCCCGCTCCCTCCCACCGTCGGCGCCCGGCTATTCCGTCGCTGCGGGCCGGAGGCTTCCGTGGCGGCCGCCGTTCACCTAGGCTCTCGACCCCGGAATCGGTCGCCCGGCCGGGCCGCCAGCAGGCAGAGGGGTATGAGCCAGCCGATAGAGCCGGAGAACCAAGACGAGCACGCCCTGCCGGAAAGTGCGGTGCCCTCCAGCCACGGTGATCCGGAGAAGGTCGGTCTCGGCGATATCTTCCAGGCCGCCGCGGTGGAGGCGGAACTTGCTACGGGCCATCGCGAGACCACGGTGGCCCAGGCAAAACGGCACATCCTGGTGCGCATCGTGTCCGTGGTGGTGGGCACGCTGGTCCTGATGGCCGGCATCGCCATGCTGGCCTTGCCCGGCCCGGGGTTGATCACCATCGCCGCCGGACTGGCGATCCTCTCCGCCGACGTGCCCTTCGCCCGGCGGCTGCTGCAGGCGGTGCGCCGGCGCCTTCCCGAGTCCTTCGACGGCAAGCTACCTCTGCGGGTCACGGTGGGCATGATCCTGGTGGGGGCGCTCTTCACGGCGGCCGGCATCTGGCTGTCGCTCATCCGCTGAGTCTCGGGCCGCGCCCCGCTTCTCGATGCCGACGGTATTGAGGCGTCGCCCGGCCTGGGATACATTCGCCGTTGTGGATCGCGCCGCCGCGGCGGTCCGCCTTCCCCCGGTCGCCCGTCTCGCTTGTGCCTTGCTGTGTGCCCTG
>JAFGCH010000103.1 GCA_016932695.1 Acidimicrobiia bacterium | reverse complement strand
TGGGAGGGCCCCTGGGGCCAGCAGGTGTGGCACGAAAGAGACGGCCGCTACTACTACGCCCTCTTCTGGGAGAAGATGCCCGACCTGGACCTGGAGAACCCAGAAGTCCTCGCCGCGCTGGAAGAAGTGGCCCGCTTCTGGCTGGAGGACGTTGGGGTAGACGGCTTCCGGGTAGATGCCGCCCAGCACTTCGTGGAGCAAGGCCCGGTGCAGGCGGACACCGTGGCCTCGCGCCGGTGGTTCGCCGCCTTCACCGACTTCGTGCACCGGGTGGATCCCACCGCCCTGGTGCTGGGCGAGGTGTGGAGCACCGGGGCGGTCACCGCCCGCTACGTCCCCGACGCCGCGGACCTGGTGTTCGACTTCGACTTCGGCCAAGAGGGGCTGGCCGGGGCCCTCCAGACGGGCCTGGCCGGGCCCTTCACCGAAGCTCTGGAGGAGCTGGCCGCCTCTTACCGGCTGGGGCAGGCAGCGACTTTCCTGGCCAACCACGACATGGCTCGGGTCTGGACTTCGGTCGCCGCCGGAGCACCTCCGGACATGGTGGAGCCCATCGTCCGCCTCTGCGCCACGATGCTCCTCACCGCCCCCGGCACCCCCTTCATCTACTACGGTGAGGAGGTGGGCCTCGCCGGGAACAAGCCCGACGAGCGCATCCGCACCCCCATGCCGTGGACCGGGGTGGGGCCCGGGGTGGGCTTCACCACCGGGGTGCCCTGGGAGGCTGCCGACCCGGGATTCGCCGAGCGCAACGTGGCCGCTCAGGACGGCGACCCGGATTCGCTCCTCGGCCTCTACCGCACCCTGATCCAGTTCCGCAACGGGAGCGCCGCGCTCCGCTTCGGGGACCTGGTCACCGTGGAGACGGGGAACGATGCTGTGGCCGCCTTCCTGCGCATCGCCGGGGACGAACACGTGCTGGTGGTGGTGAATCTGACCGGCGACGCGATCACCGACTACTCCCTCAGCCTGGCGGAGGGATCGCTGGAGGGTGTGGCCCAGGCCACCGTTATGACGGGTTCCGACGCCGCCCCGGCGATCCCGACGGTCAATGCCCAGGGCGACCTCGACGGCTATCGGCCGCTGGACCCACTGGCTCCCTTTGCCGCCGTGGTCATCCAATTGACCGGGGGCTAACCGCCAGAACGGCCTTCAAGGCTGCGCCGGGTTTGCCAATATGGAGGGCAATACGAGGGAGGACCCCATGCGGCGCCATCCGGCGATCCTGCTCCTGCTCGCTCTCGCCCTAGTCGTGGTCGCCTGCGGAGACGACGACGGCGGAGCAACCGACTCGTCCGCCGGGCTGGCCAGCACTTCAACGGCGGCAGGCGGAGCTTCCACGACCACCACCGCGGCGGCCACCACCGAGTCCGCCTCGGCGGTGTGGTACACCGACTGGGATGCCGGCCTGGTGGGCCGCTGGGACCTGGCCTCCAACTCCTGTGCCGGGGTCACCGAGGTCGGGCTGAGCGCCGACCAGATCCAGATCGGCCTGGGCTGGGTGTGGGTCACCGACTGCCGGGGCGGCCTCCTGGTGCGCCTCGACGCCGCGACCGGCGAGGTCACCGGACGAATCAGCGTGGGAGCGTGCCCCTCCACCATGCTGATCGCCCACGGCGTGGTGTGGCTGGCGCTGCCCAGCCTGAGCAAGGTCATCGCCGTCGATCCCGAATCCGGAGCCGTAGTGGCGGAGGGCACCTCCGAACTCGAGCCCCCCGTCTACCTCGCTGCCGGGTCGCTGGATGTGGCCGGCTCCACCTACTACTGGAGAGTGGACGAGGTCGAGCCGAACCTCCCCGGCGGACCCAACTGGCAAGGCTCGGTATGGTCGTTCAGTCTCGACACCTACGTGGTGGACGCCGACTTCGGGGGCCAGATCCAGGGACTGGCTGCGGGCAGCGGCGGGGTCTCCGTACTGGTGGGCCCGCCCGCCGACGGCACCCACAACTACACCGACCCCGCCTACCCCACACAGATGTACACCATGGACCCCCAGGGCAACATCGTGCCGGTCGGAGCACCCTTTGCCGGCTACTACAACTACCTGGCTGCCTTCGGCGGTCACTACGTGGCTACCTCCAAGGTGAGCCCGTTCGCTCTGGTGGGGAATCCCGGCGTGACCCAGGTGCCGGTGCAGATGCCCGGACCTCCGGTCCTGGGGCCTCCTCCGCCGGGCGGAACGACGGGCACCAGCACTTCCGGACAGGGCCCCTGGGTGTGGATCCCCCAGCGCGGCCCGGGAAACATCATCGTGTTCCCGGTGAACGACCCGCCCATGAACCCGGTGCCCGCCTTCAGTCCGGCCTGCACCCTGGGCGACGAGCCGCTGGCGGTGTGGGACATCGCGGTGACTACCCCCACCTACACCAACCAGCAACAAGCCCTGGCGAGCGCCATGGATAGCGGCGCCTTCCCCGTGGATCGCATACCCGACGAGCCGGTCACACCCACCGTGCCCAGCGGGCCGCGGGTTCCCTCGTGCGGCCTCAGCTACAGCAGCGGTGACCGTGTGCTCACGGACCTGAAGGGCACTGCCGATCC
>JAFGCH010000102.1 GCA_016932695.1 Acidimicrobiia bacterium | reverse complement strand
TGTGGCCGAAGAGCAGGTGCCCGAGGAGCCGCCCGCCTTTGTGGCCGAAGAGCAGGTGCCCGAGGAGCCGCCCGCCTTTGTGGCCGAGGCGGTTGCGGCCGGCCTGCCGGCGGAGGAGCCGGCTCCCGAGCTGACCGTGGCGACTGTCCCCGAGGAGATCGCGGAGGGGCCCCTCTCTGCCGAGGACTTCGCCGCCGCGGTGGAGCGCACTGTGGTGGAGTTCTCCGAGGGCAGCCTGGTGAGCGGCACGGTGGTCCGGGTGGACCCCGACGAGGTCCTCGTCGACATCGGCTTCAAGTCCGAGGGGATCATCCCCGCTGGCGAGCTGTCGATCCGCAACAACGTCAATCCCAGCGAAGTGGTCCAGGTCGGGGAGCACATCGAGGCGCTGGTGCTCCAGGTGGAGGACCAGGAGGGCCGCCTGATCCTCTCCAAGAAGCGGGCGCAGTACGAGCGGGCCTGGGGGCGCATCGAGGAGATCATGCGCCAGGGCGGCACGGTGACGGGCCAGGTGATCGAGGTCGTCAAGGGCGGTCTCATCGTCGACATCGGCCTGCGCGGCTTCCTCCCCGCCTCGCTGGTGGAACTGCGCCGGGTACGCGACCTGCAGCCCTATGTGGGCACCACGCTGGAAGCCAAGGTCATCGAACTGGACAAGAACCGCAACAACGTGGTGCTGTCGCGCCGGGCCTTCCTGGAAGAGGAGCAAGCCGAGCAGCGGCAGGCTTTCCTCGATGCCCTGGAGCCGGGGGAGGTCCGCGAGGGCGTGGTCTCTTCGGTGGTCAACTTCGGGGCGTTCGTGGACCTGGGTGGCATGGACGGCCTGGTGCACGTGTCGGAGCTTTCGTGGCAGCACGTCAGCCATCCCGGTGAGGCCGTGTCCGTGGGCGACCGGGTGACGGTCAAGGTGCTCGAGGTCGACCGCGACCGGGAGCGCATCTCGCTCTCCATGAGGCAGACGCGGGAAGACCCGTGGGAGTCCTTCTCCTCGGCGCATCAGGTGGGCGATGTCGTCGTCGGCGCGGTCACCAAGACGGTGCCCTTCGGCGCTTTCGTCTCGGTCACCGACGGGGTCGAGGGCCTGGTCCACGTGTCGGAGATCGCCATGCACCACGTCGACAGCCCCGAGCTGGAGCTGTCGGTGGGCCAGGAGGTCCAGGTCAAGATCACCGAGATCGACGCCGACCGCCGCCGCATCAGCCTGTCCATCAAGCAGGCCACCCCCGAGTGGTCGCAGCGTTCCCAGTGGACCGAGGAACGGCGGCCGCCGCGCCGTCGCCAGCGCAAGGAATTCCAGCGCGAAGAGGAAGCGGCCGAGCCGCAGCCCAGCTTCGCCGCCGATGCCTCGCTGGAGGCCATCTTGCAGGAGCTGAAGGAGAAGGGGATCGGCCGCAAGTAGGCCGTCCCGCCCAACTGCCCCTCAAGATGGCCCGTCGGCCGTCCGAAGGACTAGTCACCACGAGCGCAGTGCGCCCGGCACACGCGGAGGAAGGTGGCTATGGCCCGCCGGGGCAGGCTGATCCTGATCATCGACCCGGATCTCGACTTTGTCGAGGATACGCGGCTGCTGCTCAACGGCGAGCGACTGCTGACGGCTCGCTCCCTGGAGGAGGCCGAGGAGATCGCCGTCGGGGGACGGGTCGATGCCGCCATCCTGGGGCCGTCCTTCGGCAACGAGGCCGGGGTGCGAGCCGCCGGGGCGGTGCTGGCGATCGACCCCACCATTCACATGGTCCTGGTGGCCAACGTGGTGACCAACCGGGTGCTCTTGGCCGCCGTGCAGACCGGGCTCACCGACGTGGTCGATGCTCCCCTCACGGCGCGCAAGCTGGCGGCCGCGCTGGCGGCCCGTCGTCAGCCGGACCCGGCGCCGCACCTGTTGGAGGTGGTGGTGGAAGCGGCTTCCCCGGTCGTCGCCTCCCCGGTCGTCCGTACGGAAGCGCCTGCCGCCGTGGCGGCCCCGGCCCCGATGACGAGCGAGCTCGCAATGCCTCTCCCGTCGCCCGAACCGGCTGCCGTTGCCACGCCGCCGGTGACCCCGGTACCCGAGCCGCCGGCACCGCCGGTGCCGGAACCGCCCGCTGAGCCCTCTGTCCCTCTCGTACCCCCGGTTGCCCCTCCGGTTGCTCCTCCGGTTCAGGAGGAGCGAGCGCCGGAGCCTGCTTCCATCCTCGAGGCGGAGGTGGCGGCACCCCTGCAGCCCGAGGCGCTGCCGCCGAAGCCGGAGGTGGCGCCGCCGGTGCCCCGGCCCGTAGAACCTCTGCCTCCTCCGTTTCCCCCGCCCCCGCAGGGGATGCCCGCGCGCGAGGACGCCGCCGATGGGGAGGACGATCTGCCCTCCCCGGTGGTGCCCTTCTCTCGTCCCGTCGCGGCGGCGGCGCCGGCGCCCCGGCCTCGTTCAGGGGACGAAGGCCGGGTGATCGTGGTGATGGCAGGCAAGGGCGGATCGGGCAAGTCGGTGACGGCCACCAACCTGGCGATGGCCCTCAGCTTCGCGGTCGGAGAGGATGCGGTGGCCATCGTCGACGCCGACCTTCAGTTCGGGGATGTAGCCCTGCTCCTGCAGGTGGACCCGACGCGCAACCTTGCCGAGGTGGCGCTCCAGGTGGAGGACCTGTCGGAAGCGCGTCTGGACGCCTTGGTCCTGCGACACGAGAGCGGCCTGCGGGTGCTGCCGGCGCCGCTGCAGCCGGCGGCGGCCGACGCCGTTGCCCCCAAGTCGGTGGTCCAGGTGGTGGAGAAGATGCGCCGCCTGTATCGCTTCGTGGTGGTGGACACCGGTGCGGTGCTCGACGACGTCCTGCTGACCTTGCTCGACCATGCCGACGAGGTCGTGGTAGTGGTCGACATGGACCTGCCCAGCGTGAAGAACGCCAAGTTGGCCCTGGACATCCTCCGGGCGGGCCGCTATCCCATGGAACGTCTGCGCCTGGTGGTGAACCGCATCAACGCCAAGGCCCGGCTGGACCTGGTGGAGTTGGAGCGGTCGCTGGGGCTGCGCACCGCGGCCGCCATTCCCTCGGATCGCCTGGTGCCGCAGTCGGTGAACGAGGGGGTCCCGGTGGTGGCGCTGAGCCCGCGATCGCGGGTGGCGCGGGCCTTCACTCGGCTGGCCAAGCAGTTCCTGCCCGGAGAGGGGCGCAAGGGGTCCTGACCCGGGGGCGGTAACGTCTGCGACATGAGCCCGGCGGCGCGCGCCCTACTAGGCGGAGGCATCGGCTCGGGCAAGAGCACGGTCGCCGCCATCTTCGCCTCCTGGGGAGCGCAGGTGTTCTCGGCCGATGCGGCCGCCCACGCCGTACTGGAGCCCGGGGGGGCAGCCGCGACGGCAGTGGCGGCGCGTTGGCCGGGAGTCGTCGCCGCAGGGCGCATCGATCGACGGGCCCTAGCCCAGGTGGTGTTCAACGATGCCGAGGCGCGTGCCGCGCTGGAGGCAATGACCCATCCCGCCATCGGCCGCCTGCTGGCGGGGTGGGTGGCACCGGTGACGGAGGGGGTGGTACTGGTAGAGATGCCGCTGCCCGTGGACCTGCTCGGCCCCGGCTGGCGCTGGGTGGTGGTGGACGCTCCCGACGACGTGCGCCTGGCCCGGCTCACGGCACGGGGCCTGACCGAGGGGGATGCCCGGCGCCGCATGGCGGCCCAACCCTCCCGGGACGAATGGCAGCGGCGGGCCGATCTGGTGGTGGACAACGGGTCCGGCCTCGACCACCTGGAGGGGGAATGCCGGCGGGCCTGGAAGGAGATCCTGGGTTGGCAGGGCGCCGGCGGCGGTAGCGTGGCCCCGTGACCGACTTCCGTGTGGTGTCGGACTTCGCCCCCGCCGGGGACCAGCCGGTGGCGGTGGCGCGCCTGGCCGAGGGAGTGACGCGAGGAGAGCGCTTCCAGACGCTGCTCGGCATCACCGGATCCGGCAAGTCGGCCACGGTGGCCTGGCTGATCGAGCAGGTGCAACGGCCGACCCTGGTGCTGGCTCCCAACAAGGCGCTAGCGGCGCAGTTGGCCAACGAGTTCCGCCAGTTCTTTCCCGACAACCGGGTGGAGTACTTCGTCTCCTACTACGACTACTACCAGCCCGAGGCCTACATCCCCCAGACCGACACCTACATCGAGAAAGATGCCAGCATCAACGACGAGATCGAGCGGCTGCGGCATTCGGCGACGGCCGCCCTGCTGACCCGACGAGATGTGATCATCGTGGCGTCGGTGTCGGCCATCTACGGCCTGGGTTCCCCGGAGCAGTACGAGGGCCAGTTGCTGCGGCTGGTGCGGGGGGTGGAGTACCCGCTGGGCGATGCGGTGCGGCGCCTGGTCGACATCCAGTACGAGCGCAACGAGGTCAACCTGACCCGGGGCCGCTTTCGGCTGCGCGGGGACACCCTGGAGGTCTTCCCTGCCTACGAGGAGACGATGGCGCGGGTGGAGTACTTCGGCGACGAGGTGGACCGGATCCTGCGCATGAACCCGCTGACCGGTGAGGTGCTCGAGGAGCTGAGCGAGCTGTTCGTGTACCCGGCCACCCACTACGTGACCACCCAGGAGCGCATGGTGCGGGCCATGGCCGACATCGAGGAGGAACTGGCCGCCCGGCTGGCCGAGTTGGAGGCACAGGGCAAGCTCCTCGAGGCGCAGCGGCTGCGGATGCGCACGGTGTACGACCTGGAGATGATGCGCGAGGTGGGCTACTGCAGCGGCATCGAGAACTACAGCCGGCACCTCGACGGGCGGGGCCCCGGGGAAGCGCCCTACACCCTGCTCGACTACTTCCCCGACGACTTCCTCACGGTGGTGGACGAGAGCCACGTGACCATCCCGCAGCTGCACGGCCAGTTCGAGGGGGACCGGAGCCGCAAGACGGTGCTGGTAGAGCACGGGTTCCGGCTGCCTTCGGCGATGGACAACCGGCCGCTGCGCTTCGACGAGTGGCTGGAGCGCACCCGCCAGGCGGTCTTCCTCTCGGCGACGCCGGCGCGCTGGGAGATGGAGCACTCCAGCCAGGTGGTGGAGCAGATCATTCGCCCTACGGGCCTGGTGGATCCAGAAGTGATCGTGAAGCCCACGCGGGGCCAGATCGACGACCTGCTCGAGCAGATCCGCCGGCGCTCCGATGCTGGGCAGCGGGTGCTGGTCACGACCCTCACGAAGAAGATGGCCGAGGACCTCACCGACTACCTGCTGGAGATGGGGGTCCGGGCCCGGTACCTGCATTCGGAGGTGCAGACCCTGGAGCGGGTGCAGATCCTGCGCGACCTGCGACTGGGGGAGTTCGACGTGCTGGTGGGCATCAACCTGCTGCGGGAGGGCCTCGACCTGCCCGAGGTGGGGTTGGTGGCCATCCTCGATGCCGACAAGGAGGGCTTCCTGCGATCGGAGACGTCGCTGGTCCAGACCATCGGCCGGGCGGCGCGCAACGTCGAAGGCCAGGTGATCATGTACGCCGACGATGTCACCGAGTCGATGCGGCGGGCGATCAGCGAGACCAACCGCCGCCGGGCCGTCCAGATGGAGTTCAACACCGCCCACGGCATCGACCCGCAGACGATCCGCAAGAAGGTGTCCGACATCCTCGAGCTGGTGCAGAGCCGGGAGGCCCCGGCAGTGGAGCGGCGCAAGCGCCAGGCACAGCCTCGCCCCGCGCTGGACCTGCCGGCCGAGGACCTGGGGCGGCTCATCCGGAGCCTGGAGGAGGAGATGCGCGAGGCGGCCCGGGAGCTCCGCTTCGAGTACGCGGCTCGGCT
>JAFGCH010000101.1 GCA_016932695.1 Acidimicrobiia bacterium | reverse complement strand
GCCGGGTTGAGGGCGATCACCGCCCCGCGCTGATCCCCCAGGGCATCGGCGGCCGCCCGCTGCAGGTCGTCGCGCAAGGTGAGGCGCACCTGGTGGGGGCGCAGGTCCCCGCCCAGCAGGGAGAAGATGGCGGCTCCCAGCGAGCCGTCCTTGCCGGAGCGCAGTTCGTCGGCATAGGCGGCCTCGATGCCGGTGTCGCCGAAGTAAGCGCTGGAATAGCCGGTGGCGTGGCCGTACAGGTCGGCTTCGGGGTAGGTGCGCAGCAGATCGCCGTCGGCCCCTCTCTCCGACTCGGCGATCACCACGCCGTCGGCGGTGAGGATGCGGCCCCGCTGGCGGGTGGCCCGGTCCAGCAGCGCCCGGGGGTTCCGGAGGTCGTCCCGATAGCCGGGCCCGGCCACCGCCTGGTGGTAGGTGAGGCCGCCGGCCAGCAGGGCCAAGCCGGCCAGGCAGGCAGCGGCCAGGCGGCGCAGGGCGGGGTTCACGAGCCCTCCTCGTGGGAGATCCGGGCCAGCAGGGCAACCAGCACCAGGTTGGCCAAGAGCGAGGACCCGCCGTAGGACATGAAGGGCAGGGTGATGCCGGTGAGGGGGAGGAGGCGGAGGATGCCGCCCACGATCAGCACCGTCTGCACCGCCAGGGTCAGGGTGAGGCCCCCGGCCAGCAGCTTGCGGAACGGGTCGCGGGCCCGCAGGGCGATGCCGAAGCCGGCCGCCACCAGCAGGGCGTAGGCGGCGATGACCGCCAACCCCCCGGCCAGCCCCAGTTCTTCGGAGACGGCGGCGAAGACGAAATCGGTGGCCGCCGCCGGGATCAGGTCGGGGCGGCCGGCGCCGAGGCCGGTGCCGGTGAGGCCGCCGCTTCCCAGCGCGAAGAGCCCCTGGGCCACCTGGTAGCCGGTGCCGGCAAAGTCGGCGAAGGGGTGCAGCCAGGCCTCCACGCGCAGGCGGACGTGCCCAAAGTACTGGTAGGCGGCCAGGCCGCCGCCGGCGAGCAGGGCCAGGGCGGCGGCGGGGTAGGCGAAGCGCCCGGTGGCGGCGAACAGCATGGCGGCGAACACCAGGAAGAGCAGCACCGAGGCGCCCAGGTCGCGCTGGTAGACGAGCACGGCGAAGCTCACCCCGAAAGCCAGCAGCACCGGCAGCAGTTGTCGCGGCTCGGGGAGGCTCAGTGGGCCCAGGCGGCGGGGCATGCCGGTGAGGGCGCGGTGGCGGTCGGCCAGGTAGGAGGCGAGGAAGGCGACGATCAGGATCTTGGCCGCCTCCCCGGGCTGGAAGGAGAGGGACAGGTCGCCGGCCTGGAAGCGCACCCAGAGGCGGGACCCGTTCAGGGTGAGGCCTCGCACCGGCCAGCTGCTGGGGAGCAGGGGGAGCAGCAGCAGGCCCAGGCCGGTCACCAGGAAGAGATAGCGGTAGCGGCGCAGCACCCCCACCCCGCGACGGCGCAGTACGAAGAGGGTGGTGCCGGCCAGGGCGGTTCCCACCAGCAGCCACCACAGCTGCAGGCGCCCGAGATCGCGGTCCAGGCGGGACACCTCCACCCACCCCACTGCGGTCAGGAAGGCGGCCAGGGGTAGCAGAGTGCGGGTGGCGCGGGGGGCCCAGCGGCGCACCGCCAGCAGCAGCCCGCCGAAAGCGGCCAGGAACACCGCCGGGGCCAGCAGCACGTCGTAGGTGGGCAGATCCCCGTCGGCCAGGGGGGCCAGTACCGCTCCCGCCCCCGCCAGGGCGGCGGCCAGGCCGACCAGGGCGGCTTCGGTGTTGCGGCTCAACGCGGGAGGTCGACCACGACGACGCTGATGTTGTCCAGGCCCCCGGCCCGGTTGGCGGCGGCGATCAGGGCGGCGGCGGCGTCGGGGGCGGAGGCGTCGGCCAGGAAGCCAGCGATGTCGGCGTCGGCCACCATGGTGGTGAGGCCGTCGGTGCACAGCAGCACCCGATCGCCGGGAAGCAGGTCGCGCTCCACCCGATCTACGACGACCCGGCTCTCCATGCCGATGGCCCGGGTGACCACGCTGCGGAACGGGTGCACGGCCGCCTGGGCCGGGGTGAGCTCGCCCGAAGCGATCATGTCGGCCATGAGGGAGTGGTCGCGGGTGACCTGGGCGAGGGCGCCGTCGCGGTAGAGGTAAGCGCGGCTGTCCCCCACGTGGCCGATCTCGAGTGTGCCGTTGTCGAAGAGGGCCAGGGTCATGGTGGTGCCCATCCCCGCCAGCCGGGGCCGGTCGAGGGCGGTGCCCACTACCGCGGCGTTGGCGGCGCGCACCCGCTCCACCGCGGAGCCGGAGGAGGCGGCGGCCGCTTCGATGGCCAAGCGGCTGGCCACCTCGCCGCCGACGTGCCCGCCCATGCCGTCGGCCACTGCGGCGAGCAGGGGTAGCTCGGCCTCGCCGGAGGCAGTTCCGGAAGGGCCCGGCAGAGGCCACAAGGCATCCTCGTTGTGGCCCCGGACCCGGCCGGCGTCGGTGGCGGCAGCCCACAGGAAGGTCATCGAATCTCCATGATGGTCTGGCCGACCTGCACCCGGTCACCGCGGCGCAGGGCGAGGGGCGCGACCACCCGCTCCCCGTTCACCTGGGTCCCGTTGGTGCTGCCCAAGTCGTGCAGCCGCACTTCACCTCCTTGGAAGGCGAGGCGGATGTGGAAGTCGGAGGCATAGGGGTCCTGCAGCACCACGTCGGCTTCGGGGCTCCGGCCCAGGATGAGCGGGCCGCTCACCCGGAAGGTCATCCCGGCCTGGGTGGGCGATTCGGTGATGGCTACGGTCGGCGCCTCGGAACGGGCCGACTCGCGCTTCAGGTGCCCGGCGATGCCCCGCCCTACCACCCACAGGAATATGTAGAGGGCGGTGATGAAGCCGATCTTCAGGAGGTGCAGGGCCAGTGGGGGCACGTCACACCGACCGGAACACGAATGAGGGGCCTCCGAAGGCGAGCAGGTCGCCGTCCACTACCTCGGCCACCTCGGCCACGGGCTCGCCGTTGAGGTGGGTGCCGTTGGAGGAGCCCAGGTCGGCCACCCACATGCCCCCGGCCTCACGCCACAGCAGCGCGTGGCGGCGGGAGACCTCGGCGTCGTCGATGCGGGCGTCGGCTTGAGACGAGCGCCCGACCACCGCTCGGTTGGGGCATACTTCGACCGGGGGGCGTCCGGGGGGCAGCAGCCGGGCCCAGGGGGGCAGCGGCCCGGCCACGAAGGCGGCCCGGACGGCAGCGGTCGCCGCCGGGCCCGAGCCGACGATGAGGCTCACCCGGACCGGGCCGGGCAGGCGCCAGCCGCGCTCCCACGCCGTTTGCTCTACTGCGACGGCCAGTTCACGCTCCACCGCGTCGCGGGCCTCGGCTTCGGCAGGCTCGCCGCCGAGGGTGACGGCAAATGCGTTGGGAGCCTCGGGGCCTACGGGCAGGATGTGCAGCGCCAGGTCGGCCTCGCGAATCAGCAGGTTGGCCAACTCGACCGGGTGCATGCGCCCGCGAAAGAGGCGGGCGGCCATGCCGTCGACGAGTTGCTCTAGGCGGCGTTCCAGGCCGCGGGCCAGGCTCATGAGGCCAGTGTACGAAAGCCTCGGGTTTGGGCGGCGGCAGCCGGCCGGGAGGCCGGGGCCCGGACGAGGCGTTGCCCCGCGTCCGGAAACGGTTTCCGGAGCCCCGTGGTACGATCCCGCTTCCCGCGGGCGAGTGGCGGAATTGGCAGACGCGCAGGATTCAGGTTCCTGTGGGCGCAAGCCTGTGGGGGTTCGAGTCCCCCCTCGCCCACCTCGATGTCCTACCAGCAAGTGCGCCGGCGCCGCCGGCGCCATATCCTCGTGGGGCTGGTCGTCCTGGTCGTGATCGTGGCGGTGGCCTACGCCGTCACCCGGGTGCAGTCGGAGCAGCAGCAGCGCCGGGAGTATCTCGACCGGGCGCTGGAATTCGCCGAGACCGAGGCCGACCTGGCCGACCAGCTGGCCGACATGGTCCTGCGCCTCGAGCAGATCGGGCGCCCGGTCATGGCCTCGACTCTCGACGACCTGCAGCAGGGCACCGCCGCCGCGGCCCGAGACCTGGAGACGGTGGAGTCGCCGCCCGGTGACCTGGCTGAGGCCGATCGCTATCTGGCCATCGCCGCGGTCCGCTGGCGCGACGGGATCTCCCGGGTGCGGCTGGGGCTCATCGGCCTCAGCGAGGCCGCCATGGACCAGGAGGCTCGCGACCTGTTGCAGCAGGGGCTCACCGACCTGCGAGTGGGAGATACCGCCTTCGTCGGGTTCCTCGAAGGGCTCGGCGAGGACGATCTCACCACGGTGGGCCGCGAATTCCCCGCAGTGGAGTTCGTGCCCGGCGGCGCCGAGTCGCTCTACGAGGCAGACGGGCTGGCCGAGCGGCTCATCCTGGCCCCGGGCCTCACCGTGCTGGAGAACCTGGCGGTGGCCGACCTCCGCCTCGATCCCGCCCCCGTGGGAGAGCAGGTGGGGCTGCCGGTGGTGCCCGTGTCCGAGAGCCTGAATGCCGACGTCACCGTGGCCAACCGGGGCACGGTGCGGGCGGTGGGGGTCACGGTGATCCTGGAGCTCGTCACCCAGGAGGCCACCGTGGAGCGGTTCGAGCGGGAGGTGGCGGTGCTCGAGCCCGGGGCGCTGACCACGGTCTCCTTCACGGGCCTTCCCGCCGAACCGGGCGGACTGTACGAGATACTGGTCTCCCTCGGCGCCGAGGACGACAATCCGGCCGACGACCGGATCTCGTTCACCTTCATCAGGAACACCAGCGAATGATGCCGTACATCGCTCTGGCGGTAGCCGGGCTGGCCCTGGTGGCGGTGGTGGTGCTGGCGGTCCAGGTGAGCCGCCTGCAGCGCCGCCTGGCGGTGCTGCCCGAGGACGGGGGCATCTTCGAGGCCCTCCGTCGTCTCGATGCCGACCTGGCGGCCAACGAGGAGGCGGTGGCCGCGCTGCGACCGGTGGTGCAGTCGCTGCACGAGCGCCTCCCGGGGGCGCTGTGCCATACCGGGGTGGTGGCCTTCGACGCCACCGGGGATCTGGCCGGCGGCCTGTCGCGCTCCATCGCCCTGCTCAACGAGAGGGGGGACGGCCTGGTGTTGACCGTGCTGGCCTTGCGTACCGAGAGCATCTTCTACGTGAAGATGCTGCGCAGGGGGCGGAGCAGCGATTCGCTCTCTCCCGAGGAGCAGCAGGCCATCGCCCGGGCCATGGCCGGCTAGGGGGGAGCGCCGGGAGGCGGCGCCGGCCTGCCCTACCATGGGCCTCGTGATCGACCTGGAACTGCTGCGCCGCGAGCCCGAGGGCCTGGCCGCCGCCCTGGCCCGCCGCCATCTGCAGGTGGACGTGACCGAACTGGCCGCCCTGGACCGCCGCCGCCGCGAGGCCCGGGCTCGGGCCGAGGAGCAGCGGGCCGCCCAGAAACGCTCCGGCAAGGAGATCGCCGGCCTGAGCGGAGAGGCCAAGGAGACGGCCATCGCCGCCGCCGCCCGCCTGGCCGAGGAGTACCGCGAGTCCCTGGCCGAGGCCGATGCCCTCGACGCCGCCTTCGATCGGGTGTGGCGGACCTTGCCCAACCCGCCGCATGCCGGCGTCCCCGACGGCGCCGGGGAGGAGGACAACGTCGAGATCAAGCGCTGGGGGGAGATCCCACAGTTCTCCTTTGAGCCGCGGGACCACCTGGACCTGGGTGAGGCGCTGGGGATCATCGACACCACCCGCGGGGTCAAGGTGTCGGGAGCCCGCTTCGCCTACTTGCGCGGGCCGGCAGCGCTGCTGGAGATCGCCCTGATCCACTTCGCCATGGAGCGCCTAGGGGCGGCCGGTTTCCAGCCGGCGATCACCCCGGTGATGGTGCGCGCCGAGGCCCTGTACGGCACCGGGTTCTTCCCCGGGGCGCGCGAGCAGGTCTACGCCGTGGGGTGGAGCGCCGGTGAGGAAGGGCCGGTGGAAGCCGACGGCCTCTACCTGGTGGGTACCGCCGAGGTGCCCCTGGCGGCGCAACACGCCGACGAGATCCTCGACGCTGGCGACCTCCCCTTGCGCTACGCCGGTTTCTCCACCTGCTTCCGCCGCGAAGCCGGCACCTACGGCAAGGACACCCGGGGCATCTTCCGGGTGCACCAGTTCGACAAGGTGGAGATGTTCTGCTTCTGCCCACCCGAGCGGTCCTGGCAGGAGCACGAGTTCCTGCTCTCTCGCGAAGAGGACCTGGTGCAGGCGCTGGGCCTGCCCTACCGGGTGGTGAACGTCTGCACCGGGGACCTGGGCGACTCGGCCGCCAAGAAGTACGACATCGAGGCCTGGCTGCCGGGGCAGGGGGCGTTCCGTGAGATCACCTCATGTTCCAACACCACCGATTTCCAGGCCCGGCGCCTGCGCATCCGCTACCGCGACGATTCCGGCGCCACCCGCCTGGTGCACACCCTCAACGGCACTGCCATCGCGGTGGGCCGGACGCTGATCGCCATCTTGGAGAACTACCAGCAGGCCGACGGCAGCGTGGTGGTCCCCGAGGTGCTGCGGCCCTGGTTGGGCCTGGAGCGCATCGGCCCGTGAGGGGCCGGGGGGGCCCGACGAGCGGCGAGGTGTTCGCCCGCGTCGCCCGGCGCTACGACGCGGTGAACCGGATCCTGTCGCTGGGGCGTGACGGGGCCTGGCGGCGGGCCGCCATCGCCCATCTGCCGCCGGGCCGGGTGCTCGACCTGGGGGCGGGGACCGGGGCGGCGAACCGGGAGTTCGGCACCCGCCGGGTGGTGGCTCTCGACCCTTCGGCGCCGATGCTGGACCTGAACCCGCAGCGCCGCCGGGTCACCGGGTACGGGGAGCGCTTGCCTTTCGCCGACGGCTCGTTCGATGCGGTGTTCTCGGCCTACGTGTTCCGCAACGTGGAGTCGGTGCCGGAGACGCTGGCCGAGATCCACCGGGTGCTGCGGCGGGGCGGGGCGGCGGCCGTGGTGGACTTGTCCCGGCCGGCGTCGGCCTGGAAGCGGGCGCTGCACCGGGTGGGGACGGCGCTGGTGCTGCCGCTGGTCGGCCTGCTGGCCCGGTCGCCGCGGGAGTACTGGTATCTGCACCGCAGCCTGGACCGGCTGCCGCCGCCGGAGAGGTTGTTCGGAGAGGGGCCGCTGGCACTGGAGCGGCTGTGGCGGATGGGGCCCTTCGGTTTCGTTTACGGGGTGGTGCTGCGGAAGCAGCGGTGAGGGCCAACTCCCTCTCCCGCCCGCTTTGGGGCGGGAGAGGGTTGGTTGCTCCTATGTCAAGCGGCGGCTTGTTGGGGTTGCTGTTGGCTGGGGGTGTCGGTTTGGAGGGCGTGGT